>CAYFSA010000135.1:0-7847 GCA_964345605.1 uncultured Ectothiorhodospiraceae bacterium
TCAATCCAGCTCGATGGTATAAATCACGTCCCCGCCGGTTTCCTCGCCGCTGGCCGTTTCCAGTGCCCAGCGCTCGGTCAGTTCGTAACGCAACTTGACTTCCTCCGATTTACCGGTAAGGCCGACGTCATAGCTCATATAAAGCCGCGGGGTCAGATAGCGCCCGAGCAGGATGGAGCTGCTTTGTACATCCTCGCCGCCCTGGAACTGCAATTCCTCGAAGCCCAGGCGCCGGCGCAGATCATTGGCCAGCAAGCCGCCGGCGGCGCTCATCCCGGCGGCAGCGGCGTTCAGCGATTCCTGTTCCTCATCCGAGGTGCCGCGCAGGGGTTTGCCGGTCAGCAGATAGGACAGGGCATCAGCCTGATTCATGGGCGGCTGGGAAAACAAGGACAGCTCGGGATTCTTAGCCACACCACTGATTTTAACGCCGGCGACCACCTCTTCAGCCTCGCGCACCGCGCGAATATCCAGGCCTGGATTATCCACACTGGTGCCAGCAAACATGAGTCGACCGTTTTCAATTCGCAAATCCTGCCCGTAGGCTGTGTAGGCCCCTTCGCGAATCCGCAGCGTACCGGTCGCGATGGCGTTCTCGCCGGGTTTTTGCGCCACTCGCAACGAGCCGCCGAGTTTAGCGTCCAGCCCAAAGCCGCGGAAACGCACCCGCTCGCCCAGCGTCAGGCGAATATCGGCATCGATTGGCATGGGCGGTTCTGCGGGCTCTGGTGGCGGCGCATCGGCCATAACCACATCGGCGGAAGCCTGTTTGGCGCCGGGCGGGATCTCCTTGGGTTCCAGGCTCAAAATCGGCACGGTCAGCTCACCGGCGACCGTTAGCAATTCGGGCCGGTAGCCGATCCGCAAAGCGGGGGTAATCCAGACCCGCATGCGCGGCTGATCGGCCACCTGCACGCGCTCGCCGGTAATGGCCAGATACGTCGGCCAGCCCTGGGTCGAGTCCAGAGTGATGCGGCCGTCGAGGCGCAGCTTGCCTGCGGAGACCAGCTCACCCTGGATATCGAGGTAATCACTGCCGGTGCCACGGATTTGCAGGGTCACCGGCTTGAGGTCTATCCCTAAATCCTTAATATCGTCGACCTGGCCAGTAATTTCGGTGGTGCCGGTAATGCGGGGCTGGCCTACTTGGCCGGCCAGGGTGAGATCGCCCTGTGCCTGTAGGTCGACGCGCTCAACGAAATCCTCGACCAGCCATTGCAGCTTGTCGGTATCGTCCCAGGCGAGCTGGATGCGGCCGTCGAGGGGCGCGCGCATGGGATCGGCCTGCAGGGCGGTACGCGGCAAACGGGCCACAGCCTGCAGGCGACTGCGCTCGCCCACAGCCAGGTCGGCATCGATCTGCACTCGCTCGGTACCGAACTCGGCCGCCAGTTTGGCCGGCCCCAGGGCGAATTCCAGCGGTTTGGCACCGGTCTCGGTATAGCGCAGCGCGCCCGGATCGAGATGGAGCTCGGCGGTGGCGGTGGGCTGCTCGCCCAGGCTTGCCTGAATACGGCCGCCGAGCTTACCCAGCAGCGTCAGGGTTGGCGGCAGGAAAGGCTCGGCCCAGGCCAGCTCCAGATCGCTCAGGTTTACCTCGGCCTGCCCGCCGGTCGGCTGCCAATGGCCTTCCAGACAAATCGCGCCGGCCCTACGCTGCCAGCAAAAGTCCTGCAAGCGGGCCTGCTCGGGACCGGCGCGCAGCGCAGCCGGTTCGCGCAGCCGCCACTCACCGGCAAGCCTGGAATCGACTGTCAGGGCTTCGATGTGTCCCATCCAGGCCGGCGCCTGATAACCGCCGGCCAGGGCCAGATGCAGGGTATCGGCAGCCGTGTCCGGCGAGTCTGGAGGTGTGCTGCGGGTGACATCCAGGGTAAGTCGATGCGCGTCGACAGCGCCCTCGCCCTGGAGCTGAATACGGCGAATCTGCTGCTCGGCTACTGCCAGGTCCGCGGCCTCGACCATCAGGTCAAGCTGGCCGCCGTTCCCGAGATCGACATCGATGTCGCTGGTCAAGCGTGCCAGCTTAAGGCCGGCGATCGCCAGCCCGGTTACCGTCAATTCCGAGGTCACCTGCGGTGCCTGCAGGCCGCCGCCAATCTGGCCCCTGCCGGCAATTTGGCCCGTTGCCCCCGGTACGAGCTTAGCCATATCCGGCACATTCAGCGACCAATCCAAAGCAGCGGCCGTTTCAGCCAATTGGCCGGCCGCCTGCAGCTCGGCTTCACCCGAGCGAAGTGCCAGCGCCTCGACCCGGATGGTGTCGCCCGCGATTGCCACGCTGCCCTGCCCGCTGACTGGATAATCCGCCAGCTCGCCGGTCAGCTTGTCAATGCGTGTGCGCGCTTGCAGGGTTTGCCCTAACTGGCCCTCACTGGTGATACGGAAATCGAGTTGGCCGGGTAAGGCCGGGTATTTTACCCCCGGATCGAGCGCCTCGCCGCTCAGCTCAAGCTGCCAGTCGACCTGTGGCGCCCATTGTGCCTGGCCGGCCAGGGTCAGCTTGCCATTCAACAGCTCGCCCTGTAGCCGCTCCAGGGTGACCGCCTCGGTGCTGCCCTGGGCCTCGAGCTGCCACCAGCCTGCCGGAATCTGGGCACCAGCCAGCCGGGTCTGCACACTGAGCTGATAGTCGTCAGGCGTGCCCGTGAACACCAAACCGCCGCTGTCGCTGGTCACGGTCGGCTGTGCCGTGCCCAGCGGCCAGGCCAATTGCTGCCATAAACCGGTTAGGCGCAATTGGGGCAACTCACCGGCAAGATCGGCGGTGCCGCTCAGGCGTAACGAGCCAGGTGCATCTGCTTGATGCAATGCCAGTCGCCCTAGCGTGAGCTGCAGGGCACTTACATCGAAAGCCAGCTCGGTAGTTAGATCCCACTCGCCGAGGGTCGTGGGTGTTTCGCGAACCCGGCCCGTTAGCTCAGCAGCCATGCGCTGATCATCACCGCGTGCCTGCAGCTCGAGATCGGCCTTGCCTGGCGGCAAGCCCGCCGCTGGTAATTGGCTGAGGTCGGCGATCTGCAAGGCCAGCTGCGCTTGCCAGCGGCGCTTACCCAGCGGCTCTTGCAGGTTGGCGTCGAGCTGAGCCGTGACGGGGCCGGTCAAGCGCTGGTTGATCACTAAATCCGCAATGCTGCCAGTCAGTTGACCTTGCCCATCCAGCCGCGGCAGATCGCTACCCGCGTAATACCAATCAAGCTGAATATCCAGGGGGTAATCTCCCCTCAAGGTCGCCTGGCCCGCGGTATTAAGTTCAAGCTCGGGCAGCGCCACCTGCAAACGCTCGAGGGTTAGTTGGCCGTTACGGTTCAGGCGCAGCGCCAATTCAGCCTTGTCAAGCTGGAATAGGGGGGCAGTGTCGGCAGTGGCCGGGATGTCGGCCTGAGCAGCGACTCGATAAAACCGCTCCTTGTTAAGGTTAGCCTGTTGCGGTGCAGGTTTTTGCAATACACGAATATCGGCCAGGGCAACGTGCTCGATATGCACTGCAATGGGTAGTTGCACATCGGGTAGGCTGAGTGGCTCGGCTTTTTCCGGCGGTGGTTCGGGCGCTTGTTCAGCGGCAGGCGGCAACTGCAGCTCCAGGCCGCGCACCTGTAAACGCTCGAGCTGCAGCCGGCGCTGCCATAGGGCACCGGGGTGCCAATCGAACCGTAATTCGGCGAGCTGTACAGCCAGGCCATCGGTCTGGGTGTACCGCAGCTTATCGACAGCTAGCTGGCCGAACAAATGGCCGTCCAAACGGTCAATTTCGAGCTCGCCCGGCAACCAAGGTTTGAGCTGAGCGACGCTCCAGCGCAACCCACCCTCGTTGCTAAGCAGGCCGATGCCGAGCGTCAGCAATCCGCCGAGCAATAAGACAATGGCGAGCAGACTGCCAAACAGCCATTTGCCCAGACGCCGGCGCCATCGGCGCGGCTTGGTAGGTTGGGACGGTGGCGCGGCTTTAGCAGATGGAGAGTTGGACATTAGTTATAGATCCGGGCCGATGATCAGGTGAAATAATTGCGTATCGCCGGCATCGCGCTCGAAGCCATGGGCGAAATCCAGGCGCACGGGGCCGATCGGCGACAGCCAGCGCAGTCCACCGCCGGCGCTGGTCGGCCGGTCGTCACTGAAATTGTTAAAGGCATTGCCGTGATCCACAAATATCGCCACACTCCATTTGTCCAGGAAACGAAAATCGTATTCCAGGCTGCCGACCATTAGATGACGCCCCCCGGTGCGCTCGCCCTCAGCATTGACCGGGCCCAGCGACTGATAGCTGTAGCCCCGCACGCTGTGATCGCCGCCGGCAAAATAGCGCAGACTAGCCGGCAAGCGATTGAAATCCGTGACCTCGGTAAAGCCCAGCTTGAGCCTTACCAGTAAGCGATGACGTTCGCTGAACAGGGCCCGTACCAGTTTGCCCTCCAGCGTCCCTTGGATGAAGCTGGTATCCGACAGGAAGGCTGTCGATGTCCCCTTGGTCTCCAGAAACAGGCGACTGCCGCGCGTCGGATACAGCGGGTCATTGCTGCGTTTGCGCGTCCAGTTGCCGCCGGGAATCAGGAAAAAGCCCTTCTCAGTAGTGCCGCCGACCTCGTAGATTTCGCGGCTGGCCTCGATGAACAGATTCCGGCTCCAAAAGCCGCGCCGCTGGGTATGGCCGACGTTCAGGGCCAGAGTCTTACTCTCGGCCGTATCGGTAACCGTGCGCTCAATCCGTGGGCTGAGGTAATAATGATCGGTGGCCGGGCGTGCCCCGGGGATCTCATAGCGCGTCATAAGCCCCTGGCGGACGAAAGAGACGCCCGCCTCGGTGCGCAGCCGGTGACCGCTGCGATTGAGCCGGCGGATGGTCCAGTCCAGCCGCGCGCGCGGTCCGGTATCCGTGCCAAAGCCTGCGCCGACCTGCACCCGATGGCGCTCGTTCGGCACTAGCTCGACATCGATCGGCACCTGTAAATCCGCGCCTGCTTCCTGAGGCTGAGGCAGGATGTCAACCACATCATAGTATTCGCTGGCGACCAGACCATCCTGGAAATTTACCAGAGTACTGGTCTGGTAGAGCTCGCCCGGCTTGAAGCTCACGAACCGGCGCAGCAAGGATTCCTTCAGGATCGACTCGGTTTGCTGCTTGAAGCGCACCTCGCCGAGCCGATAACGCTCCCCCGTTTGTGCTTGCAAGGTAATCTTGGCCGCATACGGTTCGGGAAAGACCTCGGCCCGGCGCCGGGTAATTTCCATGTCGAAATAACCGCGCGCCTCGGCTGCCGAGCGCAACCCATTTACGCCGCTTTCGTACGTGCCGTGATCCAGCGGGTCGCCATGGTCGAGGGGGAATTGTTCCAATGCCGCCCGCAGGGCCGGATCGTCCTGTCCGGGCCCCTGCAAATCGAACTGCTTTCGCGTCACTAACACGGGTTCGCCGGGCGTAATGTCATAACGCACCAGCCAGGCTTGCCCGTCCTGGTCGAGGGTCAGCTCAACTTCGGCGCTATAATAACCGAACGGCTGCAGGGCCTGATGAATTTCGGCCTTGCCTTGTTCGGCCCACTCACGCAGGCGCTTCTCGCCTGGAAACGGCTCCTCGCGGCGTTGGTAGAGCGTCAAGAAGGCCTGGATGTTAGTGCGCTGAGCTTTGTTCACCCCTTCGAGAGCGATGTCATAGCCTGGCTCGGCTGCTACGCTGGCCATCATCAGCAGGGTTGCTACAAGCGCACTGCCTAACGCCTTCCCCCAGACGGACAGGCTCCACCCGCATTGCCGATACCCAAACATGTGCTGTATTAAGCGCCCCCACCCCAAGTGCCGAATCGATGTGGTTGTTTTTGGCCGATTTGCGAGATTCGTGATCCCTCATACAATGGTGCCAAGCCTGTAGGTGCGACTTTAAGTCGCACGATTTTGAGGTCAATTCTATGCTCCCAAAATTGCCTTATTCCCTATTTGTCTCCGTGCGGCACGCTCTCGACCTCGATAGCGGCCACCGCCTTGTGGTCCATAGTATCCAGCCATTCTACCAGGCGGTGTGCTCGATAGGCAGCTTGCCCTTGGACAAAGCCGGCATCGGCACGCAGCATGCGAAACTGGGTCAGCCCATCGAGTTTAGCGGTGCAAACAGCGAGATAGGTGTCCAAGGCGACTTGGCCATCGGCTAAGGTGGCTGCCTCGAAACTATCATTGTTTGCCAGCGGGTTGGGTATGATGCGCTGGCGGTTTGCGAGGTTAAAAGGCGGCCATAATAAGCTGACGCGGCCGTCTGGATAGACATTGAACAAAGCACAGTGCGGATAGGTGCTGTCATTGATCAGCCGGAAATAAAAACGTTGCCCCGCTGTTAAGCGCTGACCTAACGCTTGCCCGGCGGTGTCGATGACGGCAAGCTCAAGATTCGGCGTCGCGTAGACACTGAAATCGAGGACCCCAAAGAGGTTGTCGATTGTTTGACTCGCCCCGAGAAGCTGTACCGACCAGGACTCATCCCGCCGGTCGAGATACAGCGGTATACGCTGGCGGGAGGCCTGAGAAGCATCAGTCAACCGCGCCCGCAACCGCTCAGCAAAGCGTGCCTGCGCCAATGCCTTGGGGGCTTGCCATTGAATGTCACCAGGCTGGCGTTGATCCTGTTGACGCCATTGCGCCAACACCCGCTCGGCCAGGATTTGCCAAGGCGGTCTCAAATCCACTTGCCATTCGACAAAATAGCGCCCACCTTGGCTGGCGGCGTGAACCCGCCGGGCATCGCGAATGCGTTGCTGCGACTGAATCTGGATGCGCTGACGCAAATAACGATCGGTCTTGCCGGCACGCTTGCGCTCAACCCGGCTGTCAATCTCGCTTTGCACCCAGCTTTCCCGCTGCCGCCCGATATCGGCCAGGGCCTGCTGATCCGCGGCATCACGATTGGGGCCGCTGCCATAGCCAACCAGATGATTAGGATCGGCTGTCGATTGCTGATCATACCAATCCGGCGCGGCAATGGTGACTGGTTGCGAGTCAGCCTCATGCTTGTCATGAGTGGCAACGCAGCTGGCCAGCAGCCCCAACAACACCACTCCAGTCAGCTTCCAAATTTTGGATTTATTTGAGGTAATTTCCATGACCGCTGTTCTCGATAATCAATATAGGTAAGGCACCAGTTGGCGCGTGCGTACAGTACCCGTAGCGGACGCGCACACTCAACCATCGAGAGTTGTTTCCGCCTGGGTGCATGCGTACGGCTCGCCAATCCGCTGCATCAGTCTCGACAGCTTCCTGCGCGAGTGGCTCGCCCGCGAGCCTGGCAATCCCTATGTCGCGGTGTTCGCGCCGCTGATCATCGACAGCGATGCCGAGCTGACGCAACGTGCACCCGTGCTTTGGCAAACGATCCAACAAGCGCCGCTCGACGCAGAAACCCGCGAGACATTGTCGAAGGTGTTAGAGTTTTGGTTTTTTGAACGCTTGAGCGGCAAGATCGCGCAGAAGATCTGGACCATGTTAAATCTAGTGACACCACTTGAGGAAACGAAGGCCTATCAGTCGATCTTTGCCAAGGGTGAGGCCAAGGGAAAGGCCGCGACGTTGCACCGACTGCTCACCCGGCGCTTTGGCCCGCTGCCAACCTGGGCCGCGCAGCGCGTCACCGCTGCCTCTGAGGTGCAGCTCGACACTTGGCTGGATGGCATTTTCGATGCCACCAGCATCAAGGATTTATTCGGCGATGAGAGCGAGCGCCGTTAACTCGACGAGCGCTGGCTCACATGCCGTCATTCTGGCCGAGAAGTCGGCATCCAGGCCAAACCCGATCTACGGCTGCCGGGTAGGGTCGGTTTTAACCGACCGCGGCGCCTGCCTGGAGGTTCGGCGGGGGGGGGGTAAAA
>CAYFSA010000136.1:0-7836 GCA_964345605.1 uncultured Ectothiorhodospiraceae bacterium
GAGCTGGCCAGCTCGTCGGCGCGACGGTTGAATTCCGCCAGGACCTGGCCATAGTGAAACGGCAGCTGGCTGGCATGCGACTCGAAGCCGACTTCCTCCATCCCCAGTGCCTTGGCGGTCTGTCGATAAAAGCTCGGCGAGCCAAGGCTGGACAGGTGAATCCGGTCATAGATGGGTTGCAGGACATCCGCGGGGCAATCGTCGGCCTGCATGGGGTCGGTAAACACGAAATAGCCCCCAGGCCGCAGCACCCGCGCCACCTCGGCCAGCACCTGGGCCCGGGCGGGGCTGTGCAGAATGGCATCCTGGCTCCAGACGACATCGTAGCTAGCGTCGGCAAACGGCAGGCTCTCGAAGCTGCCGTCATAGACCGCTACCAGATGGTCAAGGCCCTGCTCTTTGTTCTTCTGCCGATCGCGCTCGTTCTCTTTCTCCGACAGGTTCAGGGCATCCACATGGCAGCCATAATGGCGCGCCAAATAACGTGCCGAGCCGCCATAGCCGGCACCGATATCGAGCACCTTGGCGGCGGCATCCAAATTCGGGCACAGCTCGGCCATACGGGCCACGGTCCGGGTGCTGGCCGCGGCGATGCTGTCGTTCGCGCTCTCATAAATACCGATATGCAGATCCTCGCCGCCCCAGACCAGATAATAGAAATTATCCGCATCCTCGCTGTTGTAATAATCGCGCGCCGTGGCGATCGCTTCGGCGTTACTGAGATCAGTCATCATCATTCTCCTTATCACGTGAAAAAATTAACAGGGCGAACAAGCGCAGCGCACTCGCACGCGTTAGGCAGGTTCGTCGAGCAGCCCAAAATAGCGCAGTTTCTTGCGCAAGGTCGCTCGATTAATGCCCAGGTATCTCGCGGCTCGACTCTGATTGCCGGCGGCGTGCTGCAGTACGGTTTCGAGCAAAGGGCGCTCGACCTCGTCCATCACCATCTGATACATCGGCGGCGGCTCATGCCCATCAAGCTCGTTGAAATACAGTTCGAGCGCCCGCCGGACCGTCTCGCACAACGGTTCTCGCAGCCCCGGCTCGGGGGCCTCTAACATCTGCTGCTGTTGCAGGACTCGCGGGGTAACCCCATTCATGCCGCCAGCTCCTGTGACCCGACTTGTTGTTCAAAGAAATCGGCCAGCATACGCTGCTGCTGAGCGGCCGTCACGGCTCGCAGCAATGGCCTGCGCTGCTCGGCCGATACAGCCAGGGCGCGTAAATAGGCATCGATATGTTTGCGGGCCACGCGCACCCCAAGGCTCTCACCATAGAAACGATAAATCGCCTGTAAATGCCGCTCAATCCACCCTGCCCGCGTCGCCAAAGGCAAGGGCGGCAACCGCTCAGCGCGGCTTACATAGGCGCCAATCTCGCCGAGCAGCCACGGCTGGCCAAGCGCCGCCCGGCCAATCATAACGGCGTCCGCACCGGTTGCAGCCAGCACCTGCGCCGCTTGTACCGGGCTAGCGATCGACCCGTTGGCGATCACCGGCAGCGTCACCGCCTGCTTGACCGCAGCAATCACGGCATAATCCGGCGGCTCGCTGTAACCCCCCACAGCCGTGCGGGCATGCACGCTGATCGCTTGCACCCCAGCGGCCTCGGCCAGCCTGGCCAAGCGCACCGCATTGCGGTTCGCCGCATCCCAGCCGCTGCGGATCTTGAGCGTAACCGGGACCGCCACCTGCTGCACTACCGCTTCGAGAATCGCCGCCGCCCGCGCTTCATCGCGCAGCAACGCGGCCCCGGCTGCCTGCCGGCAGACCTTTTTTACCGGGCAGCCCATGTTAATATCGATCAATTGCGCGCCTCGAGCAACACAGGCTTGCGCGGCCTGGGCCAAGGCTTGGGGCTCACCACCTAGCACCTGCACGCAGCGCGGCGCAGGCTCGGCCTCCCAGCGCAAGCGTTGCCGGGATTTGGCGGTCTGCCACAAGCGCTGCTCGGCGGTGACCATCTCGCCTAGCGCCAGGCCAACGCCGAACTCTCGGCAAAGTTGGCGAAAAGGCTGGTCAGTCACGCCCGCCATGGGCGCCAGAACCACCGGACTGGCTAAGGCATACGGACCGATGCGCACGGGGCTTACCGACCATCCGGCCGGGGTGTGGCCCAGCTGCCGCCGTGGGCGGGGGAACCTAGGCGGCGACCTTTCCGTTTAGCGATCATAGACGATCCCCCCGATTAGCATGGTTTAGACTGGCTTGAAACCGGCGGTCAAAACGTCCGCGCTAAACTGAGGCGGCACCTGCCCGGCGATTTCCTGAATGCGTGTGGTGACCCGCAAAGGAGACGTAGGATACGTTGATTTGACCGTCCGATTCAAACCGCAGGATTGACCGGGCCGGCTAACTCGCCTGCGCCAGCGCTTCAAAGAAGGCGTAGCAAAAGCGCGCGTCGCCGGCCGCTTCCAGCAAATCGATGGTGCGTTGCTGCCAGGCCATAAATTCTTCCTTGCCGCGCAAGCTGCCGCTCATATCCCAATAACCCATGGTCCATTCATTGAACAAGCGCCGCAGACTGTGGCTGCGCACCACTACCCGGACATCGCTATGGCGGGGGTCGGCGGTGATACGGGTCATCAGTGAATCGACGATCTCCTGGCGGCCCTCGAGCATTTGCATGAAATAGCCGCGCTGATAAATCAAAAAGCCGGTCAGGCCATGCCGGCGATTAAAGCGGCGCGAGGCCTTGAGGATTTCGGCCAGCTCGGGCTCGTCGATTTGCGTATTGGCCTTGCTCACATAGATCAGGTAATAGACCTTGGCTTGTTCCTCCCAGGTTTGCTGCTGCTGATGGGCATATTCAGCGAGAAAGGCAGCCTCATCCATGGGCCGGAAGAAATAATAGCCCTGGATGCTATCGCAGCGCTGCCCCTGCAGCTCGAAGAGCTGGATTTCGTTTTCCACCCCCTCGGCGATGAGCGATTTCTCCAGGGTCTTGGCCATACGAATGATGGCGCTGGTGATAATCCGGGCATCATCGCGCTTTTCCAGGCCGTCGATGAACTCGCGATCAATCTTGATGGTCGCCAACGGCAAGCGCAAAAGCTGCGCCAGCGAGGAATAGCCGGTGCCGAAATCGTCCACCGCCAGTTTCAGGCCCAGCTCGGCCAGGCCCCTGAGCCGGGCCAGATTGTTTTCCACGTCACTGAATAACGAGGTTTCGGTAACCTCCAGCAGCAAGCCCGCCGGATCGGCTCCGCTGGCCTCGATGATCTCGGCGAAAGTCGGAACAATCTGAGGGTCATTGAGCTGCTGGGTCGACAGATTGACTGACAGATAGGGCGCCTTTTGGCCGAAGCGCGCCTGCCAGGCGGCCCGGGCCCGACAGGCCTGCTCGAAGACCCAGCGGCCGATCGCCACGATCGCCCCGGATTGCTCGGCGATCGGAATAAACACACTCGGCGGCACAGGACCGCTCGCCGGCTCCCAGCGCAGCAGCGCCTCGGCACCCTTGATCTGCCCCGTCTGGGCAGCGACAATCGGCTGGAATACAAGATATAGCTCACGCTGCTCAACCGCCCGGCGCAAACCGTTGACCAGCTCGAGCTGTTGCCGTGAGCGCTCGGTCAGCGCCGCGTTGAACACCCGCCAGGAATCCCGCCCCTCAGATTTGCTCAGATACATGGCGGCATCGGCATTGCGTAGCAAGTCTTCGGCGCTGTGCGTCGCGCCATGGCCGAGGGCCAAGCCGATACTCGCCGTGGTCACGATCTCGGTGCCTTGCAAGGTCATGGGCAGGCGCAGGGCATCGTTGATACGCTCGGCGAGGAATTCGATGCGGGTACCGCTATCGACCTGGTCGCAGATGACCACGAACTCGTCACCGCCTAAGCGACCCACCGTATCCCCCGAGCGCACCTGCTCGAGCAAGGTCCCGGCCACCCGGCCGAGCAGGCTATCGCCGGCATCGTGGCCATAGGTGTCGTTGACCAGCTTGAAGTTATCCAGATCGATGAACAGGAGGGCCACCCCTTGCTGGGTATGCCGGCTGCGTTCGAGGGCGTGTTGCAGGCGGGTCTTGATCAGAGCCCGATTCGGCAGCCGGGTCAGGGGATCATGATGGGCCTGCCAGGACAGATCAGCCTCGGCCGTCTTTTGCTGGGTGATATCGCGCAGGGTGGCAACCAGGACCCATTCGCCGCCATGGTGGAACTTGCGGATCGAAGCCTCGGCTGGAAATAGCGTGCCATCCTTGCGATAGCCGGTAACCTCGGTGCGGGCATCCATCCGCGCTTGCTGGGCTTCGCTGCCCACAAAGGCGGCCAGGGCACGGCGGTGAAACGGGCGCTGATGGGGCGGTATAAGCAAATGCACGCTCATGCCCACCAGCTCATCCGCGCCATAGCCGAACAGGGTCGCCGCACCGCGATTTGTCTGGTAAATCTGGCCCTGGACATCGGTGGCGATGACCGCGATGTCGGCGACATCCAGAATTTGCGAAAACATGCCCTCGACACTGCCCGCCTGCCCGGCCAGCGGCTCGAGCGGCGCTTCTGGCTGTGGTTCGACAACCAGCGGCTCGCTGCCTGATACCGTATAACGTGCCGGCATAACGGGCGGGATGCGGCCGAACCGTTCCATCAACTCGAAGCTACCATCGGCCCGGCAGCGCGCGAGAAAGGCGTTGACGGCAGCATGCTGGCTGACCGGGTCCATCACGACCTCGCCCTGACAGCTTGCCACCCGCACCCGCGCCAGGGCTGCCAGGACTGCCTCGGTCTCCAGACTGCCCGCTGCGTTGAGCGCCTGCGCATAGGCCTTGACACAGGCATAGGTGCCTTCGCCGAAGTTGGTCAGTACGCCGTTGCCCTCCGGCCAGATACCGTCGACCTCCGGCTGTTCGACCAGGCGCTCGAAATAGGCCCGGCTGGTCGGGGTATCCACGCTCATGAAAAACGTATTAGACGAATACAGGCCTTCGCGCACTTCCGGGCGCAGGAACCGCACCATGGCCTCGTCATAATGCCCCATCACCACCGCCATGCGCTGTTTCAGACCGCGTTCGGCGAAGCGGGTCAGCAAGTTAATCTGGTCGGTTCCGGCGAAATACGGCACGAATACGTTGGCCCCGGCGCGGGCGACATCATCGAGCAAGGCCTCGAGCTGATCGGCAGGCGTACCGATGGGGTAATAGCTCTCGCCCACCACCTCGCCACCAAGCTGCTCCAAGACCCGCCTGCCAGCATCGATCGAGCCCCGCGGCCATTCGTAGTTATTGCCCGCGAAATACATCTTCGGGCCATAGCCTTCGAACATATAGGGGATCATCTGCTCGATCTGCTGATTGGGCAGCGCCGCGAAATGAAAAAAATACCGGCTGCGGATACTGCCTTCGGAGAAGGAAAAATTCAGATAGGGCACCTGCCGCGGTTCGGCCACTTGATCGGCCACCGCGATGCGGGAATTGCTGAGCAGATTACCGATCAGGGCCTGGCAACCATGCCCATCGAGCAGCTTACTTGCGGCCCGCAAGGCCGATTCGGGCATGCTGCCGTCATCCTCGATAATGAGTTCGAGCGGCCGGCCGAGCACCCCACCCTGGGCATTGACCTCCTGCACAGCGATCTGTCCGGCCCAAGAAATTTCCGGCCCATAGAGGTGGACCAGGCCTGTCAAGGGCGGCATGAGACCGAGGCGGATAGCGGCGTGAGTCATAGCCTAACGTATGAGTTCTATGGATAAAGATTCAAGGTCAATCAGCTAACCTTATTGATTTCTTATCCTAACACGGCGGCGCCTGATCGCCATGTCGCCCGATTACCAGATCGCCTGATCACCATGGCCCTGAGATCGCGGTTCTGAGACACCGAGGCTGTCAATGAGCTATCATATGCACTTGCAGAACCCGCGATGCTGAGGTCGTCGCGCCTGGGAATTCATTGCATTCAGCCATTAGCCATCTGAGGTCTATCCCTTGCCTCCATTGTTTGCCAACTTCGTGTATCGGCTGCAGGACCGTATCCTGCAGCGTCCGACCTTCGCCTATTTAGCATCACTCGAGGCTTCACAGTGGCTGGATCGAGCTGATATCGAGCGCCTTCAGGCCGAAAAACTAACCCACTTGCTGCGTATCGCCGCTGCCCACTGCCCCTGGCATGCAGAACGCATTCATGCGGCTGACATCCCGATTCATGAACCTCATGACGTCACTTTGGAAGCATTGCGCAAACTGCCCATTATGACCAAGGCGGACATTCGACGTCACGGCGACCGGATGATTTGGCAGGATGTACCCGGCGGTTTGTATGCTTACAATACTGGCGGCTCAACGGGTACGCCGTTGACCTTTTACTTTGGCCGCTTGCGCCAGGCCTCTGATGCCGCGGGCCGGATGCGGGCCAGGCGCTGGTGGGGCGTTAATATCGGCGATCGCGAGCTGTTCCTCTGGGGCGCCCCTGTGGAGCTCAATAAAACGGATCGTATCAAAAGGCTTCGAGATCGCTTGATCAATCAGGTTCTGTTAAATGCCTTCGAGATGTCTCCAGCGCAAATGACTGCATACGCTAAAGTGATTAACGACTTCAAGCCCGCTTGTATTTATGGTTATGCGAGCAGTCTAACTTTACTCTGTGCGCATGTTAAGGCACGCGGCATCAAGCTGCGGCTACCGCAATTAAAAGTCGTTTGCACAACGGGTGAGCCTCTGTTTCCCCATCAAAGGGCATTGCTCGAAGAAGTTTTCGGTGTGCCTGTTGCGAATGAATTCGGAAGCCGGGATGGCGGCCTCATCGCCCACGAGTCCCCTGCTGGCCAACAACTCTTGCTAAGCGAAAGCGTTATTCTCGAAGTTGTAAACGATGCGGACGAGCCCGTCCCCCCGGGTACTGTTGGAGAAGCCGTTTTGACTGGCCTATGCTCTGAGGCCCAACCGTTTATCCGTTACCGAACCGGAGATATGGTCCGCCTTTCAAATCAGGCTTGCCAGGAGGGACGGGGATTGCATGTACTGGATGAAATCATCGGGCGCACCACTGATTTCGTTGTGCGCCGGGATGGCACCATTATGCACGCATTATCTGTAATTTATGTGTTGCGGGAGTTCAAATCTATAAGTGAATTCAAATTTATCCAGCACAGCACTGCATTTTGCGAAATCCTGGTGGTAGCCACTCCCCACTGGAGTGCTGATGACGAACAAAAACTTCTGCAAAAAATGGCCGCCCGTCTTGGTGACGAGGTCGAGGTAACAGTTCGTCTTGTGGAGCGCATTGAACCGGAAGCCTCGGGCAAATATCGCTATGTCGTCAGTCATGTAGCTATTCCGGATACCTTAAATATCACGAAAGAGGCTGATTGATGACGGCAGCAGAAAACTCGGTTGCCGGCTCTTTTCACGCAAGCCTGAGCGGATCGCCCTGCGCCCGCGCCGAACATCTTCCAAGTCTGCTGATTCAGCGCACGATACAAACTCTTGATGTTGGCCTGAATGGATCGAGACGTCATGCTAAAATCCTGTAATTTATTTACTCAGAGTATTATCGCATGGCTTTAGCCCAGGAAGATATTGAGTTTATCAAAGCCCACTTAGGTGAATGGCTGGCCGAGCAAAGTCTGGGTAAGCCGCCGGCAGTATATGAGGTTGAGCTGCGCGAGCGCATGGTCCGCGTCGAAGAAGAGCTCAGGCATCAGCGGGAATTGATTCAGCAAAACATCGAGCAGATGGACAAGCGCTTCGATCAGGTAGATAAGCGCATCGAAGCGATGCAGGCGGACATGGACAGGCGCTTTGAGGCGATGGAACAGCGTTTTGATGCCATGGACAAGCGTTTTGATGCCATGGACAAGCGCTTTGAGGCCATGGACAAGCGCTTTGAGGCCGTCCAAGCGG
>CAYFSA010000137.1:0-3539 GCA_964345605.1 uncultured Ectothiorhodospiraceae bacterium
TCGCGTTGGTGCTTGAGCTCTTCCTCGACGCGCACCATGCGCTCGCGCAGTTCGATCTCATAGACCATCGGTGGTTTGCCAAGGCTTTGCTCGGCGATCCAGTCGCCAATGTGCGCTTTGACGTACTCGCCGATTTGTTGCAGATCTTGTTGAGCCAGGGCCATCTGCGTCTCTCCGTGTTACAGGGGGGGAGGGTCAGTTTCGAATCAGCACAAAGTAGCAATTTTAAAACGCGTAATCGAGGCGACGGAGCAACGCAGTAAACGACTCCGCCTCACGCGCCTCTTGCTCTAAAGTGGGTGGATACGGTCGGCGCGGGCGCGGGCTGATGGTGTCGCCGCAGCGACCGCTATCTCCGGAGAGTTTGATGGTGGCAAAGGTGTCGACGAAATCCGGGCTGTAGCTGAGTCGCCACTCCTCACAGAGGCGCTGCATCGTGCTCCGCGGTTCGGCAACGAAGTCTTCGTAGCGAATCAACGAGCAGTCGGCGTGAGCATCAAGGAAGTGGTGTGTGCGACGAGCGTACTCTTCAAGCGTCGGCGGGTTAAAGTGCTGTACCCAACCGCTATCTTGCAGATTCAAAAAGGCGTCGAACGGATGGCGGACGATAGCTACGCCCGTGACGGGGAAAGCGCGGCCGACGATCTCGCGCAACCCGGGTCGTTCGGGGATGGATTCGCCAAAATGTATTACACCGTGGCTGTGTTCGCGCAGAATGAGTGCCTGTCCATGGTCGTTGGCTTGCTCGTACAGCACGCGCAGTCCAGCGAGGAACAGGTCGATCTGGGTCTCTTGGTCGGCGGAACGTGAGCCGAAACGACTGAGGCCGATGAGATCCGTCGGCAAAAAGCCGCCGGGAACAAAGGGGCTGAGCGGATCGACTTCGCTCAGTACATGGGTGTGCAACTGAGCGGCGAGGCAGCGACTTATCAAAGTCCCGCCAGTTCCGGCGAGGGCGTGCAGGGTTCGGATCGGCGGCGACGGCGCAGTGATGCCCTTGGCTCTTTTTCTTGAGCGATCACTCTCTAGTCCTAGGTGAGATTCGGCAGAGGTCATTCTCAGTTGTTGCAGTTGCTCTGTCGATCCCGCCTTGTCAACCGCCATGGCCTGACTTGACTTGAAATAAAAACAACAAACGGTTGGGTCAAGCAGTCCATCGCCACTGACGCGAAGGCCAAGCGCCGCACTCGTCATCGCCGCATGCGTCCGGAAGATCTGCTTGCAGCGCCCATTTTCGGTGGGATAGGAACGCTTTTCGCTCTGCTTGCCGTTGGTGTACTCAAACACCCAGACAACCGGTGTTTCCCCTCCCTGAGTGGTAATGTGTGCGGTGAATTCGTAAGCGGTATCGGGCTTGAGTGCAAGCGGGCAGGTCTTGGGTGCCGTATTGAAATGCCCGCTTTCATTGCTGACCAGGTAGCCAGGTTTGCCTTTTGCAAGCTTAAAGGCCAGACCGCCATCCGGCTGTTTTGCGTAATGGTTGGGTTCGTCGGGGTAAAAGCCAACCGCGAACGACGCGTCGTCAACCTCGACCTGGCCATAAAAGAGTGGGGGATTCTGAGCATCCGGCGAGGCTGCGGACTGCGATTGTTGCGCCAGGCGGGAGGCAGGTGCTGCAGACTGATCCAACCGGCGCGGATTGACAGGCAGCGGGGCCGGAATTAGATGTTCGACGGCAGGGATATCGGCTAACGGGGCCAGCTGATGCATGGCACTCGGCTGGCTCAGTAACCCGATATCCGCTCCCGGTGTACCGATCCGCAGCGCCTGCTCGAAGTGCCCCAGCACCCGGTCCCGGGATTGCCCTGCCAGCGCGGCACTTTTGGCAAGGTTAGCATGCACACCGCCGATCAACAGACGGGCGGCGGTTTCCCGCTTGGCACCGGTATCGAAGGCCTGCTTGATCAGGGTCTTGGCGTGGGCTTGGGCCTCGGGTTCGGGGCTTTGCAGATGACCGGCAGCGGCAAGCAGACTCAGTTCGGCGCGCTGCGGGTGATGGGCCAGTGCATGGGGATCGATCGCGGCCAGGCTCTGCCAGTCACCGAATTGCCATTGGGTGCGGCTGCGTTCAAGTAAGTACGGATCGTAATCCATGAGCTCGCCGACATTACTGGGGGACTGATTGAGTGCTCCTGCATTTCCTCCCGTCTCGAGGTTGCCGGGTTGGGCAACGGCGTCAGCGGGATTTGTCCCGGCGTGTGCACCAGACATGGACTCGAGTCCACGACTCTTATGCTTTTTCGCTGCCTTGGGCTTGTTGCGCTTACGGCCAGATTTGGGCTTATGCTTGGCGCTCATGAGGCGTTAGCTTGTCGCAATAGAGGCATCAATTGTTACCGGCAGTAGTCGCAAATCGTTCAGAGCCCGACCTGCTGGTTCCACGCCGCGGCGAGTACATTCGGGGCGCAGCGCGCCCCATCTGCGTTCCCAAGCAGCGCGTGAGAACAGTGATTAAAGGGGCCAGGCATGATTTTACTGGTCCGCGCCACCGCGTCTGCCGTATTGGACGCATTATGCGACCCAAACACATAGCAAGCATTCAGACACTCGCTTTTGGCCAATAACCTTCATCCAACAACTGCTCGGCGGAAAACGGACAAGCCGCCGGGAACCGGGTTTCAGGCAGACCGGTTTCGCCAGCGGCGAGCAAGGTGGCGCTGAGGTAACTGTCCTCCAGGTCTGCCGCGAAATAGGCTTTCAAGCTGGGGCTGTCGAGTATGAGTTCTTGGAGTTGCTTGCGTTGCTCGCGGATGGTCCCGATCCAGCTCGGGCTGCGATGGTCTGGCTGGTAGGCATATTTCAGCAGATGTGCGAGCAGGATGACGGTGCGACTGCGCAAGGCGCGTTTTTCCCGCTTGCCCATGTCTTCAAGTTCCTCGGCCAGATGTTCGACATCGATCTGCTGCCATTGGCCCGCGCGCAGTAAACGCGCCTGGTCGGCAAACCAGAGGTAGTAATCCTGGTCGTAAGCTTGTGTTGTACTCATGCGTCAGCCATTTCCGCAAGCCGTTTCAGCCAAAAACCGGGTAAGGCAAGGGTTTCGGTTTTGTCTCTCATAGACTCTGCACCTCCAGCGAGTCTCCATATAGCTCTACCCCCAATTGATGAGCCACTTTTTTCGCCTTAGGCTCGATCATGGGCGAGATGACAATCAACCGAGTCGCTTTGCGGTTGTGGCGGTGTTCGTAAAAGCGGGCCTTGCGCTCGAAGCTGTACATGCCGGCTTTGTCAATAGACGACTTTAACTCGCATATCAGTAACAGACCATTTTTAATAATGATATCCAGCTCGACTTGATCGGGGCGGCCAAACACTATGCCTTCATCATCGTATTCGCTTACATTGACTACTTGTACGTTAAAATTGTCTTCCAGAATACCCGCTAAGGCATCGCGAAAGGCTTTTTCAGATTGTATTCCCCACCGGGCGCCTAAGGCACCGAGGGTACGATCAACTTTCCTCGCTTGAGCCATGATTTCCTCATGGACTTGGTCAAAGCGGCGCTGGTTTTCGTCCCATTTACGATTCTGCTCATCCCA
>CAYFSA010000137.1:3639-7804 GCA_964345605.1 uncultured Ectothiorhodospiraceae bacterium
ATTCTGCTCATCCCATTTGCGCGCTTGCTCTTGCCGGTATTCCTCCCATCTGCGCTCCCAGGCTTCCCACTTTTCTGTTTGCTTTTCCCGATCTTCGCGTAACTCGTTCAGGGTTTTCTCGAACCTGTCCTCTGTTGCCTGACGGGGAGCGTATTCTTGGCGGGTCAGTTCCAAGATGTATGCCCGAATTTCGGGATCTTCCCGCATCAGTTCAGGCAGTTCGCGTTTGATGGTGTCTTTCAGTGTGTCAGTTGTCATGATTATACGGCTTGCTGCAAGCGAATTCCCCGCGCTACGGCGAGAGCGAACAAGGAAAGGCAATTGCATACGCTACCGCCCTACCGGCGTCTTTTCAACACAGTATATCAAGTCGCCATAAAGGAATTGTCAGACATAGGCTGTAGGGCCGGCTTTGAGGCAGCCTGTTCAAAACCCCACAGCCTCTTCTAGTCAGCAGAACGAACGGCGATATGTGCCATTGCCTGAGTCATTGGCCGTTATTATACGTGCCGAATTTGCCCTGGAACAGGAAGGCCATGATCGGCATACATCACTGGTTCCATGCGCTGCGTTTGGGAACCCAGAAGATGACGAGCATCTCCCAACAGAGCTTTGGAAACAGCATTGAGAAGCTCCTTTTGGGCTCATGGGTTAGGGCGGCACCAATGCTGGCGAAAAATCCGGGCCATATAGGTCTGGAACGCTTGCGGGGAATAATCACGCCTGGCTCTATCCCGGCCTAGCCGGCCCATTTCATTCAGTCGCCGGCGATCGAAGGCAAGCACGGCGATGTGTTCCGCCATATTTTGGATATCGCCGAACGGGACTAAAAAACCGGTTTCGCCATGGACCACTAACTCGCCTAAGGCGCCCCAGTCATAGCAAACCACCGGCCGGGCAGCAGCCATCGCCTCGAGCACGGTGCGCCCGAACGATTCCTTAAAATGCGATAAGTTAATGACGACATCCAGGCTTTGCATCGCTTGCGCGGGCGTGTCGGCATAGCCGGCATAATCAATGTTCGCGGGGGCTTCACCGTATTTACGGCGCCTGAGCAGCTCCTCAAGCACCCCGGTCCGTGGCCCGAATAACAAGCATTTTGCGGCGATATCGCGAGCGGCCAGGGCCGCGGCCAGGCGTTCGAAATCATGCAAGCCTTTTTTGGGCAGGTTGCTGCTCAGCATGCCAATCGTACAGCAACTGGCCTCTGCCTTCGGGGATGGCAGCTCGAGCAAGGTTGCCATATCGATGGTATTGGGCACGATGTGAATCGGCGGCTGAGGATCTTCGGCCTTTTGCTGCATTGCCGGCCGCAGGGATGCCAGCCACTTGGCCACACAATGGGAATTGGCCACAATGCCATGCGCCAGGTCCAATATCCGGCGCCCGATTTGTTCGCTGGCGGCCGCCAAGACCGCGCAAAGATCCGGATCATGGGCCGGCAATTCCCGTACATGTACCCAAACGGGAATACTCAGATCTCGCGCGGCTTGCAGCGGCTCGTTAAGCACCAGGGTATTGGCATGCAAGCGGGTAATATGGAAACGGTCAAGCAATGCCCGAAAATGGTCTACGGTCACCTGGCATACCGGTTTATTGGCTTGCCACCAGCCGTAGGGCAATACCGCGACGGCTATAGCCTGAGTGCGCAGCTTGGCCAAATATTGAGGATTCGCAGCTGACGGCACCGTTACCAGAACATTATGCTGCAATGCCGTTAGGGCACCCAGCATATCCAGCAAGCTGCGCTCCGCACCATACACGCGGTCGCTGACCTGATGGGCGCAGAGCATGATCGTCGGCCAGGCTGCCCGCAGAGGCTGCTGGCCGGTGAAAACCGGTCGTGGCACATACCCGGCGCCTTGGCCTACCCGTAAAAAATGCTGTAGGGGCAACTCTGCCGCGTTCCCACGTGCTGCGTGGGAACGCGGCAGAGACGGCTGCTCACCCGCGATTTCTGCCTGGTAATAGGCCTGGTAGCCGGTGGTACTGAAATCGGGTCCTGGGTCCACCCCCTGCCGGCTTCCCACCGACCAGAAATGCTCCCAGGGGTCGATTATCTGACCTTGGATTTCCGGGTGGTTTGCAACATACCAAACCGGATCGAACCAACCGGAGAATTGCAGCTGATCCTGCGCGTCAGTTGAGGTCACCTGCTGCTGCCGGCGGCAAAGCTCGTGGGGAGCGGGAAACGGTCTGTGCTCAGCTGCAGCGGGAATATAGAGATCCTCGGCACGTTCAGCCCGGGCCTGCCAACGCTCGAAGGCAGCGCGGTAATCCTTGCGGGAACCTTTGAATTGGGTTACCAGATGCGTTTCACCGCACTGCGTCAGGGAGCGTTTATCCGCACGCCCAAAGGCCAACGGCACGCCCGGCAGGACTTCGATAATGGCGTCTGCTCCATAGGCGGCCACTATTCGATAGTAATATTCGGTATCCGCATTTACTTGCACTTCGTCCCAATAACCCAGTGTTTCAACGACTTCACGGCGAACCATTAGTGAGGAGACATTGCGATATACCCAGCCTTCCTCAACACGCCAGCGTTGAAAATACAGCGACTCCGTCGCCCGGACCCAATGCGAGACACTAGCGCGTGCCCGGGGTGCACGCTGTAATGCCAGAACTTGCCGGGCGATTTTTTCCGGATGGGACCAGTCATCACTATCGTGAGTCGTGATCAGCATGCCTGTGGCAGCCGCCAGACCGGTATTGCGCGCCGCATACGCGCCGCGATTGTATTCATGGCGCAACAGGCGCATGGACACATGCGCCGGACAGCTTGCCGCGAGTTCCTGCATGCGGGCCCACGTCGGGTCAGTGCTCGCATCATCCACCACCAGGAGCTCCAGATGAGGCCAGGTTTGCCGAAAAAGGCTGGTTAACGCCGTGGCGATGGTCGCTGCGGCATTGAAAACCGGCAGGATGATGGAAACAAGCGGATGGGCTTTTGCGCTATTGGGCTTGCCCGGCAGTTGGTTGGGCTCGCAAACACGCAGCGTATCCAGCGCAAGACGGCGGCTATCCTGGTATTGAATGGGCTGCACACCCGCCCTATGCCAAATGCGATTCAGCCATGCCACCCTCTTTGCGTTGGCAGACGGTTGCCCCGCCAGGTCTTCGGTCAACAAGATATTGGCTTGTGCCAGGTAATAATCGGCATGGTTGCCGGCCACGCTTTGCAATACCGGTAACACACGCCGTGCCCGGGCGGGCGTGCCCAATTGGCAACAGGCATCCACCGCCAGCAAACCAGGACCGCGGAAGTTCGCGCTCATGACGCTCAGGCCGCCACGCTGCAGTAACAGGCTTGCGCATTGTTCCCAATCGCCCTGCCAGGCCTGCCATCTCGCCAGTGCCCAAGCCGCTCGTGATTTTTCCAAGGACCCCGGCGGTTCGCTACGCAGGATTTGCCAAAGCCGGTGTTGCATCAATGCGTCAAGGCCGCGCCACAAATGATGCTCCCAGACCAGGGCCCGGGATTTTTTCGGCCAGCGGCCTTCGTATTGACCGTGGATGAGATAATGCACCAATGGATTCATGCCATCCTGGGCAACATCGGGATTGGCCTGGAGATACCAGGCAGTATCAAATGTGGCGCTCGGAGCGTAGCCGAGTGCGCCGCCGATGGTTAAATAATGACCGAGCGGATCGGCATGGGCATTGGGATCATGCCGCAGGGCTGGGTTTTGATGCACATACCAATTCGCGTTGAACAGCGGCGAAGCGGCAAGCAGGCGATACTCGGCACAAGTGAAATGGCGGGGCATAGTATTAAACAGGCCAAGTGGATCACGTGGCTGGCGGAGGGGCGGCCGGCTGGACGCCTCTCCGGCAGTCTCCCCGAAGTAAGCATGGGGTATGGCTCGGGATGTATGGCTACCTCGTTGCCTTCAGCAACTTGACCGGGCGCAGCGCCCGGTCTGCGTTCCCACGCGGCGCGTGGGAACGAGGAAAATACTTAACTGTTTATCAACCTTCTTCGCGTAGCAAGACGTCTGTGATTAATTTGATTTGTCCCTCGGCCTTGTGCATTTCTTCCTCCATTAATTGTTGGCGCCGATCCCGTTCGGTGAGTTCCTGCTCGAGCTGTTTAATCCGTTCTTGTGCCTTGTCCCGGGCTTGATTGGCTTGCTGCTCCGCTTCCCGGGCTTTCTGGAGCTCG
>CAYFSA010000138.1:0-7620 GCA_964345605.1 uncultured Ectothiorhodospiraceae bacterium
ATTCGCGAAGGTGGGCGCACCGTCGGTGCCGGCATCGTCGCGAAAATTCTGGAGTGATGAATCGATTAAACTAGGCCAGTAGCTCAATTGGCAGAGCAGCGGTCTCCAAAACCGCAGGTTGGGGGTTCAAGTCCCTCCTGGCCTGCCATTCATGGCGGGTTCCCGCCGCGCTCATCAGATAAATGGATCCATGGTAGATCAAGCTAAAACGCGCAGTTCAATGAAAGACACTGCCAAGCTCGCTATTGCCGTCTTGATGCTGCTGACGGGGGTAGTGGGTTTTTATTATTTTGGGGCGGCCTCAACCCTTTATCGTGTGCTTGCGCTGCTGGTTATCGCCGGTGTTGCGGTTGCCATCGTCGCAACCACCCAAATCGGTCAGTCAACATTGGCGTTCCTGCAGGATTCGCGTACCGAGCTGCGCAAAGTTGTCTGGCCGACGCGTACCGAGGCGGTGCAAACGACACTGGTCGTGATTGCTGTTGTCATCTTGGTAGGGATTTTTCTCTGGTTGGTGGATATGGGGCTGGGCCTGATCGTTCGATCTTTGATTGGCGCGGGCGGTTAAATGGCTCTGCGTTGGTATGTCGTGCATGCCTATTCTGGCTTTGAAGCCCAGGTCAAGCGCTCGCTAGAGGAACGGATTAAGCGCTACGGGGTTGAAGACAAGTTCGGGCAGGTGCTGGTGCCCACGGAAGAAGTGGTGGAAATGCGCGATGGCCAAAAACGCCGCAGTGAGCGCAAGTTCTTTCCTGGATATGTGCTGGTGCAAATGGAACTGACCGACGAAACTTGGCATGTGGTCAAAAATGTACCCAAAGTCATGGGGTTTATCGGCGGCACTGCCGACCGCCCTGCGCCGATTTCCGATCGCGAGGCTCAGGCCATTCTTCATCGTATCGAAGAGGGCACCGAGCGGCCGCGTCCCAAGGTTCTGTTCGAGCCGGGCGAAGTAGTCAGGGTTATTGATGGGCCTTTCAATGACTTTAATGGCGTGGTCGAAGAAGTCAACTACGAAAAAAGTCGGCTTCTTGTCGCAGTGCAAATCTTCGGGCGGTCCACACCGGTCGAATTGGAGTTCCACCAGGTTGAAAAGGGTTAGCCTGGGGGAATCCGCATAGCGCGTGTGTTTCACCTGGCACGGGCTCTCCGCGCATCTTCTGTTCCCCCAATGAGTGTGCCTTTTTCCACTGGCCTGGGTTGGCCTGGATAAGGCTGATGTTCGGCAAGCCATGATAGCGGACATTGTATCCAAAGAACGTTTTGAATTTGAGGAGTTTACAAAATGGCGAAAAAAGTCCAGGCCTACGTGAAGCTCCAGGTGGCGGCGGGGCAAGCGAAACCGAGCCCACCGGTGGGGCCGGCATTGGGGCAGCATGGGGTCAATATCCAGGAGTTCTGCAAGGCATTTAACGCGCAGACGCAGAATCTTGAAGCGGGCCTGCCTATCCCTGTAGTGATCACGGTTTATAATGATCGCAGTTTTACCTTTGTTACCAAGACACCGCCGGCGGCCGTGTTGTTGAAAAAAGCGGCGGGTATCTCGACCGGCAGCGCGCGACCCAACGCGCAAAAAGTCGGCAAGGTAACGCGCGAACAACTCGAGGAAATTGCCGATACCAAATCGCCCGATCTCACGGGTGCCGATCGTGAAGCTGCAGTACGCACCATTGCCGGAAGTGCCCGGAGCATGGGCCTTGATGTGGAAGGAATGTAGACATGGCTAAGTTGAGTAAGCGACGTAAAACCTTTCGGGAAAAGATTGATAAGAGCCGTCAGTATGTAGCCGAAGAAGCCTTCGGCTTGCTGCGCGAAATGCATGCGACACGCTTCCGGGAAACTGTGGATGCCGCAGTCAATCTAGGGGTCGATCCCCGTAAATCGGACCAGGTCGTGCGGGGGTCGTCGGTGCTGCCGCATGGTACCGGCAAGGACGTGCGGGTCGCGGTGTTTACCCAGGGTGCGAATGTCGAGGCAGCGACCGCAGCCGGGGCGGATTTGGTTGGCCTGGACGATTTGGCTGAGCAAGTCAAAGGCGGTACGATCGATTTCGATGTGGCAGTGGCGACGCCGGATGCCATGCGCGTGGTTGGCCAGCTCGGGCAAATCCTGGGGCCGCGGGGGCTTATGCCCAATCCGAAGGTCGGTACAGTAACCCCGGATGTCGCGACAGCTGTGAAGAATGCCAAGGGCGGGCAGGTCCGCTATCGTACCGATAAATCGGGTATTATTCATGCGCCCATTGGCAAAGTCGATTTTGAGACCGAGGCGCTGGTGAATAATCTCGGTCAGCTCGTGGGCGATTTGATCAAGGCCAAACCGGCTAATTCGAAAGGGATTTATCTCAAGCGCATTGCCGTGTCGACGACCATGGGACCGGGTTTGTACATTGATCACTCGAGCTTGCCGAGTTAAGCGAAACCCCTATCTGCTATTGAAGGAACACTGACCGAGCGGGTTGAATGCCAAAAGGCGTCGTCGCTTCTGAAAGGGCGTGATGTCACTCGGGGTGTCAATAGAGCATGACCAGAGAGGTCAGTATTCGGCAGCGGCCAACTGGATTCTGCGCGAATATTAGGCATGTTGCACTGCTTACGCAAAAGCAATAAATATTGCGACAATCTTGATCAAGATGCGCTTTCGCTAACCTAGTGAATGCGCATTTTTGATTATAGCGACTTTGTAGTGTTGGCAGCGCAAACTGTCAATCGTCAAAGACCGTGGGTGCAGTCACCGAGGCTGCTTAATCGTGCATTGCGCTGGCCCACGTAGACGGTGTCGGCTAATCACGCAAATTTACGCGTTCAGGACACCGTGTTTTCTCGGCTGGTAACAGCCTGCACTAATGCGTTTAGTGTCAATTATGAACGGTGAAATGGCATGTGGCAACCGCGCCAATGGCATGGAACCGACCGCATATCCGGTTTTGGGAGGATGCAAATCGATGCCACTTAGGCTGGAAGACAAACAGCAGGTCGTCTCCGAAGTGGCGGCAGTCGCGCAGACTGCCCACTCGCTAGTGGCTGCGGATTATTGTGGGTTAACAGTGGCGGAAATGACCGAGCTACGTTCGCAAGCGCGGGATGCCGATGTGTATTTGCGGGTGGTCAAGAACACCCTGGCACGTCGGGCGCTGGAAGGCACAGAGTTCCAGTGCGTGCAAGATCGCTTGACCGGGCCTTTGATTCTGGCGTTTTCACGCGAGGAACCCGGTGCAGCGGCACGCTTGCTCAAGCGTTACATGAAGGATCATGCCAAGCTCGAGGTCAAGATGCTCGCAATTGGCGGCCAAGTCATGGAGCCGAGCGATCTTGAGCGGCTGGCCAGTATCCCCACCCGCGAGGAGGCCCTGGCAACCTTGATGGCGGCTATCCGGGCTCCGCTGGACAAGTTCGCACGTACGCTCAATGAGGTGCCTGGCAAATTTGTCCGCACCTTGGCGGCAATTCGTGACCACAAAGAGCAGTCGTGACAGACGATTTTTTTGATTCAGGTGTTCTGAATGGGAGTGACTAACTAATGGCAGTATCCAAAGACGAAATATTGGAAACCATTTCCAATATGACGGTGATGGAAATCGTGGATTTAATCTCCGCGATGGAAGAGAAGTTTGGCGTGACCGCGGCCGCGGCTGTTGCGGCTGCGCCGGCAGCCGCCGGCGGCGAAGGTGAAGCTGCAGAAGTTGAGGAGCAAACGGAATTTGACGTCGTTATGAAGAGCTTCGGCTCCAATAAGGTCGGCGTCATCAAGGTGGTACGCGGCATCACCGGCTTGGGCTTGAAGGAAGCCAAAGCCATGGTGGAGGAAGCTCCCTCGACCGTCAAGGAAAGCGCCTCCAAGGAAGAAGCCGAGGATATCAAGAAGCAGTTGGAAGAAGCGGGCGCGGAAATCGAGTTGAAGTAATTTTTCCGCTCGCGATTGTTACCGCGACTCGTGCCGGCATGGGTGGTCGTGCGGCAGCAATGCCGCGCGTCGGCCCGTGCATGATTTGTTTTTACCCCGCCGTGGTGTGCCTAGCTTGAGCACGCCCATTGTGAGGAATCTCGATGGCCTATAGTTACACCGAGAAGAAACGCATCCGTAAAGATTTTGGCAAACGCCCGCGCATTTTGGAAGTCCCCTATCTGTTAGCCACCCAGCTCGATTCATACCGGCAGTTTTTACAGCTCGACAAAGTCCCCGAACAACGCGGCGACATCGGCTTGCATGGCGCGTTTTCGTCGGTTTTTCCGATCAAGAGCTATTCGGGCAATGTCAAGCTGGACTATGTAAGCTATCGACTTGGGGACCCGACCTTCGATGTCAAGGAGTGTCAGATACGGGGCATGACCTATGCTGCGCCGTTGAGGGTGAAGCTGCAGCTATTGATTTTCGACAAGGATGCGCCGGAGGGGCAGGAGATCCTCAAGGAGGCCAAGGAGCAGGAAGTCTATATGGGCGAATTGCCCCTGATGACCGAGAACGGCACCTTTGTCATCAATGGCACCGAGCGGGTCATCGTCTCCCAATTGCACCGCTCTCCCGGGGTCTTTTTCGATCATGACAAGGGCAAGACCCATTCGTCGGGCAAACTCCTGTTCAATGCGCGGGTTATCCCCTATCGCGGTTCCTGGCTGGATTTCGAATTCGATCCCAAAGACAATATTTATGTGCGCATCGACCGCCGCCGCAAACTGGCTGCCACGGTTTTGCTGCGCGCCTTGGGCTACACTGACGAACAGATTCTCCATGAATTTTTTGAAACGACCGGCGTCGATCTGACCGCTTTATCCGGCGAATCGCTGGATAGTCTGGGGTTGCCTTCGCGCGCGCTGAACGCTTTGCATCAACACGAGATTACCTCGTTGACGCAACTGGCAAACGCCCCGGACGCGACGCTCGAGCAATTAACTGAACTCGATACCGCGGATCTGGATGTCATCAAGCAAGCCCGTCAGCGCTGTGCCGAAGCAGTGGCGGTCGGCGAGGAAAGCGACGGCGAGCCGAGCTGCGAAATCGAATTGGTGCCGGAGCGGTTCAAGGGTGAGATCGCGAACTTTAACATTCGCGTGGGCGATAAGCTGTTGGTGGAAGCCGGCCGGCGGATTACGGCCAAGCATGTCAAGGAAATGCATAAAGCCTCATTGCAGAAACTGCGTGTGCCTTTGTCTTTTCTGACCGGCAAGATTCTGGCCCATGACGTCGCCAAGGAAGCCGTCGATACCGAGACCGGCGAGGTGCAGACTGAAGTCCTGGCCAAGGCTAATGACGAACTGACGGATGAATTGATCCAACAGTTACGCGATGCGGATGTGACTACGCTGCGGGTGCTGCATACCAACGAAGTCGATCAGGGCGCGTATATTTCCAACACACTGCGCATCGATACCACGACGACGCCGTTGGATGCCCAGATCGAAATCTATCGTATGATGCGCCCGGGCGAGCCGCCGACCAAGGATGCTGCGCAGGGGCTGTTCGAGAACCTGTTTTTCACCGAGGATCGCTATGATCTTTCGCCCGTCGGGCGGATGAAATTCAATCGGCGCGTCGGTCGCGAGGAGGTCGAGGGGCCAGCTACGCTCGAGACGCGGGATATCCTGGCGGTGCTGCAAACCCTTATCGATATCCGCAATGGCAATGGTCAAGTCGACGATATCGATCACCTGGGCAATCGGCGGATTCGCAGTATCGGGGAAATGGCCGAAAACAATTTCCGCATTGGTTTGGTACGCGTCGAGCGGGCGGTGCGCGAACGCTTGTCGGTGGCCGAGAGTGAAGGCCTGATGCCCCAAGAGCTGATCAATGCCAAACCGGTCAGTGCGGCGGTCAAGGAATTCTTCGGTTCGAGTCAGCTTTCGCAGTTTATGGACCAAAACAATCCGTTGTCCGAGGTCACCCATAAACGGCGGATTTCGGCGCTCGGGCCCGGTGGTTTGACCCGGGAGCGGGCCGGTTTCGAGGTGCGCGACGTGCACCCAACCCACTATGGCCGGGTCTGCCCGATCGAAACCCCGGAGGGGCCGAATATCGGGCTGATCAACTCCCTGGCGGTCTATGCCCGAACCAATCGCTATGGTTTTTTGGAAACACCCTACCGCCGGGTGATCGACGGCCGGGTGACTGACGAGATTGTTTATCTGTCGGCGATCGACGAAGCGGAAAAGATTCCTGAAACCAAACAGCCGCCGATCATCGCCCAGGCGAACGCCCGCTTGAGCGATGCCGGCGTGCTGCTCGATGAGCTGATTTCTTGCCGGCAGCAGAATGAATTCATGATGGTGCGGCCGGACAAAGTCAATTACATGGACGTAAGCCCCAAGCAAATCGTCTCGGTGGCGGCTGCGTTGGTGCCGTTTCTCGAGCATGACGACGCTAACCGCGCGCTGATGGGCTCGAACATGCAGCGTCAGGCGGTGCCCTGCCTACGAGCTGACCGGCCGCTGGTCGGTACCGGTATCGAACGCACTGTGGCGGTGGACTCGGGGGCTTCGGTCGTGGCCAAGCGGGGCGGGATCGTGGATTCGGTGGATGCCTCGCGGGTTGTAGTGCGGGTGGCCGATGAGGAAACCCATGCCGGCGAGCCGGGGGTGGATATTTATCCATTGACCAAGTACACCCGCTCTAATCAAAACACCTGCATCAATCAACGGCCATTGGTGCGTGTGGGGGATTGGATTCAGCGTGGCGATGTGCTGGCCGACGGCTTTTCAACCGACATGGGCGAGTTGGCGCTCGGGCAGAATATGTTGGTCGCCTTCATGCCCTGGAACGGCTACAACTTCGAGGACTCCATCCTGATCTCCGAACGGGTGGTCGAGGAAGATCGGTTTACCTCCATTCATATCGAAGAGCTGACCTGCGTGGCGCGGGATACCAAGCTGGGGCCCGAAGAGATCACCGCCGACATTCCCAATGTGAGCGAGGGCTTGTTGTCCAAGCTTGATGAGGCGGGCGTGGTCTTCATCGGAGCCGAGGTTAAGGCCAACGATATTTTGGTCGGTAAGGTCACGCCCAAAGGCGAAACCCAGCTGACGCCAGAGGAAAAGCTGTTACGGGCCATCTTTGGCGAGAAGGCGTCGGATGTGAAGGATACCTCTCTGCGGGTGCCTTCCGGCATGGAGGGAACGGTTATCGACGTGCGGGTATTCACTCGTGACGGCGTGGAAAAGGATAAGCGCGCCATGGAAATCGAAAAAGCCGATCTGGATGCGGTTCGCAAGAATCTGCGCGATGAGCTGCGGATCTATGAGGACGATGTCTATAGCCGCGTAGCGAAACTGCTGGTCGGTCAGATCGGTGAAGGTGGACCGGCTGGTCTCAAGGCCGGCACAGAAGTGACCCAGGACTATCTTGATGGCCTCGATCGGACTCGTTGGTTCGAGATTCGCATGCGCGATGACAACATCAATGCTCAATTGGAGCAGTTGGGCCAACAGATCAAAGCTCAGCGGGAGAGCTTCGACCAGCGCTTCGATGAAAAACGGACCAAATTGACCGCCGGCGACGATTTGCCGCCCGGTGTACTCAAGATGGTCAAGGTCTACATGGCGGTCAAGCGGCGCATGCAGCCGGGCGACAAAATGGCCGGCCGGCATGGCAACAAGGGCGTGGTCTCCATGATCGTGCCCGAGGAAGACA
>CAYFSA010000139.1:0-4379 GCA_964345605.1 uncultured Ectothiorhodospiraceae bacterium
CCGGCTCATGGAAGCGCGGCAGGAGGCGATTCTGAATGCTTGGGTCGAGCAGGTGGTGGCCACCTGGCAGGACCAGCAGCCCCAGCCGGTCGATCAGGCGGCGCTGAAACAGCAATCCCGGGAGCTGCTGGCCCAATTGCTGAGCACCTTCGACCTGGAACAAGGGCTGCGGGAGGTTAAGCGGCTCATAGCCCAACGCCAGCTCGATGGGGATAACGATGCTGGTGACTCCCATGAGCCCTTCTGACCCTGCGCAGCGCGTGCCTGTCCGCGAGCAGCAGGATGTGCTGACCGCCCGCCAGCAGGCCCGCCGGCTCGCGGCTAATCTGGGTTTCGGGGCGGCCGATCAGACGCGCCTGGCTACTGCTATCTCCGAGCTGACCCGCAATGCCATCATGTACGCGGGCACGGGGGAATGCCTGTTATGGGATGACTCCGATGCCCAGATCTTACGGATTCGCGTGGTCGTGACCGACCAGGGCCCAGGTATCCCTGATCTGGCGCTGGCGCTGCGCGATGGCTACTCCACTAGCAGCGGGCTGGGGGCGGGGCTGCCCGGCACCCGGCGCCTGGTGGATCAGTTCAGCATTGCCAGTGACCCCAGCGGTACCCGGGTCGAATTCAGTCTCGAGCGCGCCCGTGTTGCCCTCAGGCGGTGCTTGTGAGCCCTCGGCGACGCCGGTTTCAGCCCCGGCGCACTGGTGGCTGCCAATCCGCGAGGCCGCCGATGTCGCCGAGGCGGGCCGTGCTGGCCGATGGCCATGACGATGCGGCCGTGCTGATTTACCGGGCGTAGGGCATGGCCAAAGCCGCCTACGACCACTATCAGCAGCTGCTTGCCGCCTACCTGCAGGTCCCCGACGAGGCCGCTCTGCTGGAAGCGGCCGATCTCGGCCGTGCCTTGCTGCAGGATGGGGTTCCCCCCGAGGAAATCGCCGAGATCCATCATCTGGCCCTGACTGCGCTCGGCGAGCAGCAGCCGGCATTACCGCTGGCGAGCACGGCGCAGGCGACGGCCCTGCCTCTGATCGAGGCCCTGATGGCCTATGGTATCGCCTTTCGCGAGCAAGTCGCCGAGCGCGAGCGCCGCAGCCGGGCCAATCTGGAAGCGGTGACCGAGCAATCCCAGGATCTGATCGTGATTACCGACAAGCAGGGGCGGGTGAAATACGTCAATCCGGCCTTTCTCGCGACCACCGGCTACACCAACGCCGAATGCCTCGGCTCGACCCCGGCTCAGTTGGTCAAAAGCGGCCGCCAGGCGGCGACCGTCTATCAGGAGCTGTGGCGTACCATCCAGGCCGGCCAGGCCTGGCAGGGGCGGCTGATCGATCGCGCCAAGCAGGGCAAGCTGTTCGTCATCGACACCAGCATCTTTCCGTTGCGCGATCATGCCGGGGCGATCGTGCAGTATGTCGCCATCGCCCGCGATATTACCGAGCGGGTAGCGATGGAGCGCACGGTGCAGGAAAAAAACCAGCGCCTGGAAGGGGTCGCCACCCTGGCCGCCGGCATTGCTCACGACGCCAATAATCTGCTGGGTATGGTTCTGGGCTATACCGACCTGCTGGCCGACAGCATCGCTGACGAACTCAGTCAGGCCAACCTCGAGCAGATCAAGCTCGCGGCCACCCGCAGCCGCGATTTGATCGCCCAGGTGCTGGATTTTGCCCGGCGCGATCAGACTGCGGGCGAAGTCGAGGTGGTGCCGGTCATCGATGTGATTAACGAAGTCGCCTCCCTGCTCAAAGTCTCGTGTCCGCCGACCTTGCACTTGACCATAAGCGAGACCGCCCCCGGGGCAACCGTCCGAATTCGCCGCAGCCAATTGACTCAGGTCCTGATGAATCTGGCCCTGAATGCCGAGCAGGCGATGGGGCTGGACGGTGGGCAGCTGGCCATCGAGGTCCACTGGCAGTCGCTGCCGCCGGAAACCCTGGGCTTGCCGGCTATCGAGGCCGGGTATGTGGCCATTAGGGTGAGCGATACCGGTCCCGGCATTCCCGAAGAATTGCAATTTCGGGTATTCGATCCCCTGTTTACCACCAAAAACGAAGCCGAAGGCACCGGGCTCGGTCTGTCCGTGGCGAAAAACATCATCGAAGCCCATCATGGCGGCATCGAACTTTGGTCAGAGGTGGGCAAGGGTGCGCGCTTTACGGTAATACTGCCCCATCAAAGCGGCGCCAAGACGCAGCCGGCGGCGGCTTCGCCGACCGTTGCGCCGCCTGCCGATCATCGCCTCGCCCTGGTTGTGGACGACGAGCCATCGCAGCTGGTGCTGATCAAACACATGGCCAAGCGTGCCGGCGTTGAGATCCTGGTGACCGACAACCCGCTCGTGGCCCTGAAGGCTTTTCACCAGGAGCCCGCGCGGTTTTTCGCCGTGGTGACCGATCACTACATGCCGGAAATCGACGGCACCCGCATGGCCCAGCACATGCTCGAGGTCAATCCCGAGCTGTATGTGGCGCTGTGCTCAGGCAGCCCGGAAGACATCGACGTGGAGGGGGTCAAGGCCCTGGGGATTAATGCCTTTTTGGCCAAGCCGATCGATTATGGCCAGCTTATGGAGAATCTGAAAGCCTATCGCGACCAGGGAACTGGCGTATGAATCATCCATTGTACTCGCCGAGGAGGGCTAACCCATGGCAAACGTGTTAGTTGTCGACGATGAAGCGCCGATGCGCGACATGGTCACCCAAATGCTCCAGCGCGACGGTCATCAGGTGACGACCAGCGACGAAGGCGGCGCGGCTCTCGCGCTGATGCAGAGCCACCGCTTCGATCTGGTGATTCTGGATGTCCTGATGCCCGGCAAGGACGGCATCGAAACCACCCTGGAGATAAAGGCGCAAAACCCCGATACCAAAATCTTGGTCATGTCCGGCGGCCGCCGCGCCATCTCCGCCGAGTTCAACCTGAGCTCGGCAAGCCTGCTGGGCGCGGACGCCTCGCTGCAGAAGCCGTTCGACTGGAGCGGCCTGCGGGGCAAGCTGACGGAATTGCTGGGGTAGAACAAGACTGGCAAACCCTATGCAAACCTTCCCGGTAATGCGAGATCATTCACGGTCGGAGGACCTGTGCCATGTCCGATTTCCGGCTCGTCGCTACATCGAGTGGGTAATCAAAAATAAGGCTTGGTGTAGACGAAAAGGAGAGTGTGGCACTGCTTTTGGGTACGAAAAAGAATTCACCGGCTTCATGGCCTGCATGGCGGATTGGGGTGAATTGGGGGTCTTGTTCAATGTTGAAAGCGCGGGCGCGGTCTTGCACTTTCTGGGAAACCGCCCGATAGAGGCTGTAGCCATCGAGTATTGTTTGGTTACTCCGCAGGGTTTCCAGAAAGGTCTGGGCAAAAACGGAATGCTCGCCGCCGCCTACATCAAGCACGGGCTCCTCGCCGCCCGAAGTCAGCACCAAGCGCGAGCGAACCTTCGCCATGGTGCGATACCATTTAATTTGAAGTGATTGTGACATCCCGCTATCCAAACGGGCCACCGAGGAGCGGCTGAGGGTGCCGGCATAGCATGAATCGGCAATAACCAGGACATGTTTGGCTTTCATCGCCGCGATGATGTCAGTGATATCGACGTTGGAGATCCAGTTGGCGCTGTTGTCGGCTTCGGCATCAACCGGCAGCCAATAGCCGCGGTCGTTGGCACGATCGAGCTCACCATGGCCGGCATAGTAAAGCACTAAGTTGTCTTGAGCAGTGATTTTTTCCCGTAATGTGTTGAGTGCGGACAGCGTGGTGTAGCGATCGGCATTGCGCAGGATGCGGGTCTCGAAGCCGTATTTCCGACGTAAAACCTCAGCGATCGCGGTCGCATCATCGACTGGGGTGCTTAGATTCGGCAAGTCCTGATAGTCTTGATTGGCAATGATCAGGGCATAATAACGACCGAAATCGATGTCATCCACCTGGATATTTTTGGGCTGGGAGCTGTTAGTGTCATTGTCTGCTAGCGATGCTGACTGAGCGCGTTGGGGTATGAGCATAAAATCGAGGGAAGCCCGTTGGCCGTGCTGATCGATAGCAACGATATTGACGGGTGTTTCATTATCGGCAACCGTGAGCTGAGTATCGAACAAGCCGCTGCTTTCGGATTCAATCTGGCGCTCATTGACCCGTAAGGCGCGCAAACCCGCTGGTGCGGTAACCCGGCCCATGATCTGGATTTGCGGTTTCGCTGAGCGCAAGCGGATCGCCGGCATGCCACGTGTGGCCGCTAGCGGTGGGTCGATGATTTCGATAGTGGGCTTTTGCTGGGCAAGGGCCTGTTGTTCCTGCTCGGCGAGCTTCGCAAGCTGCTGGCGGTCATTAGCGGACTGTTCCTCTAAAGCGGCAAGCGCTTGCTGCTGTGCTTTGACTTCGG
>CAYFSA010000139.1:4479-7451 GCA_964345605.1 uncultured Ectothiorhodospiraceae bacterium
TGTGCTTTGACTTCGGTCTCGCGGTTGGCGAGTTTTTCTCGCAGACGATCAAGCTCGGCTTTGAGCTCGGTTTGGCTTGTGGTGTTTGTTTGGGAGTCGAGTTTTGCCTGAGCAGCTTTGACTTCGGCTTTAAGGGATGCCACCTTGCTGCGGGCAGCCGATAAGTTTGCCGACCGCTCCTGTTTCTCCTGACGTAATTGTTCAAGGGCTTGGCGAAGCTGAGCCGCTTCGGTTTTATACCGCTCGACTGCTTCACGCATAGTTTGCAGCTCGCGTTGCCGTTCTTCGCGGGCGGCCTTTTCCACCGAAGAAACATACTCCAGTTCACCATCCGTTAAGCCCGAAGCGGCCCGGTACCAATTGAGTGCCTTAGTCATGTCCTGATCTACGCCGAAGCCACGCTCATAGAGGTAGCCCAAATTAATGCAGGCAGGCGAATGCCCTTGCTCGGCAGCCTTACGATACCAGGCCGCCGCCATGCTGTAATCCGGTTGCTGGCCAAGGCCCTTTTCATAGATTTGACCCACATAATTTTGCGCTTTGGGGTCGCCTTCCTGGGCTGCAGGCAGCCATGCCTTGAGCGCAGTTCGATAATCAGCGCGGTCGTAGGCGGTATACTCGCCACCGCGAATTTCGCAATCAACGGCGGAGGTTCGAATAGGTCTGCGCGCAGTCAAATAGGTCATCTGGCTACCGAGCTGTCGTACTTGACCGGGTAGCAGACAATCGACCATCAATAGCTTGTCGGCATTGCCCCGAGAGGCTCCGGGCTGCGCCAACTCGGATAGCGGTGATTGCCGGTTGGTACAACCCAGCAGTAGGATGACCAATATCAGCCATCCAAGAAAGGACCGAAGCACAGTGATGCGTACCATGGCAAAGCCTCGCAGGGGGGATCGAGGTGATTAGCCTTCGATGCAAAAAAGATTTGCTGTCGTTGGCTGGCCTAATAAAACATTGGTTATATCCTAAGTTTAGCAGCTTGTCATGCCACGCCAGTTGAAATGGCTCACGTTATTAGGTTGGCTTAATCTTTTGGCAGCCATTGTGGGAGGGGTGAGCGGCGGCTGTGCCGGCCCCAGCGGGCATTTCGACCGGTTGGCTGATCGCTATGAGTTGCAGCGCGAGGTGATGCCTGGGACTGCATTTCAACATGTCGTGTATTGGCAGCGCCCGGTTGCTCCGGACAAGCTGCGATCAGCGTCGCTTATCGCTGAGCCGTTGCGCATTTACTTGGGCAGCGATGGCACGCCGTGGCTGCAAGGTCGCCGGCCGAGTCGTGATCCCACGCCCCGTAAGCCGGTGACGCTGCGCTTGCTGGCTCAAGACCCTGGCCCGGCCGTGCTGGTGGGGCGGCCTTGCTATCAGGGTCAGCACCAGAGGGCAGGCTGCTCATCGCAGCAATGGACAGCAGCGCGTTACAGTGCCCGTACAGTGGCTAGCTTGCGCGTTGTTATCGCGGAATTAATGAGGGAGACTGACAGGCAAGCTGTCCTGATCGGCTATAGTGGCGGAGGAGTGCTGGCCGTATTATTGGCCGAATTGCTGCCGAACGTATGTGCCGTGGTGACTGCTGCGGCGAATTTGGATACTGCTGCTTGGACAGCCCGTCATGATTACCTACCGTTGACCGCGTCGCTAAACCCCGCTGAGCGCCCGCCGTTGGCGACGACGATCAACCAATTGCATCTGGCGGGTGCGCGCGATCGTAATGTTGCTTCTGCCCTCATCCGCGACTATGCCTCTCGCCAACCCAACGCGGCCTATTGGGAATTGCCTGATTACACTCATGCCTGTTGCTGGCCAGAAGTTTGGCCGGCTGTGTTGGCTTGGATGCGGGCATTAGATTGCAACAAATAGCTGTTTTCAGGGTTTGCGATCGTTCCCACACGCTGGACCGTGGGAACGATCAAAACGCAGACTAGGCCGCTGGGAACGGCTTGAGATAAGTTCCCTACGGTGGCCTGACGCAACCATCCAGCAGTTGGCCACCATCCGCCGGGCCAGACGGGTTGCTTCCTTCAGGTCTTGCTCGGCACCGGTGCTGGCCTCGCCATACAAAGGCTTTCTCCTGACTGCCCAAAGGGCCAGGAGCCTAGGGTTTCATTGGCCTGACGGCTACCAAAGGTGGATCAAAATTGTTGGCCAGTGGGGGGCAGTTTAAGTGGCCATTAACATCGCTCGGGATTCTGGTCGAAGCTGCTGGCCCGGATGTAACCGACACGTTGTCCCTGCATAGACCTCTCCTCACTAAACTGTCAGGATAGGCTGTACTTCATTCGGACAGTGGGAAAAGAATTACAGAGAATGATATAACTTTTCTTTTTTATCGACTTTGTACATACATTTGTCTATACTTAATCAATGGAGATTAACGCAGCAGGATTTGACTGGGACGAAGGAAACTGGCCGAAGTGTGGAAAGCACGGCCTAAAGCGCTCGGAGATTGAGGCGCTGTTCGAGGAAACTCCGGACGTGTTCCCGGACCCGACCCACTCACAGGAGGAGCGCCGGTTCCTGGCCATCGGTCGCGGAGACAGTGGCCGTCGGGCGCTTGTAGTTTTCACACTACGAGCAACAGCGGACGGCTCATTAATCCGCCCAATCAGTGCCCGCTACATGCATCAGAAGGAGGTCGAACACTATGAACGACAAAAACACACTTAAGCCACTACCTGAACTCAACAGCGACGAAGAAGCAGATCGCTTTGTTGAAGAAGCAGATCTAACAGAGTACGACCTCTCCGGGTTTTCACCTGTTCGCTTCGAGTTCGAGAAGAAGGCGGCGCGGATCAACATGCGCCTCCCTGAATCCTTGCTCGCGGCCGTGAAGACGCGCGCTCAGGCGAGAGGTATTCCGTATCAGAGATTTATCCGGGAAGCGGTCGAGAAGGCCATTGAAGAGAACAAGCCTTAAGTAAGGGTGGGTAGTGCTCCGAATCTGGATATTACACGCAGCGACCAAACTCATA
>CAYFSA010000140.1:0-7426 GCA_964345605.1 uncultured Ectothiorhodospiraceae bacterium
CGATTGATCGATTCCCTTGCCGACTGCTAGCTTTGTGCTTAAAGTCTCCCTTTTTGGCCGGAATAGGGGAGACTATTGCCTTGATTTTAGATAACGAAATCGATTTCGAGCGGGCGCGCGAGAACATGATCGAGCAGCAGATCAGGCCCTGGGATGTGCTCGACCCGCGTGTCTTGGAACTGTTGCGCACAACTCCTCGTGAACTGTTCGTTCCGGAGGGCTATCGGCGCCTGGCGTTTGCCGACCTGGAGCTGCCCCTGCCGCATGGTGAGAGGATGCTGTGTCCCAAGCTGGAAGGTCGAATGTTGCAGGCGCTTGAGCCGGCAGAGGATGACCGGGCTTTGGAAATCGGTACCGGCTCGGGTTATGTGACGGCTTGTCTGGCGCGGGCTGCCGCTGCGGTCGACAGCATCGAGCTATACGCGGATTTGAGCGAGGCCGCGCAAGCTAAGCTCGAGCAATTGCAGATACCCCGGGTACAGCTGATTGTCGCCGATGCCCTGCAAGACTGGCAGCCCCATGGTCACTATGACGTGATCGCCATCACCGGCTCACTGCCAGCTCTGGCTGATTTGCAACCCTTCGAACATGCCTTGGCAGAAGGCGGCAGGTTATTTGCGGTCGTGGGCCTGGCCCCGACGATGGAGGCCACATTAGTGGTGCGGCATGGGCCGGCTGCATTCTCCCGTCTGAAGTTGTTCGAAACTGTTATTCCTCCCCTGATCGGTGCCACTGCGCCTGAGCGTTTTGTGTTTTGAGCGAAGTGCGGGCTGATGTTTTTTATTGGTATTTTATGATTTTCTTGAATTTGCTCGGCTACTGCCTGAGCCAAATGTATGTATTCAGCACTGAATCGACCCACTCGGAGCCTTATTGCTCATGAATTGTTACCGCTTGTGTTATTCCTTGATTGCAACCTTCGGGACATTGGTTGCACCGCCGTTGTTGGCGGCGGATCTCATGGACGTGTATCGCTCGGCATTCGCCGAGGATGCCCAGCTCGGCGCGGCCGAGGCAGAATATCAGGCTGCCACCGAAGCTAAGCCTCAAGCGCGTTCGGCCTGGTTGCCGCAAGCTCAAGCCAATGGCGGTTTTGGTTGGCGTAAAAGCTTTAGTAGCCAAAATTTCGAGACGCCTCAGGGCGCGGGCAGTTTCGGTAATGAAGGCAGCGCGCGGAATTGGAATGTCGAGGTTTCCGTGAACCAAGTGTTGTTCAACAAAACCTTCTGGGAGCGCCTGAAAAAAGCGGATGTCAGCATCGCGCAAAGCCGCGCCGAGCTTGAAGTCGAGCGTCAGAATCTTGTTTTGCGCGTCGCTGAAGCCTATTTCAAGGTGCTGTCGGCCAAGGATAATCTGCGCTTTGCCCGCAAGGAGAAGGAAGCGATCGGCCGACAGCTCGAACAGGCGGAGAAGCGCTTCGAAGTGGGCTTGATCGCCGTGACCGACGTCAAGGAAGCCCAAGCCGATTATGATCGGGCGGCGGCTCAGGAAATCTCGGCGCGTAACGAGTTGGATACTGCCATCGAGGAGCTGGTGGTCGTGGCCGGTAAAGAATATCCCGGCTTTGCCACGTTATCCGAGGATTTCCCGTTGAGCGATCCCGAGCCTGCCGATATTCAGGCCTGGCGGGACACCGCGCTGGAGAGTAATCTGCAATTGCGCGCGGCCCGTCTGGGTGTGCAAGTGGCCTCGCGCGAGATTCGCCAGCAACGCGGCGGTTATTACCCCGAGCTTGCGGCCCAGGCCTCGCATAGCTTTCAGCGTGTGAACGGGGATTTTGAGCTGGAATCGACCCGTCGCGAGTCCAATGTCGGTTTGCAACTCAGTGTGCCACTGTTCCAGGGCGGCAGCGTCAGCTCAGCGGTGCGCCAAGCCCAGGCGGGGTTGACCCAGGCGAAGGAGCAATTGCTGCAAACCAAGCGGGAAACCACACGCCAGGCCCGCAGTGCCTATTTGAGCGTGAGTTCTGGCATCAGCCAGGTTGAGGCGCTCAACCAGGCATTAGAATCAGCACGCACTGCTCTGGAATCCACCGAGGCCGGCTTCGAGGTGGGTACCCGCACTGCGGTGGATGTCCTGCTGGCCGTGCGCAGTGTCTATGAAGCCAGCCGCGACCTGGCGCAGGCCCGTTACCAAGTGATTCTGGACACCTTGCGGCTCAAGCAGGCGGCTGGAACCCTTGCCGAAGCGGATTTGGTGCAGATCAATCGTTTCATCGAATGACCCTGCCAGCAACGCGGCTAACGGCTTCGGCATTGCGGGCACGGTGGGGGTATCGCCTCCTGTCGTGGCGTTACTTACCCAGCCGCGGGCGTTGCGCGACGACGGCGACGGCCCGATAGGGTTTGCCCTGCCGGATACCCCGCAGCCGCAGCCGTTCGCCAGGTTGGTGGCGGGTAATGGAGTCCAGGGCGTCGCGCGCGCGCGGTACGGTCTTGCCATCGATATGGGTAATGATGTCGCCGGGCTTGAGGCCCGCTTGATCGGCCGGACCATTATCGACGACGCCGGCGATCAGGATGCCGTGGGGTTCGTCGAGGCCGAAGGATGCCGCTAGGCGCGGCGACAGGCCCTGGGCCTCGATGCCCAGCCAGCCCCGCACGACCTGACCCTGCTCGATAATCTGGGTCATCACACTGTGGGCCAGCCGTGCCGGGATGGCGAAGCCAATCCCTTGCGAGCCTCCGCTACGACTATAAATCGCAGTATTGATGCCGACCAACTCGCCGTGGGCATTGATCAGCGCGCCGCCCGAGTTGCCCGGGTTGATGGCGGCATCGGTCTGGATGAAGTTCTCGAACGTATTGATCCCCAATCGATTGCGCCCGGTGGCACTGACGATGCCCAAAGTCACGGTCTGGCCGACGCCGAAGGGGTTGCCGATGGCGAGCACGACATCGCCGACTTGCAAGTCTTGGGATTGCCCGAGGGTGATGGTGGGCAGATCGCGCAGAGGCACCCGCAGAACCGCCAGATCGGTTTCCGGGTCAGAGCCGATGAGCCGTGCTTCGCTGCGGCGGCCGTCGTTCAGCATCAATTCGATGGCCTCGGCGTTTTGGATGACATGGTAATTGGTCAGCACATAGCCATCGCGGCTCAGAATGACGCCGGAGCCAAGGCTGGTCTGTTCGCGCTCGCGGGGCGGGAAGTGATGGCCGAAATAGCGCTTAAACAAAGGGTCATCGAGGAAGGGATGGACTTGTTCGGTGACTTTCTTGCGAGTGTAGATGTTAACCACTGCCGGGGTGGCCGAGGCCACCGATTCGGCATACGAGGCCGGCCCTCGCATGCCGGTCGCATAATTGGCGGTTTGACCCGAGCGAATCTTGACCACAGGGCGGTTTTGGCCGAATTGCTCCGGCATCAAGAGCAACAGCGCCAGGGCGGCGGTGATGCCGACGACCAAGACCTGTAGCAAAAAGCGTGGCATGATACGCATGGCTGAAAATCCACGACTGGTGGCAATCTGTCTATTGTAACTGAGTCGACGTTAAGGCGAAGCGCTTGATGTTGGAATTACCCACCCTGGTTAGCAACCTCGACCAACTTTTGTTGGTCGATAGATTTCGAGACTATGCCCCGAACGGCCTGCAAGTCGAAGGGCGATCCCAGGTAACCCGGCTGGCGACCGGAGTGACGGCCTGTCAGGCGTTGCTGGAGGCGGCCGCTGCCTGGTCGGCTGATGCCATCTTGGTGCATCACGGCTATTTTTGGCGCAACGAAGACCCCTGCATTCGCGGCATGAAACGCCGGCGCCTGGCAACCCTGCTGAGTCATGACATGAGCCTGCTAGCCTATCACCTGCCGCTCGATGCCCATGCCACGTTGGGCAACAACAGTCAGTTGGCCGCGCAGTTGGGTTTGCAAAGCGAAGGCCGTTGGGGGGATCAAGACATCGCCATGGTCGGCAGTCTCGCCGAGCCTATGGCGGCAGCCGACTTTGCCGAGCATATTGCCGCCGTGCTCGGCCGGCAGCCGCTGCATATCCAGGCCGGCCCTGCCGTTGTCCGGTATGTGGCCTGGTCAAGCGGCGGGGCGCAGGGTGGCATCGAGGCTGCCGCGGCGTTAGGGGTCGACGCCTATGTGAGCGGTGAAATTTCCGAGCCAACGACCCATGTCGCGCGGGAATGCGGCCTCCACTATTTCGCTGCCGGCCATCATGCGACCGAGCGTTTCGGCGTGCAAGCGATAGGCGAGTATCTGGCGTCGACTTATGGATTGGCGCATCGGTTCTTCGATATCGATAATCCGGCTTAAAAGGCTTGCCGGCAGAAAAATTGACTGGTGCGCTTGACCTGAGCTTTGTGTTTAGGGAATCTTACCGGCTATTTTGTACAGGCTGGGTGTCGTCGTCTCGGGGGACGAATTTTAGCGTATTTTTTAGAGTTAACCGGCTAAGCTGGCGTTGGGCCTGTCGCGACAGAGTCGCGGCGGCGTCATGAAGCACCACAGGAATAGCCGGTTCAAGTCGCATGCTAACTGGAGAATTGCAATGGCAGATGAGAGTGGCAAGGCACACGAGGAAGTTAATACCGGCAGGCGTCGGTTTCTGGTCGGGGCAACGACGGTCGTCGGTGGCGCAGGCCTGGTTGCCGCCGCGGTGCCGTTTCTAAGCTCGATGCAGCCGAGTGAACGGGCGCAGGCCGCCGGCGCGCCGGTAGAGATCGACACCACCAATGTCGAGCCGGGCCAGTTGATCCGGGTGGAATGGCGGGGCAAACCGATTTGGATCGTGCGGCGCACCGACGCCATGCTCGCCACCTTGGAAAACGATATGCTGGTGAGCAAATTGCGCGATCCCGAATCGGCCGTGGCGTCGCAGCAGCCCGAATATGTGGTCAATTATCATCGCTCGCTGAGCCCGGAAGTCCTCGTGCTGGTCGGGATTTGCACCCACTTGGGCTGCACGCCAACCTATCGCCCGGAAAAGGCGCCGGCCGATCTGGGCGAAGAATGGCTGGGCGGCTTTTTCTGTCCTTGTCACGGTTCGCGTTTCGACTTGGCCGGGCGGGTTTACCAAGGTGTCCCGGCTCCCACTAATCTTGTCGTCCCGCCTCATCGGTTTGCGAGCGATAACCTGCTCGTCGTGGGCGAAGATCCAACAGGAGTAGCCTAATCATGCTGAACGGTCTTATTGGGTGGATCGATAAGCGTTTTCCGCTGATGCGCACGTGGAACGATCACCTGGCGCAATACTATGCCCCTAAGAACTTCAATTTTTGGTACTTCTTCGGCTCATTTGCCATCCTGGTGCTGGTGATCCAGATCGTCACCGGGATTTTCTTGACCATGAATTACAAGCCCTCGGCGGCAGAAGCCTTTACCTCGGTCGAGTATATCATGCGGGATGTGAACTGGGGTTGGCTGATCCGGTACATGCATTCCACTGGCGCCTCGTTCTTTTTCATCGTCATCTATTTCCATATGTTCCGCGGCATTATGTACGGCTCGTATAAAAAACCGCGGGAACTAGTCTGGATCATCGGTATGCTGATCTACCTAGTGCTGATGGCCGAGGCCTTCATGGGCTATCTGCTGCCCTGGGGACAGATGTCGTATTGGGGCGCGCAGGTCATCATTTCCCTGTTCAGTGCGATCCCGGTAGTCGGCGAGGATCTGGCCCTGTGGATTCGCGGCGATTACGTGGTCTCCGACGTGACGCTCAACCGCTTCTTCGCCCTGCATGTCATCGCCTTGCCACTGGCCCTGGTCGGCTTGGTTTTCATGCACATCCTGGCGCTGCACGAAGTCGGCTCGAATAACCCTGATGGCGTTGAGATCAAGGAGCGCAAGAATGCTGATGGTGTGCCGGAAGACGGGATTCGGTTTCATCCTTATTATACGGTCAAGGATCTATTCGGGGCCGCGATTTTCCTGATCGTGTTCCTCAGCGTGGTGTTCTTTATGCCGACCATGGGCGGCTATTTCATCGAGCATAACAACTTCGTCCCGGCCAATCCCTTGAAAACGCCGGAACATATCGCCCCGCTGTGGTACTTCACGCCGTTCTATGCCATCTTACGGGCTGTCCCGGATAAGTTGTTCGGGGTTATCGCCATGGGTGCGGCTATTGTGCTGTTGTTCTTCCTGCCCTGGCTCGACCGGGCCAAACAACGCTCGATTCGCTACCGCGGGCCCATTTACAAATTCATGCTAGCGGCCTTTATCATCAGCTTCCTCAGTCTCGGTTGGCTCGGCTTACAACCGCCGGAGCCCTTGCTGAACCGGTTATCACAGGTGTTTTCTATCATCTACTTCGCCTTCTTTTTATTGATGCCGATATACACCTCGCTTGAACGCGGTAAACCCGTACCGGAAAGGGTGACAACCTGATGAAACGACTTGTTTTTTTAATCTGCAGTGCCTGCCTACTCGCGGTGACCGCCCATGCTAGCAGTGAGGTCGAACTTGATGATCCGAATATCGATCTGACCGACCAGGCGGCTCTTCAAAATGGCGCGAAGTATTTCGTCAACTATTGCTTTGGCTGTCATTCGCTGCAATACCAGCGCTATGAAAGCCTGGTAGATGATCTCGGTATAACCGAGAAGCAGCTCGAGGCCAATTTTCTGTTCGGCTCAAAGACGCCAACCGATCAGATGACCAACAGTATGCCGGCCGGCGATGCCGAAAACTGGTTCGGCGCGCCGCCGCCCGATCTCAGCGTTACCGCGCGCTCGCGCGGACCGGATTGGCTGTACACTTTCCTGCGCAGCTTCTACCTGGACGAGAGCCGGCCGCTCGGAGTCAATAATCGGGTGTTCGAAAAAGTCGGGATGCCTCACCAGCTCTGGGAACTGCAAGGCTGGCAGAAGCTGGTGGAGACCACCACTACGGATGACGCGGGCCATGAGCACACCAGCCATGAGCTCGAGTTGGTAGAAGCCGGGGAAATGACGCCGGCCGAATACGACCAGGCCGTGCGTGAGCTGGTGACCTTCCTGACCTACGTTGGTGAACCGGTCAAGCTCGAGCGCCAGCGTCTCGGTATATATGTGTTGCTGTTTCTGGCAGTGTTTGCCGTTATCGCCTATATCATGAAAAAGGAATTCTGGCGCGACGTGCATTGAACCGTGGATGGGCCCGTGCTATGGGGTGCTGGCACGGCTGGGCAGGGATGCCCCTGCAGTGAGTCGACCTTGCCTATCCCTTGGTCTGGAGCTGTTGGCAGGGGAAGGTGGTTGTTATTTTGAAGTGGTTGTGAGCGGTATGCTCAAGCTCGCCTCTGTTCAAGTCTTGTCGCGACTTGCCGTTCGCTTAAAGCCCTTGTGATGTTGAACGCATGAAGGATTGCGAGCTATGACGTTGGTTGCCAACCGGCGTTCCGTGATGACCCTGTTTTCGGACCCGACGAGTCCGGACAGCCATCGTGTGCGCTTTGCGATGGCGGAGAAGGATGTCAAGGCCGACATCATCGATATCGATG
>CAYFSA010000141.1:0-7405 GCA_964345605.1 uncultured Ectothiorhodospiraceae bacterium
CCCGCCTGGCTTGGAATCGCTACGTAGGGCGGGTTTCAACCCGCCTGGCTTGGAATCGTTACGTAGGGCGGATTTCAACCCGCCTGGCGGCGCCGCCGGCTGCCGCGGCGGGGTCGATTGAACTCGACCCTACAGCGGTGGTGACGGTATTTTCAACAACCGGCGGGTATTCGCGGCGGTCGCCGTCGCGATGGCCGCTGGCGTGTCGCCGCGTAACTCGGCCAAGACCTTGACAACCTCAGTAAGAAAAGCCGGCTCGTTGCGCTCGCCCCGATGTGCAGCCCCCGGCTGGTCCGGGGCGTCGGTTTCTACCAGCAGCCGATCACGCGGGATATAGCAGGCCACCTGGCGCAGCCGTTTGGCCCTGGCATGTGTCACCGGCCCACCCAGGCTGAGATAAAAGCCGCGATCCAACAGCTGCCGGGCCTGCTGCTGACTGCCGGCAAAACTATGCACCATGCCGCTCAGGCTCGGGAAATGACGTAACTGTTTGAGCACTAGGTCTAAGGCCCGGCGGGCATGAAGTACTACCGGCAAATTAAGTTCAGTGGCAAGCTCGAGCTGCGACCGGAAATACTCAGTCTGCGCTGCCCAATCCGTCTCCGGGTCATAGCCATCCAAACCGCATTCGCCCACGGCTACGCAAGGTTCCGTTCGGAGCCAGGTTGCCAGGGCCTCGAGATCACCCGGCTGATGCTCGGCAAGGAACATCGGGTGTAAACCGTAACACGCAAATAGGTCGGGCTCGGCCTGTGTAACTTCCCGCAATCGCGGCCATTCGGCGCGGCTGACACCGGCTACGATCTGGGCGTGAACGCCGGCTTGGCGAGCCCTGCTGAGCATGGCCTGGCGCTCGGCGTCAAATCTCGGATCATCCACATGGCAATGGGCATCGATAGTCTGAAGCATAGAGATTCGGTTACATTCTCGGCGGCTGACTCCCTATTGTGACATGCTGGAGTTAACCTCGTGGCAGCTGCTGAATCGTCATTAATACGCAATACTGAGTCAATCGCTATGCAAGCAATCGATCTAAGCGCTATCGAGCACTATTTGCTTGATCTGCAACAACGCTTATGCACTACCTTGAGCCAGATCGATGGCAAGGCATTCGATGAGCAGACCTGGCAGCGGCCTGGGGGCGGGGGCGGCTGTGCGCGGGTACTGAGCGATGGCGCCATGCTGGAAAAAGCGGGGGTGAATTTCTCGCATATCCAGGGTCAGAATCTGCCCCAGGGGGCGACCAGTAAGCGTCCAGAGCTTGCCGGGCGGGCCTTTCAAGCCTTGGGGGTGTCCGCGGTAATCCATCCGCGCAATCCCTATGTGCCCAGCACCCATGTCAACGTCCGGTTTTTCCGTGTCGAACCGGCGCCTGCCGGGGCCGGCCAAGCGCTCTGGTGGTTTGGCGGCGGTTTTGATCTGACGCCTTATTATCCGTTTTACGAGGATTGCGTTTATTGGCATCGACAAGCCAAAGCAGCTTGTGATGCCTTCGATCAAGCCCTTTATCCCCGCTTAAAACAAGCCTGCGATGCCTACTTTTATCTGCCCCATCGCCAGGAAGCCCGCGGCATTGGCGGGATATTCTTCGATGATTTCAATCCATGGGATATCGAGCGCTGCTTTGCCTTCATGTGCCGAGTCGGCGAACAATTCCAAGCCGCCTACTTGCCGATTCTAAAATCGCGTAAGGATTTGGCTTATGGCGAGCGCGAGCGGCATTTCCAGCTTTACCGCCGGGGCCGCTATGTCGAATTCAATCTGGTCCAGGACCGGGGGACGTTATTCGGCCTGCAGTCGGGGGGGCGGATCGAGTCCATCCTGATGTCGCTGCCGCCGCTGGTGCGCTGGGATTATGACTGGCAACCCGAGCCGGGCTCGCCTGAGGCCGAATTATACGAATCGTATCTGCTGCCGCGGGATTGGGTGGCTGAGGCGGCTTGCTGAAAACCATGTGATGGAAGGCGCTTTTGCCTTAGACGATGGACAGTCAATCTCAAAGGCATGGAAACACTGGGGATAGGACCGGGCAAAAAAAAACTCCCGAGGCGGTTGAGGCAACGGGAGTGGATATGGAGGGCTTAATGGCTGAATGACCTCGCGAATGTGTGTAGGCTATAGTACTTGAACAAAAGAGTCAAGTATTGAGCGCGAAAAATTTTTGCATCATTGCCTGCGGTAGCTTTTCTTTGTCAAATCGCCGCTAATCATCATGCAAACTGACCTCGCTTCCATTCGATAAGTGCGAAAGACCTTGGCTAACGGCTCACCCAGGGGAATGATGTCGTCGGGTTCGGGCAGGGCAGTGTCCAGGATGCGGCGCCAGTAGCCTTCAATGCCGTCCGGGGGGGAAGGGACCACGAACTCGAGCGACTCCCAGTAGGCGTTGAAGACCATATACAGTGCAATGGGTCTGCTGCGGGCGCGGGCGGTCATAGCAATGGCATGCGAATGGGGTGCCCAGTCCGGCTTTTCGGGCTGAATGCCGTGCCAGCGGACTTCGGCCTTGCCCAGTACGGCGGGTAACGGCATGGGGATGCCGCTATCCTTCTGCTCGCCGAACAGGTACTTGCGGTATTTGATCAGCTCGGTTACATAGCGGCGCATGGTCTGCCCGTCCCGTGTCGGCGTCCAGTCCAGCCAGCTCAGCGGGTTATCCTGACAGTAAGCATTGTTATTGCCGCTTTGGGTGCGCAGGCACTCGTCCCCCATCAGCAGCATCGGCGAGCCGATCGACAGTAGGGTGATGGTGATGAGATTCTTGGCCTGCCGCAGGCGCAAGCGATTGATCGCCGCGTCGGCGGTCTTGCCCTCGGCCCCGCAATTCCAGCTTTGGTTGTCGTTATGGCCGTCCCGGTTGCCCTCGCCATTGGCCAGATTGTGCTTGTTGTTGTAGGCGACCAGGTCGTAGAGGGTGAAGCCGTCATGGCAGGTGACGAAATTCACGCTTTTTTCCGGATCGGCACCGGGATTGGAGTAGATGTCCGGGCTGCCGAGCAGACGGTTCGCCAATTTTGGGATGGTATTCTCATCGCCCTTGACGAAGCGGCGCACGTCATCGCGAAACGGCCCGTTCCATTCCCGCCAGCGCGAGCCTGCCAGGGTGCCCACTTGATACAGGCCACCCGGATCCCAAGCCTCGGCGATCAGCTTGCAATCGGCCAGGAGCGGATCGGTGTCGATGCTGTAGAGGGTCGGCGGGTAAGCCAGCGGCCGGCCTTCCTCATCGCGGGAGAGGATGGCAGCCAGGTCGAAGCGGAAGCCGTCGACATGCATGCATTGCCGCCAATAATGCAGGCTATCGGTGATCAGCCGGCGGACCACCGAATTACTGCCATTGAAGGTGTTGCCGCAGCCCGAGTAATTGGTAGGCTGCTGGGTGACCGGATCGAGGATGTAATAGGCGTCGTTGTCGATGCCGCGAAAGCACAGCGTCGGCCCGCCTTCGCCGCCCTCGGCGGTATGGTTGTAGACGACGTCCAGGTAGACCTCGATATCGTTGCGATGCAGGGCCTTGACCATGTCGCGGAATTCATCGACCGCGCCCATGGGCCGCCGGTCGCTGCTGTACTCGGCATGCGGTGCGAAGAAGGAAATCGGGCTGTAGCCCCAGTAATTGTGCAAGCCGTCAGGGGCATCCTGGGGATCGAACTGGTACACCGGCATCAGCTCGACCGCGGTGATACCGAGGGATTTAAGATAAGGAATCTTCTCGATCAGGCCGGCATAGGTGCCGCGTTTGTCAGCGCTGATATCTGCGGAAGCGTGAGCCGTGAAGCCCTTGACATGCAGCTCGTAAATGACCGAGCGGGTCAGATCGTGATTGGGTGCGCTATCGTCTTCCCAGTCATAGGCGCGCGGATCGACGACCACGCTCTTGGCGCATTCGGCCAGATTGCTGCCCTTGCCGCAGGCGGCCAGACGCCGGTAATTCGGGCCCAAGGCCACTTCCAGCCCGTAAGGGTCGAGCAGCACTTTGTCGGCATCGAACAGGGTGCCCTCGTAGGGCCGCCACGGGCCATCGATGCGGTAGGCGTACAATTGGCCTGCGGCGATATCTGGCACGAAGATATGCCAATAATAGGCGGTACGGTTGCGCTTGGGATCGAGGGTCAAGACCTGCGGCTGGGTATCCGTGTCATGGGCGAACAACAGGAGCTCGACCTGGCTGGCCAGATGCGCCCAAAGGGCAAAATTTACCCCTTTGGACGTGAATGTGGCGCCGAGCTTGTGGCAGTTACCGGCATAGGTGCGCATACCCGCAAACCTCTCGTAATAGATGGTCTATGCCAAGAGTGTAGCGATAAATGCCCGCTGCTGGTGGGTGTGTTCAGGGCAAAATCTTTCGTTCTGGCTCAGGCCTCCAAACTTTTGCTGACTACTTCGTAAACATCCTTGGAGAGCCCCGCGATGGCGGCGAGGGTTTCCAACTCCTTGCGCATCAGGTCGCGGCGTTTGGGCTCGAAGCGCCGCCAGCGGCTGAACGGTTTGGCCAGACGCGCGGCGGTTTGCGGATTGAGAGGGTCGAGTTCAGCAATGCGGGCCCGCAGGAAGGCGTAGCCAGCACCCGTGGGATCATGGAAATGCACGGGATTCTGGGTGAAGGCCCCGATCAGGGCACGGACCCGATTGGGGTTTTTCATGCTGAATGCCGAATGCTGCATCAAGCGTTGGACGTCATCGAGGACTTCGATGCGATCGGCGGTAGCCTGCAAACGAAACCATTTGTCCATGACCAGCGGCTCGTGCTGCCAGCGCTGCTCGAACTCAGCCAGGGCTTGTTCTCGCTTACTCGTGTCGCGGTCGGTGAGCGTGCGCAGTGCGCCCATGGTATCGGTCATGTTGGTGGCGGTGCGAAATTGCACCAGCGCCATGTCGATGGGCTCGTCGGTTTCCAGGCTGGTCAGATAGGCCAAGCACAGATTCTTCAGGCGCCGTCGGCCGATCGCCTCGGCATTTAGGGTGTATGTGCCGCGGTCGTGGTGGCTTTGGTAAACGGCCAGGAAACGGTCATACAAGCGCTCCGCCAGGCTGCGCCGGACGTACGAGCGCACGGCGTGAATGGCGTCCACATCTACGGGCTCGATCAGCTCAGCCAGGTAGTCCTCGTTAGGCAGGGTCAGGGCCTCGGCGATGAGCGAGCGATCGGTGGTCTGGTCGTCCAGCAGGGCCGCGACCGCCTCGACAAAGTCCTCGTTGAGCAGGGGCTCGCGACCGGCCTGCCAGTCTTCGATCAGCGTCAGGATGAGCTTGATTGCCAGGCGCTGGCCGGCTTCCCAGCGATTGAAGGGATCGCTGTCGTGCTTCATCAGGAAGGTCAGGTCGGCATCGGTGTAGTCGTAATACAGGCGCACCGGCGCGGAAAAATCGCGCAGCAACGACGGCGTGGGAGGATTCGGGATGTCTGCGAAGGTAAACTGTTGCTCGGTCTCGGTCAGGTTCAGCACGCGGGTGCCGGCGGTGACGCCCGCTTCCTCCGGCAAGCGCAACGGCAAATCTTCGCCCTGAGCGTCGAGCAAACCGACAGCAACGGGAATATGGAAGGGTTGCTTGGCGGTCTGGCCGGGCGTTGCCGGGGTATGCTGGCGCAACGTTAGGGTGGCGGTTTGAGCGTCAGGGTCGTGGCTCAGCTCAACCTCGACCCGCGGCGTGCCGGCTTGGTCATACCAGCGCTTGAACTGCTCGAGATCGACGCCGGTGGCGTCACTCATCGCTTGCAGGAAGTCGTCTGTAGTGACGGCTTCGCCGTCGTGGCGGTTGAAGTACAGGTCCAGACCCCGGCGGAAGCCCTCGTGGCCGAGCAGGGTGGCGATCATGCGTACCACTTCGGCGCCCTTTTCATAGACCGTGACTGTATAGAAGTTGTTGATCTCGATATACGATTGCGGGCGCACCGGATGCGCCATCGGACCTTCGTCCTCGGCGAACTGGGCAGTGCGCAGCAGGCGTACGTCTTCGATACGCTTGACCGCGCGTGAGGCCATGTCGGCGGTGAACTCGGCCTCGCGGTAGACCGTCAAGCCTTCTTTGAGGCTGAGCTGAAACCAGTCCCGGCAGGTTACCCGATTGCCCGACCAGTTGTGGAAGTATTCATGGCCGATGACGGCTTCGATCTTAACGAAATCCTGATCGGTGGCCGTCTCCGGTCGGGCGAGCACGAATTGGGAGTTAAAGACATTCAGGCCTTTGTTCTCCATGGCGCCCATATTGAAGTCATCGACGGCCACGATGTTATAGATGTTCAGATCGTATTCGCGGCCGAAGCGTTCTTCGTCCCAGCGCATCGCCTTTTGCAGGGAGCGCATGGCATGTTCGGTCATGTTGCGGTTGTGATGTTCGGCATAAATCCGCAAGCTAACCTTGCGGCCGGAGCAGGTGTTATAAGTTGCTTCATGACAGGCCAGATCGCCGGCGACCAACGCGAACAGATAGGACGGCTTGGCAAACGGGTCTTGCCAAACCACGCGCTGGCGGCCGTCGGCAAGGGTTTCCTGCTCGATGAGATTGCCATTGGAAAGCAGCACGGGGTATTGGGCGGCGTCGGCAACGATCTCGGTGGTGAACAGGGTCATGCAATCGGGCCGGTCCGGGAAATAGGTGATGCGCCGAAAGCCCTCGGCCTCACATTGGGTGACGAAATGCCCATGCGAGGTATACAGCCCCTGCAAGGCAGTATTGTCCGCCGGCACGATGCCTGTCACCGTCTCTAGGGTGAAGACGGCCGGCGGCGCGAACAGGGTCAGCCCCTGGTCGTCGACCTGATAGCGATGCGGCGCCAAGTTCTCGCCATTCAGACGAATGGCCTGCAGCGTCAAGTGCTCGCCGTCCAGACGCAGGGCCTCGACCGCCGCTATGGTGTCAGGCCGGCGCAGGCTCAGGCGCGCGGTAACCCGGGTGTCATGGGGATCGAGCTCGAAGCGCAATCGGACCGCGTCGATATCGTATTGCCAGCGGTGATAATCGGCGAGATAAACGGTATTCGCATTGTCTGCTTGCTTTGTCATGGCCAAAGAAGCCTCCAGACCTTAGGGTTTTGGCAAAAAGCCATGTCCTCGGGCAGGCTTGCTCGTTATACAAGGAATCTTGTCGAGTCCAAGAGGACCTGAGGGAGTATCGAATCAGGTTAGCATGATTGGGTGCGAGGCTACCATCGACCCTAGAACACGGCCACGGCTAATTTGTTCTCACGGGGCGCCTCCTGCAGCAGGCTGGGCGTTGGCGGTCAGTTGCAGGTAGTCGAGCACTTGGCGTGAGCGGCGTGCGAGTTGGCGCATCATCTCGGGGATGTACTGCCCGGGTTTCTGGAAGGATCGGAGCAGAGCGAGCGCGAAGCGGCGCAGGCGTGTCACGTTGGCCGGGCCGTGGCCGCTGCGGATGTCCAGCGAGCGGGGATAACACCATGGGC
>CAYFSA010000142.1:0-7363 GCA_964345605.1 uncultured Ectothiorhodospiraceae bacterium
CCGATCGTGCCGACGTTGACATGCGGCTTCGTTCTTTCAAACTTTTCCTTCGACATCGGTCTGTAAAACGCCTTCTTTTTAAGTCTTGAACATGAGTTACCGTAATGGAGCCCATAACCAGACTTGAACTGGTGACCTCGTCCTTACCAAGGACGCGCTCTACCGACTGAGCTATATGGGCCAACTACCAACCATAACCATTAAAGCAGGAGCCGGGCTCTCGTTTCTGGAGCGGGTGATGGGAATCGAACCCACATCATCAGCTTGGAAGGCTGAGGTTCTACCATTGAACTACACCCGCCAGCAACCGATTCTCGTCAACACCGCACCCCAATGACGAGCACAACTTGTGGTGGAGAGGGGAGGATTCGAACCTCCGAAGGCTGAGCCAGCAGATTTACAGTCTGCCCCCTTTGACCGCTCGGGAACCCCTCCGTAAATGTAAGAGTGGGATTATGCGGCGCATTCGCGCCGATGTCAACACCGTCGCGCTGGCTCCCATGGGCACTGCCATTCAGGCAAGGCGGCTGGTTAAAACCGACCCTACCCGGCTCCGTAGGGCGGGTTTTAACCCGCCTCGCCGAGCCTCCATGCAAGCGCCGCGGTCGGTTGAAACCGGCCCCACATGAAACAACTGATAAACAAGCGGTCAGCCACTGGCCGGCGTCACCGACATCCCTTCCAGAGCGAGCATGAATTCCCATTGCTCCGGCGTAACCGGCATGATGGACAGCCGATTGCCTTTGCGCACCAACGGCAGCTCCGCCAATTCCGGACAGCGCTTGAGCTCAGTCAGCGCAAGCAAGCGCTGCAAATGGCGCTGATACCGCACATCGACCATGAACCACCGCGGGGTTTGCGCGTCACTGCGCGGGTCGTAATACTTGGATTCCGGGTCAAATGCGCTCGGGTCGGGATAACCGGCGCAAGCAATCGCCATAATGCCGACGATCCCCGGCACCTTGGTGTTGGAGTGATAGAAAAAGGCCAGGTCGCCGGGCTGCATCTGATCGCGCAACATGTTGCGCGCCTGGTAATTACGCACCCCGTCCCAGCAATCCGTGCCGGCAGCTTGCAGATCATCAATCCCGTAGACTGCGGGCTCGGACTTCATGAGCCAATACGCCATTGTCTCCCCCGGCAGGACTGTAACAGCCATTTATTTCGAATACCCGAGACAGCCCCGGCAAGAAGCCGGCGTCACTGTCAACATTCGGCAATTAAACCAGGTGACCATCCAGAGTGGCTAGACTAAGCGCTACAGACGTCGTGAAAACGCTGCCAATACAAATCGGTCACCACGGCATCGAGCGCAACATCCCAGGGTTCAGCGGGAATTTGTTCGAGTTGCTGCCAGGCATAGGCCAGACCCAGCAAACGCGGCTTGCGCCAGCAGCAACGCTGATTCAAAAACGCGAAACTGCGGTCGTAGAAGCCGCCGCCCATGCCTAACCGATGGCCGGCCGCGTCGAAGCCGACTAAGGGGGTTAACACCAAATCCAGCCGCAGGGGGTCGATGGCCTTGGCGTTTGGCCCACAAGGCTCCCAGATACCGAACCGATTACGACCCAAGCGGGTTTCCGGGCGATACCGCACGAACCGCAGGCGATTGCCTCCCATGGCCATGAGCACTGGCAGATAAACCCGTTTGTTGCGCCGCCAGGCCGCCTCAATGATCGGCCTGGGGTTCAGCTCGCCTCGGTCCGCCAGATAAACACCAATCTGCCGGGCTCGGGCAAACCAGGCCGAGCGGGTCACCTGCTGCGCAACAGCCTGGGCAGCGCGCTGCTGACATAGCTTGTCCAGCTGGCGGCGCCGTGCCAACAGATGTCTGCGCATCACCTTGCGGCTTTGGCTCATGGGAACTCTCGAAATATTAAGACGAGCATGGAAACAGCTGGGGAGAGGCCCGCATCCCTGTTTGACCAGTGCAGGAAGGTAAGGGGGGCGAGCTCCGCTGTGCCGCTGCAACCTTCGACCTTGAACCGAACGGTTCAAGTGGGTGCCTCGACCGCGATTTTAGGCTTCCCGCTACAAGGCGGTATTGCACACCAACGCGGTATCCGGCTCCCTGGGTAAGTTATTAGGCTCAAGGATTTTACCCGGTCCCTGACGAACACAGCAGAGCTGCCCTAAATTTGATTGTAATAAATTTAACCGGTCGACGCCAGGGCAAACTCGCCACTTCTTTTTAAGAATCGCTTGTCAAAGCTGCGTCGATCCGACTGTTCAAGGATTCGAGCCGTTGCTGCAATTGGCGCTCTGCCCCCTCCAGTCGACTCTGACAATCAAGCAGCTCATGCATGACATTCAGGGCCGCGATGACCGCCAACCCTTCGTTGGTATGCAACCGCATTCGTTCACGAATCTCACGCATCCGGCCATCGAGCGCTCGGGCCGAGGTCAGCAGGGCCTCGCGCTCGGCCGGCGGGCAGCCCACCCGATAAGATTTCCCCAAAATCGAGACATTGACCGTCAGACTGTCTTCACTCATCGTGCTTGGCTCATGATTCGACCTCCAACGCCTTAAGCTTGTCAAGCAACACGGTCAGGCGCTCACGTGTTTGTTGTCTAAGCCCTTCCAAACGCTGCCGCTCTGCCTCGGTTGCGGCCTGCAGCGCCTGCAGGCGCTGATTGTCCGCGCGTAATTGCTCGACAAGCTGCAACAAAGCCTCTACTCCCTGCTCGAGACGCTCGACAGTGGCGGTCGACGACGGATGCTCGGATGGGCTATTCATATTCCTATATTAGAACTAAAATTCATTATCAGTCAAGTTTCTACAGCTATTAGTTCAAGTGCAATCGCAGCTTCTGGGCGGGTTGTTGAACAGCCGGCCCCGGCGCTTTAACCTGACCGTGCTTTCGTGCCAAGATCTATACCTATTTGTCAGCGCGAAACGAACCATGACCCGCCTATCCTATACTGAGCTCGAGACGGCCTTGCGCGCCCTCGACAGTCCTTATGCGGCCGCCGAAGCCGATGGTCTGCTGCATGGCCTGCTGACTGCCGATCGTGAGACAGCCTGGCAACAATGGCTAACTGCTTTGCTGGAGGAGGAAAACGCTGCGGCTAATGCCCCCGTAGCAAATGTGCTGCCGCCGGCAGTGGCCAAGGCCCTGCAAAGCAGGTTTGACCAAACCATTCAACAGCTCACGGATAACGACTTAGCGTTCATCCCCTGTCTGCCGGATGATGACCAGTCGCTTGCCAGTCGGCTGCTCGCACTCACCCGGTGGTGCCAGGGTTTTCTGTATGGCCTCGGCCTAGGTGGCATCGAGCAGCTCGAAGGCATGCCCGACGATGCCCAGGAGTTCATCATGGACGTGCAGCGCATTGGCAGCGTCTCGACCCAGCTCGACGAAGCCCAGCCCGAGGACGATGAACTGGCCTATGCTGAGCTGGTCGAGTATGTACGGACCGGGGTACTCCTGCTCAACGAAGAACGCTATCCTGAGCCGGCACCGGCCACCACGACCTCGCCTTAGAAGATGAACCTATGACCACCAATGCCACCGAGCAGATTGCCGCTGGGTCAGCCGGCAACGTTCACCTGCCCTTTCCGCTGACTGAATATGCCGAACGACGTGCCGAGCTGATGGCCCATATCGGTGCCGACGGCGTGGCGATTATCCCGGCCGCGCCCGAACGCCTGCGCAACAACGACATCGAGCATCCCTACCGCCAGGCCAGCGATCTGTTGTATCTGACCGGTTTTCCGGAGCCTGAGGCCGTGGCCGTGCTCGCACCGAGCCGCGAAGACGGCCAATACATCCTCTTTTGCCGCGAGCGCGATCCCGAGAAAGAAGTCTGGCAAGGCTACCGCGCCGGCCCTGAGGGCGCCGCAACCCATTACGGCGCCGACCAGGCATTCGCCATGGACAAGCTCGATGAAGAAATGCCGAAACTGCTGCAAGGCCGGCAGACCCTATATTTCGAGCTGGGTCAGGATAACGGCTGGGATCGGCGTATTCTCAACTGGCTGCAAATCCTACGGCGCAAAGCCCGGGCCGGGGTACGCGCGCCCCATCAAATCGTTTATCTCGGTCATGCCCTGCATGAGCAGCGGCTGCGCAAACGCACCAGCGAGCTCGATTATATGCAGCAGGCCGCCGATATCGCGGTCGAAGCGCATCGTGAGGCCCTACGCGCTTGCCGGCCCGGCGCCCACGAATACACCCTGGAGGCGGCCCTGCTGCATACCTTCCGGCGCCATAACGCGGTTCCCTCCTATCCACCCATCGTCGCAAGCGGGGCCAATGCCTGCGTCCTGCACTACATCGATAACAAGGCTGCGCTCGGTGCCAGCGACCTGGTCTTGATCGATGCCGGTGCCGAGCTGCACGGCTATGCCAGCGATATCACCCGCACCTTCCCGGTAGCGGGGCAGTACAGCGATGCCCAGCGAATGGTGTACGACCTGGTCCTGGAAGCTCAGACCGCGGCACTGACCTATTGTCGGCCGGGCGAGCCGTGGGACGCCCCGCATCAGGCTGCTCTGCGGATTTTGACCCAAGGGCTCATCGAGCTTGGCATTTTGAACGGCGCACTCGAGCAGCTCATTGAAGATGAAGCCTATAAACCGTTTTACATGCACAAGACCGGTCATTGGCTCGGCCTAGATGTGCATGATGTCGGCCTGTACAAGCACAATGGCGAATGGCGCAACCTCGAGCCCGGCATGTGCCTGACCGTCGAGCCCGGCTTGTACCTGCCGCCCGGCCATGAGCAAGTGCCTGCCGCGCTGCAAGGCATCGGCATTCGCATTGAGGACGATATCTTGATCACCAATGACGGTCATACAGTCCTGTCGGCGGCCTTGCCCAAGGCGCCAGAGGCCTTGGCGGCCCTGGTGGGAGGCGCCTTGGCATGACCGATTACGATATCCTGATCGTCGGCGGTGGGCTGGTCGGTGCCAGTCTGGCGCTGGCCTGCAGTGGCAGCGGCTGGCGTATCGGTGTACTCGAAGCCAAACCCTTCGGCAGCAGCGATCAGCCGAGCTATGATGACCGCAGTGTGGCCCTGAGCTACAGTTCCAGCCGCATTTTGGCGGGTCTCGGCCTCTGGGACGCCCTCCAGGCTGAGGCCGCGCCGATCAGGCATATCCAGGTATCCAGCGCCGGCCGCTTCGGCACGACCCGCATTGATCAGCAAAGCCAGCCGGTGCCCGCCTTGGGCTATGTCGTGACCAATCGCAGTCTGGGGCGGGCCCTGCACGCCGGCTTGGCGGCAGCCGCCAATGTCGACCTGCGCACGCCGGTGCAAGTCGACGCCATTGAGCCCACCCGGGACCATGTCGACGTGACGGCGCAGCAAAATGGCCTGCCCAGGACCCTGCGCAGCCGTTTGCTGGTGGGGGCTGACGGCACCGACTCAGGGGTACGCGCCGCGCTGAATATCGACACCCGGGAACGCGACTATGGTCAAGCCGCAGTGAGCGCCAATGTCACGCCGGCGGACGGTCACCATGACTGGGCTTATGAGCGTTTCACCGAACCCGGCCCCCTTGCCCTGTTGCCCTTGCCTGCAGGCCATTGTTCGCTGGTCTGGTGCAATGCGCCGGCACGGGCGGCGGCCCTTGCCGAGATGACCGATGCGGCTTTTTTGCATGCGCTGCAACAGTGCTTTGGCTGGCGGATGGGGCGGTTTACCGAGGTCGGCCGGCGCACCGTATATCCCTTGCGACTGGTGCGCGCCGCCCGGGACATAACCACCCGCTCGGTACTGATCGGCAACGCCGCCCATACCCTGCATCCTGTGGCCGGTCAGGGCTTTAACCTCGCCCTGCGGGACGTGGCTTGGCTGGCGGAGCTGTTGCAGGAGGCCGCTGCCGCAGGCAGCGAGCCAGGCACTGAAACCCTGCTGCGCCGGTATGCGCGAGGCCGCGCGCGCGATATCAACCAAACCCTGGGCTTCACCGACGGCCTGATCAGACTGTTTGGACTGCGCTGGCCAGGGACAGGGCTGGCGCAGTCACTGGGCCTGCTGGGCCTCGATGCCATGCCTGCCTTCAAACAGCAGCTCACCCGCCAAAGCATGGGCTTGCGAGCCCCGGTCACGCGCCTGGCCCGCGGCCTCCGTTTAGCGCCTCAAACAGCCCGCCAGGCACCGGCCGGCGAGGAACAGCCATGACCACCCAACACTATGACCTACTGGTGGTCGGCGGCGGCATGGTCGGTCTCACCCTGGCATTAGCCAGCGCCCGAGCCGGCCTGAGCACAGCGATCATCGATAACCAGGCACCACCGAGCTTTGCAGCCGAGCGTCCGTTCGACTTGCGCGTTTCGGCGATCAACCTGGCCAGTCAGCATCTGTTCGCCCAGCTGAACGCATGGCCGGGGATCGAAGCCCGTCGCTATTGCCCGTATGAGAAAATGGTGGTCTGGGATAGCCACACCTCAGGACATATTGAATTCGATGCCGCCGAACTGGGCCTGCCCTGGCTCGGCTTTATCATCGAAAACACAGTGATTCAGCAAGCTCTGCTGGATCAGGCCCAGCAGACAGCCGAGCTCGCTTGGCATTGTCCCGCCGAGCCCAAGGCATTTCATTTCGATGCGCGCAACGTCGAAGTATCACTTGAAGATGGCCGGCGCTTGCAAGCGCGGCTGCTGGTCGGTGCCGATGGCCGCAATTCACGGGTACGCGCCGTAGCCGGCCTGGGCTGGCGAGCTGTTCATTATGGCCAGACAGCCATTGTCGCCAATGTCATCACTGCCCGGCCGACTCAAGCTACCGCCTGGCAGCGCTTTTTGCCCACCGGCCCTGTCGCCTTCCTGCCGCTCGCCGAGCATCACAGCGCCGTGGTGTGGTCGACTAGCGCACGTCAAGCCAATGAGTTACTGGCTTTAGCCGATGCAGCATTCGTTTCCCGCCTGGAACGAGCCTGCGGCCGCCGGCTGGGCGCCATCGAAGCCATTGGCCGGCGCGCCAGCTTTCCGCTGCAAGGCGCCCAAGCCCTGCGCTATGTTGACCGACGCGTCGCCTTAATCGGCGATGCCGCCCACACGATCCATCCGCTGGCCGGGCAAGGCGCCAACTTGGGTTTTTTGGATGCCGCCGCGCTTGCCGAAGTCATTACCGTGACCCAGCACGATATCGGCAGTATGCGCGTGCTCGGTCGCTATGCCCGCGCCCGACGCGAACATAACCTTTTGATGCAGCGAAGCATGGAGGGCTTGCAGGCCTTGTTCGGCAGTCAGCTGCCACCGCTCGAGCTCGCCCGCAGTCTGGGGCTGTCCATGGTGAACCGCACCCCGCTCGCCAAGCATTTCTTCATGCGCCAGGCTTTGGGATTGGCCGGTGAATTGCCGCCATTAGCGCGACCATAAAGGGGTCGCGGCGGGTTAAAACCCGCCCTACAGG
>CAYFSA010000143.1:0-7188 GCA_964345605.1 uncultured Ectothiorhodospiraceae bacterium
CTTGGCTACCGGACGCCAGCAGACGTCTATCGATGCGCAGAAGGTGGCGGGGCGGGCATTGTCGACCACTTCAAAGACCGCGCGTCGGGCACCCCTTCGGCGGAGCGTAGTGGAGCCGAAAGGGTGCCCGACGATGCACTGGGGCAGCGCCAACCTGCTGCAATCGAGGTGAGTGGACTAACTTAAATTCGGACTAAAACTGTCCTGGACTTGGGGTCCACTTTACCCCGACTGCCACAAAAAATTCACAATCCGCCCGTTGGCAAACAGGAGCGGTCATGGCTAGATGCGCATTCTGTTCTGCAATCTAAGGCACTTGTCATAACCCGACACGTTCAATTTGCGCCGTTGTTTGGCTTACTGATACTGGGATTGTGCTTATTTCCCTTAGCGGGCTGCGATGATGATGATAATGAAGACACCACCGATGATACAGCCCAAGCCGGGCAAACCATTGTCGTGAATGCGGCCACGCCCAATCCTAACGGCGGATTCGCCGAGTTGTATACACTAGCAGGCGATTTCCACGCCGCGGATAATCCGCAAGTCAAGGCTGCCGCCGGCAGCGAACTGCCGGCGACAGGCCTGGATGTCGGCGAAACCGCCACGCTGCGTATCTTTCACTTCAATGATATGCACCATCATCTGATCGACTTCAGCGGTAGCCGGGGGGATACCCGCCGCCTTTCACAAATGGTCAAGCGAGTCAATACCGCCCGCACCCATGCCGCTGCCGGGGAGAGCGTGCTTTGGTTCTCGGCGGGCGATGATCATATTGGCAATGTCTTCGATGAGTTGCTGGGCTTCGATACCGAGAGCTTTCAAATGAGCGCCGCTTATCAGGCTTATGCCGGGGCCGGCGTGGACGCCACGGTGATCGGCAACCATGAGCTGGACAAGGGGGCGGCCGTGTTGGCTCAGGCTATCCGCCAGGATGCAGCGACGTTGCCGGTGCTGTCGGCGAACATCCATGGCTCGGCCTTTCTTGAGGCGGGCGATTATGCTCCAGCCATCGTCGGCGTGACCCCGACCGGGGTACGCGTTGGGATCCTGGGCCTGACCACCCGGCAGGAAACCCTGCTGCGCACCGAAGCCGATCCCGAGCTGGCCGCGCATGATCTGCTGGAGACGGTCAGCAGCGTGCTGCCGCCGCTTGCCGAGGTCAGCGATGTCCTGGTGATCCTGAGCCATGTCGGCTTCAACGGCGAGATTGGCGGCATGGTTCGGCACGAACTGGCCGTGGGCGATGTGGATATCGCCCAGCGCGCGGGCGAGCTGACCGACAAGCCCACCGTGGTCATCGGCGGTCATACCCATTCCTTGCTCAACGCCGATGGCCTGGCAGCTGATAATGTGGTCAACGGGGTGGCGATCTGCCAGGCCGGCGCCGGCGGCAGCCATCTGGGCGAGATCGAGTGGACCCTCAGCCGCACCGCGAACGGCCTCGACGCCGACATGCAGGTGCAGGCCCATGCCATCAAGCGCCGTGATGACCGTGTGGCGGCAGACGAGGAGGGCTATGACGAGCTCGAGCATGACGCCGATCTCGATGCCAGTTTCGATCAAAACGTCATGGCGCCGATCGTCGCCCAGCTCGATGAGCGCCTGAATGAGGTGCTGGGAGTCGCTGCCGATAATGCCGAGCTGGCCACCGAGGTGACCATTGCCGAGCGCTATAGCGGCGAAATCACCATCGCCAATTTCATGAATGACGCAGTGGTTGCCGCGAGCGCGGATTTTCCTGTCGGTCCCGACGGCAGCAGCCAGCAGGTCGACCTGGCCGTGTTCAATGCCACCGGCATTAACGCCGGGATCACGCCGGGCAGCGAGATCACCTTCAATGATTGGTTCGCTGTCATGCCCTATGCCGATACCGTGGTCATCGCCCCCATGACTGGCGCGCAAATCAAGGCCATGGTCCAATCCAATGCCCAGCGTATCCTGCGTTTTGAAGAAATAGCCGCCAATGGCGGCGAGTATGATCCGGCCAGCTTCGTCTCCCGCGGCTTCCTGCATTTCTCGGCCGGGCTGCGCTATACCGTCGACCTCGGCGCCGCTGTCAGTGAGGCGACGGCCACCCATATTACGCTGCTCGGTGAGCCTATCGACAATGTTCTCGACCGGACCTATCAGGTCGCCATCAACAGTTACCTGGCCAACGGCGCAGAAGGCTGGAACGGCGAACCCATCGGGGTCGGCCTGCCTGAAGACACCCAGCCCGGGCCCGATCTGACAGCTCTGGCGCTCAATGATACCGGCCTGGTGTACCGCAACGAGATCGTTGCCTTTGTCCGTGAGACAGGCCTGGTCGGCAATAGTCCGCCACGCCAGCAGCTCAATGGTTTACTTGTGGTATCGAAGGACACGGCAGTTCAGACAATCCTGCAGGGGCGACCGCCCGGTCGCCCCTGCAATTTGCAGTTGCCACGCAGGCGGGGATGACAAGGGTTCCCGATGTCTGTCGATTAAGCCATGCGCATGGACTGCCCGGGCTGGCGAGCGATTGATTCGATATATATTCAGGCCACCGCGATGGAGGGGCTTGGGCGGGCCCGCAGGCGCACATACAGACTGGCGAAAAACAGCAGGATATTGATACAGCCGACCAGCACGAACGGCGCGCGCGGGTCGATGGCGTCGAACATGCGGCCACCGAGCCAGGTAACGATCAAAATGCCGACCGCCCCGGAGACATTAAAGGCGCCGATGGTGGCGCCGCGGGTGCGATCGGGGGCTTCCTGACCAATGAGCGATTGGGCACTCAAAAACACGCTGATCTGACCAATGCCGAGCAAAATATAGAAGATCAGGGCATAGTTGGCCAGCGGGTCGGCCAGCAAAATCACCGAGAGATTACCGATGGCGCCGAGCACCATGCAGGCGGCGAGGCCGCTGACCCGATCGAAGCGGTCGAGGATCGGGCCCAGAATTGGTGCCCAGACCAGGGCCGACACCTGGGCGACAATAAACATGACCGTGCCGTTTTTTACTGCCTCGGCCGATTCCATCCCGGCCGCTACCCCGGCGGTCGAGCCCCACAAGACCAGAAAGGTCGCATTGACCGATTGATCCCCCCGCGCGATGAAGGCGGCTCCATAAGAGATCAGAATCCGCGGGTTCTTGCCGTTGGCGAAACCGCTCAGGAACAGCGCGCGCACCGTTGGCCGCTCGGTGTGCTGGATTGGTGTGCCGCGTTTCAAGCCGAAGCCGACCATGATGCCCACCGCGATGGCGATGGTGGCGATGCCCAGATGGGTGTACAGCCCCGCCTCGGTGCCGCTCATCCCGGCCTTGGTCAACATTTCGGGCAGGGCGCCGAAGAATTGGTTGATGACCACGATCCCCAGGCCATTGAGAAAGCCGACGATGGCCACCAGCTTGCCGCGGCTGGGCTCGGCCGGGTAATCCACCAGCACTGTGGATAACGCTCCGGCAACCGCAACGATGCCGAGGGCATAGACCGTGCGGATCAAGAACAAATCGGCCACCGAAGTGGCCAGGGGATAAAGGGTGTAAGCAGCGGCCAGCAGAAAAAAGCCGAGCATATAAATGACCCGGCGCCCGACTCGGTCGATCAAGATGCCGGCGGGGATAAAGCACAACAAGGCGATGATCTCGGTCCAGAAAACCAGATCGCCACTGACTGACCCCTGTTGCGAAGTGGGGATTTTCAGATGCTCATTGAGGACATAGGCCTGGCCGATGGCCACGAAGGTCATCAGCCCGATGGAAAAGAAAGCGGCCGACAGGAAAACCCAGCCATGGCGTGGGCGAATATCGGGGGCCAGCTTGATCCAGCCGATCTTATGCGAAGACTGTTCTGTTTGGGTCATGACGCGCTAAAACCGTGGTGATGCCTAAAATGAGGAGGCGATAGGATAACGGTTTCGCGCCAGTCACGCAGCAGCCATACCAAACTCCGCAGACAAAAACAGCCGAGCAGGTGCTGGCAGGTCTAACGGGGCGTAGGGCCGGAGGGTATAGGGGGCGGTTGCAACCGGCCCCCATACTTTCAACTCCTGAATATAGGGCCGAATCAACTCGACCCTAGGTGCGCTTAATTGGCCGCTGGCGCGCTATGCATCATGGCCGGCACACCGAACAGATCGGCATGGAAATACACGAACAGGCCATACAGCACGACGCCGATCACGATGACCACCAATTCTCGGGTGAAAGGCTGCGCGACAGTGGCTTTCAGGGCACCGCGGCGATTGGCCGACACCATGTCGAATAACGAATAAAGCAAGAAGGCGCCGAACAAGACCATGGAGGTGAGGTCGCCATTAGTCGCCAGATGCGCGGCGGCCCAAAGCGTGACGGCCCAGAGCATGGGATGCCGGGTAAAGCGCTTGATGTTGCTCGGCGCATACGCGGCTACCAGGAAGATGAAGGCCGGCAGGATCAAGACGGGCGACAGGAAGCGGGTCCAGTGCGGTGGCTCCCAAATGACGATGGTGGGGGCTTGGCCGGTGCCGATGACGATCAGGATAAGGCCCACCAGAGCCGCCAGAGAGGCAATGCCCTTGTAGGGCTTCTCGCCCAGCTTATCTTTGAACGTGCTGTGCAGGGCAGGCGCCGTGGGTATCAGATGCATGCCGAAGAACAAGATTAAACCAACAATCAATAACGTCATTGAACCAGTCTCCTGTAGGGTTGAATTGGGAGTTACTCAGTGACCAGAAGCGGCCTTAGTTTACCCATCACAGCATAAGGTTACGATGGGCTTGATCAATCCTGCCTCAGCCAATAGGGCGCTGCGCTAAGCAATTCGGCCTTCTTTGAGCTCATCTTCGATGGTATGCAGCAGCTCGATCACCTGCCGCGAGCCGTCATCCACCGCTTGGAAAAACTGCTCAGCTTCCTGAGTTCGGCCGGCACGATGGGCATCGACGACGCGCTTGATGTCCTCGTGCATTTTTTGGTGAATCTTTTCCAGCCGCTGCATCTCCCCGAGATGGCCGAGCTGGTCGAGGCCACCGCCGTAGATCCATTTGCCGAGCGAACAATCCTGGTGAGAGACGACTTCGTCATCGCGTAACACGGCCCGCCCACGCAGAAAGTCGCCTAGGCGGATTTTCCACTTCAGGTGAGCGCGGCGGGCGCCGACGAAGTCCAGGGCTTTGGCGGCTTCCTCTGACGCTGTCAGGGTAAAGCGGTTAACCAAGTCCTCCATTTTATGCGCTTCTTCATCCAGGCGTTCACTGACCGACGCCGTCTCCTCGGCCAAACTAGCGTTTTGCTGGGTGGCATTGTCCAAGTCGGTGATTGCCTGATTGATCTGTTGAACCCCACTGAGCTGCTCGCTGCCGGCGGCAGCAACCTCGGCGATCAGACGCTTGACTTCGCGCACGGCCTCTTGGATTTCCTCCAGGGCTGCGCCGGTGTCATTGACATGCTGACTGCCGGTATCGACCCGCTCGACGTTTTCACCGAGCATGGTTTTCGCCTGCCGGGCCGCGTCGGCACTGCGTTGGGCCAGTTTGCCGACTTCCCCGGCCAAGACCGAGAAGCCCCTACCATGCTCGCCGGCTCGGGCCGCTTCCACGGCCGCATTCAGGGCTAGTAGATTGGTCTGGAAGGCAATCTCATCGATCACGTGAACGATGTCGCGGATCTTGGCGGTGCCTTCGTTAATGCGCTGCATGGCGCCGACGGCGGTCTGGGAAATGCCGCGGACCCGCTCGGCCACATCATTGGATTGATCGGACAGGCGACTGGCCTCTTGGGCGTTGTTCGCCGTATTTTTTACCGTACTGGTGATTTGTTCGATGCTGGAGGCCGTCTCTTGCAGTGCTGACGCCTGGCGCTCGGTGCGGGTCGACAGGTCGGTGTTGGCCTGGGTCAGCTCATTGGTCGAGGTGCCGATCACCTGCATGACGTTCTCGACATCGCCGAGGACCGCCTTGAGCTGACTCATGCTGTGGTTCACCGCCACGGCAAGCTTGCCGAAAACGCCGTCGTAGTGCTCGGGTAGGGGCTGGGACAGATCACCCCGGGCCATACGAGCCATAACGGTCTCCATCTGGCTAATGGTGTCGGCCATGACCTCCATCACGCTGTTGATGCCATCGCCGAGATTGCGCATGAAGCCCGCTTTATCCGCCAGATCAATGCGCTGTTTCAAATCACCCTCAACAATCCCGGCAACGATGTCGTGGATCTCTTCTTCGGCCTGGACTTCGGCGGTAATGTCCCGCCATTCCTGCACGGTACCCAGCGGCTCGCCTTGTAGACCTTGTAGCGGCGCGATCATGACATCGAATTGATGCTGGCCGACTTTGACCCGGTTTTGCCAGGGCTCGCGCAGCTCGTCGAGCGTGGTCACCGGCAAGTCGCTGTCGGCCAAGAGGTGTTTGGCATTTTGTCCCGCTGCTAAAGTCGCCGCCGGGAAGGCGTGTTGCAGTGCCTCGTTGGCGAAGGTAATGCAATCGTCTGGGGCAGCAATCACCACGCCCGAGCGCATCTGGCTGAGGGCTGCTAGCCGGCGTTGGTTCTGCAGCTCGGCGGTACGCTGCTTGTCCTTGGCTTCGCTGAGCTGGCTGCGCAGATCGGTCAAAGCCTGTTCGAGTCCACCGGGATCACCGGGCAGCGTTTGGGGCGGTGTGAGCTCGGCCTCGCCAGCGCCTAAAGTGGCACAATAGCGACTTGTTGCATTGAGCCGATTCGCGAGACTTTGGGTCGTCCAGGCGCCCCACAGGGCACTCAACAGGAACAGGCCACTGGCTATGAATAGTGGCCCGAGGCTCCCCCCCTGCCAGGCGAGCCAGGTCAGCAAACTCCCTAGCGCAATGGCATGCAGCAGATCACGGGCATGTTGGTGGAGCCAAAAAAGCAGGGCGGAACGCGTAGCGTATGGGCGCATGGCTAGACCTCAGGTGGCGACGGTTGTCGTTGTATTCCGTTAGCTCGATTGTATCTCGCGAGGACGCATCAAGGGAAATAGCAGCACATCCCGAATCGAGGGCGAGTCTGTCAGCAGCATGATCAGCCGGTCGATGCCGATACCTTCGCCGGCAGTCGGCGGCAGGCCGTATTCTAGAGCTTGGATATAATCGCTGTCGAAATGCATGGCCTCGGCGTCGCCGGCGTCTTTTTCGGCGACTTGCTGACGGAAGCGCTCGGCTTGATCTTCGGGGTCATTGAGCTCGGAAAAGCCGTTGGCAATTTCGCGTCCGCCCACGATCA
>CAYFSA010000144.1:0-2310 GCA_964345605.1 uncultured Ectothiorhodospiraceae bacterium
AAAAATAGCCTAAGGCAAAGAAGCGTCAAACAAACCGCATCGCCAAAAATCAACGCCACCACCAATTTACCGATCAATCGAAGGTCGCCACAAATTGGCGGGCAACATCATATACGCCATTAGCCTCGCTAATCCTGTGCTTGCGGATCGATGCCCTGTTGTTTCAGCAAGGCTAGCAGGCGGTCCTTCTCGGCGCGTTCTTGTTCGGCCTGGGCTTGTGCCTGTTCAGCCTGGGCCTGCGCCTGATTGGCTCGAACGCGTTCCCGCTCGATCGTGCGTTCGTATTCCTGCATCTGCGCCAGGATTTCATCCTCCAGCTCCATGGCGTCAGCGATCTTCGGCTCCGCCATGCCGAGGGTCAGTATAAAGCGAAGTCTTACGAATCTCTGTAGGGCCGGCTTTAGCCCGCCACGCCAGCATCAACCGCGGCAACCATTGGCCAGTTAAAGATGGTATCTACATTTAATGGGGTCGAATAAATTCGACCCTACAAGTTTTTAAGGCGCCTTGCGCAGCATCGCCCGCACATACTCCACTGGGATGGCATAGCTGATGCCACTCGGCTCGCTCAGCACGCTTTCCTTGGTTTCCTTGACGAATACCCGATTGACTACACCGATGACCTCGCCGGTCTCCGGGTGATACAGCGGGCTGCCGCTATTGCCCGGATAGGCCGTGGCATCGAGCTGAAAGACATCGTAGGGGGAGCGCAGCCGCCGGATGTTGGTGGCGTCGAGCTGATTGGAGCGCTCTTTGGGCGTCACGATAGGCGTGATGGCGGCGATGATGCCGCGATGGGTCGCCGGATAGAGCCCGAGTACCGCGCCGATGGGAAAACCCGTGAAGGCGTAAAGCTCGCCCTCGCGGACCCCGTCGGACTCGCCCAGTGTCAATGCCGGCAGCGGGGCACCTTCCATCTTCAGTAGTGTTAAATCGTGATCGCGGTCGATCACGACCCGTTCGACTTCGCGCACCTCCGGATTTTTGCCCTGGCCGACGAACACCACCCAGCGCTCGCGCCGCTCGAAATCCAGCGATTTGTTGACCACATGATCATTGGTGACCACATAGCGGCCATTAGCGACCACGAAGCCGGTACCATAAAGCTGGCTGCGCGGGGCGCGGGTCGGGTGATAGCTGCCTACCCCGACGATACTTGGTTTAACCTTTTCAATAATCTCGGGTAAATCCGCCAGAACCGGCAGTGGCAGGAGGGCTATAACCAGCCAAGCAAACAGCCAGATCAACCGGCGACAAGGCGACAACATCACAAGAAATAGTTGCATATAGTTCCCTACCCTGGTCTTATCGCCCATACTGGCGCACCATAAAAAATTCCGGCTCACCCGCCCGTGCCGGCTGGACTTCTACATTAACCGGTCGAGTTTCGCCTTCCTCAAGCACCAGTGGGCCTTCTTTATCCTCCAGCCGCGCACTCACCAATTCCAAGCCGGAATCATCGAATAGGAACACCTCAGCGAGGATATCGAGCGGCTGCGATGTGGTGTTATCCAGCACTAAGCGCACCTCGTAAAACTGTTCGCCATCACGAGAAACTTTGGTGAACTGAATATGCCGCAGGTGATCCTGCTGCAAGGGGATCACCTTGTCAAAATGCATCTTGGCCAAGCCGGGCAGGCGATTGGTTAACAATGCGGTGAAGCGGGCCTCATGGGCTTGTTTTTGCTCAGCAAGTTCAGCCAACTGATTGTTCAGGGAGCGCACCTCGTTTTGCAAGGCATGCTTTTGCGCTTCCAGCTGCTCGATCCGCAGACCTAACAGTAAGGCACTGACCAGCGTCAGCAGGACAGCGGTAATGGTCACACCCCATAAATGCTCGCGGCGCAGTAGATGGCGACGACCATGTTTGCTGGAGGCGCGTTTGGTTCCGGTCCCTAGGCGGCCCGCATGATGGCCCCGAGATCCATCGGCCGCATTGTTTGAGTCTTCATTGTTGAAGCCTTTGCTGTCATGAGGTATCGGACCATCGATAGGGGTTTGCTCCAGCCGTTCCGTTTCCGACACGATTCAGCACCTTTGTATGTAATAAATTATAAGAGACTAACCTAAACACGGCCTAGGCAAGATTTATACCGGAATTAGAACCTAACGTACCCGCTTGCTTCGACATCTTGGCTATTAAGCAATACATGCAGCGAATCAGATAATTAAATGCGGGATACCCACTGGACCCAAGGCCACCAGCAGATACCAAACATTCATTCAGGTCGGACCAGGCTTTTCTATTCGTAATGCTGTTAAGCCCGTCTTAGTGCCTATGGTCGCTAAATGACGGTGCCTATCTGTTCT
>CAYFSA010000144.1:2410-7138 GCA_964345605.1 uncultured Ectothiorhodospiraceae bacterium
TTAATCGACTTACATGGCGGTCATGCCTCGCCCTCTGTACAATACAGCAGCATTATCGCTCCATTTTCAATACGCCAATGCGGCGCATTGAGGCGAGCATTGAGCTGCAACTGGAGGAAATCGGCATGTTCCGCATTAATTTCATCATCATCGCTTGCCTAGTCGCGAGTCAGGCCGAAGCCCTGACGGTCAGCATTGGCGAAACCGAGCTAGAGCTTAGTGACAGCGGCAATTGCATCGAGCTAACGGGTGAGTACGACCATTTTCGCATCGAAAGCACAACGCCTGGACGTCCGCCCCAGCTCTGTGTCGAACCGACTCAAGGCAATACCCTTCAGTTTCGCCATACAGCGTTGGTGGCGACGAACCCATCGCGCCAACGGGGCAGCCTGAGATTCGCCCATGACTTTGCCTCCGGGCCCAAAGGCCATGTGTTTATCGGAGCGAGCCTCAAGGGATTTTTTGCCAAAGCTGACGGCGCCGCCCCCGCCAGCGGCAGCGAAATCAGCCTGCAAACTCGCTTCGAACAAGCCGAGAAAACAACGCTGGCCGCCGAGACCGCGCATGAGGTGGGTGATGAGCTGCAATCGGCACTGTTCGAGCAATCCCAAAAAGGCGAATTCGTTATCGCCGGCCCCCGTCGCCTGCAGGGTGAATTACGGTTCAAGTTCGCCGGCAGCGGCGATCGCTTGGTCCTCGAAACCGGAACCAAACTAAGCATTGAAACGCTTTCCGCTCGTCAGTGATCTCAGGATGAGTCCCGGCATGCGCTATCATTAGGGTGTACGCTTGAAGTCGCACCAACAGAAATCCGCTTAACGGTTGCCCCGGGCTCATGCAAACCATGGCGGAAACTTTCGACCCAATTTTGGGTCTTTAAGTATCCATCCAGAACAGGAGATAAACGATGGCCAAGCCACGCAACCCCGCCGCACGTTCGCCGCTGTTGCGCAAAGGGGGTGTTCATACCCGCCCGCGCAGCAGCCAACGCCAACACGTGCATCGCCAGCTCGATCAGGCGGTCGAAGACTGGCACGCAGACGGCAACACGGCAACACGGCAAGCCAAAGCTCGGACCCGGGAACGTCAACCCGGGTCGGGCCAATGTCATCAAAGCCGGCCTTTGCTTATAATCTCACTAGCATAAACCACAACACGCCGGTCAACACCAGGCTGCTAACAATCACGCCACGCACGGTTGTCAATGGGCCCTGTTTGCCATAGATACCGTTATATTCCAGCAAAAAAATCAATCCCAACGGCACAAAAATCTGGGCTTGGCTCGCTTGACTTAACAAGCCTTGACTCATATGCGCGCTACTGCCCATGAAAAACAACATCGGCGCGGAAAACAGTGTATTGGTGCGCGACGCCAAGGCCGCCTTGGCCGCAGCGGTCGCCGCTTCAGGCATGGGCTTTTGCCCGGCGCGGACCCGTTCGTTCGAGGCCATGACGACTTGTTGCTGGGGCCAGATGATCAACCAAACATTTAGAAACATCAGCGTGCCCAGCGTTGCACCCACCATAATATCCAGGGTTAGTGCCTGCCAGCGATAATACAGCAGCACACCGCCGGTCAGCAGGGTGAACATGGCCGCCCAACGAAACCACCACAGCACCTTCGGCAGCAATTTGCTCAGTACATCCTGCCGAGCGTTCGGCTCGGCTTCTTTAAGATAAGGCGCCTGAGCAAAATTCAGAAAATACAACAACCCGATCCACGTAATGCCGAAGAGAAAATGCCCCCAACGGGCCAGGTAGTCGATAACATAAGATGTGAGCTCCATCGCGGCCTCCAAACAGGATTAAGACGGCAACAACAGCATGACAGCGTCCATACTGTAATAAAACCGACCGCGCCTCAACCTGGAAGCGTCAAATAACGGCTGCTTGGCGCTCCCATGTGGTGAACCAAAAACCGACAGCATGGCGCTCATCGGCTGAATGATAAATCTGGCTCACTTGCCGCCAGTGAGGCCAATCAACCGCTGGAAAGTAGGTGTCTCCGGGAAATTGCGCGTCAATCCGGGTCACGTAGAGGCGGCGGGCATAATCAAGAAAAGCTCGATAGACCATCGCCCCGCCGATCACCATAATTTCAGGGACTTCGCCTGCCGCCTGCAGTGCTGCCTCAGGGGTAGCAACGCCGGTAATCTCGCAGGTTAACTGCTGTGGGTGACGGCTCAGCACGATATTATGCCGACCCGGTAAAGCCCGGCCAATCGCCACGAAGGTATTGCGGCCCATGATAATGGGCTTACCCCAGGTAAGCTCACGAAAATGCCGCAGATCATCGGGAAGATGCCAGGGCATATCGCCATTCAGACCAATGACGCCCGCCTCATCCATGGCAACGATTAGGGCGATATCAGGATGCTGCATTGCTTGACCGACGACTGCCGCGGCTTTCTTTAAGGAAGGGGAACCGGATGAATATATTGGTCGGAGCGGAGGGATTTGAACCCCCGACCCCCACAACCCCATTGTGGTGCGCTACCAGACTGCGCTACGCTCCGAGCTGAGTCCGCTAAATTAACCGATTCAAATGATTTTGCCAACCCCTAAGCTTCCAGCAACTCAATAATCGCTTCAAGCTCCTGGATCGCCGCTTTAATCGAAAACGGCTCGTTATACGGCTTGCTTGTGGTTTGCTGGCGGCCGGTACCATTTTGTTTGGCGCCCTCGGCACCGGCGAGTTGCTGCCTCGCGCCCCCGATCGTATAGCCTTCCTCGTAGAGCAATGCCCGAATTTTACGAATCAGCAAGACATCGTGGCGTTGGTAATACCGGCGGTTTCCCCGGCGCTTGACGGGTTGCAGCGACGGGAATTCCTGTTCCCAATAGCGCAGCACATGCGGCTTTAAACCACAGAGCTCACTCACCTCGCCAATCGTAAAATACCGTTTGCTGGGAATGGCCGGCAGATCATCACTGCTCACTGCTTCCAGCATAAGCTTCAACCCGCTGCTTCAATTTTTGACCGGGCCGAAACGTCACCACGCGCCGCGCCGAAACCGGTATTTCTTCACCGGTTTTCGGATTGCGCCCAGGGCGCTCGTTTTTATCGCGCAGGGTAAAGTTCCCATAGCCAGATAATTTGACTTCTTCGCCCTGCTCCAGAGCCCCGCGCATTTCTTCAAAAAACAGCTCGACAAACTCTTTGGCTTCGCGTTTATTGAGTCCGAGCTCCAAAAAAAGCCTTTCTGCCAGATCGGCCTTAGTCAATGACATATCCTACACCCTAAGGGTTGCCCCCAATACTGCTTGGAGTTCAGCCACCACACGCTGCACGGCAGCGTCACTTTCTTGATCGGTTAGGGTGCGGGATAAATCCTGTAAAATCAAGCCGAAAGCGATACTTTTATGACCTTCGGGGACGCCTTTCCCGGTAAACACGTCGAAAATGAAACAATCCCTGAGTTCAGGCAGGCCGACGCCACGCACGACCGCCTGCAAGCGCTCGGCAGTGACCTCGTTCGGGACAACGGCGGCGATATCCCGTCGAACCGCGGGATAGGTTGATAGTTTAGTGAACTCGGGCAACTCGCCCTGACTCAAGGGGGCAAGAGAAATCTCGAATAAAAAGACGGGCACTTCGATATCGAGTTGTTTAGCCACCTGCGGATGCAACGCTCCAAGCCAACCGATAACCTCATCACCCTGAACCAATGCAGCCGTTTGGCCGGGATGTAACGCGGCATGTTGGCGGGCTTCGAAGCGCACCCCTGACACGCGAGTCAAGGCCAGCAGGGCTTCGACATCGCCTTTGATATCAAAGAAATCCATCGGCTCCGATGTTACCGCCCACTGCTCCGGCCAGCGCGCCCCGGTTGCGACCCCGGCCAAGGTAGCCGTCTGCTCCAAGCCGGCGGTCGTCGTTAGAAACCGCAAGCCCGTCTCGAATAAGCGCAGGCGAGTTTCTTGGCGATTGAGATTATGCCGCAACGCTTTGAGCAGGCCCGACCAGAGTGTGGTGCGCATGACGGCGAGTTCCGCCGACAAGGGATTGGCCAGGGCCAGCGGTGCGGCTGTCGGGGCTAATGCATATTCAGACTTGGCATCGACGAAACTGTAGGTAATGACTTCTTGATAGCCCCGGTCGACCAGCAGATCCTGCAAGCGCTCGCTTGGTGTCACCCGTTCCCGGATTGGCTCGATGAGACCCGGGACCTGCTGAGCGGTACTTGGAATACGGTCATAGCCATAAATCCGGGCGACTTCTTCGATTAAATCCTCTTCGATGGCCAGGTCAAAACGATGGGACGGCGGCAGCACCAGCCAGCCGTCCACCACCGGCTGCAATTGACAGCCCAGGCGTGCCAGGATTTCCCGAATCTCGTCGGGCCTTAAGTCGATTCCAAGCAGCTCGTTTACCCGAGAGACTCGCAGGGCGATTTTGTCTCGCTGCAGGGCAGTCGATGCCCTTGCTTCGGTCAACGGGCCCGGCTCGCCGCCGACGATGCTCATGAGCAATTGTGTTGCCCGCTCGATGGCATCGACTTGAATTTCGGGATCGACGCCCCGTTCGAAACGATGGGACGCATCGGTATGCAGGCCATAGCGCCGCGCCCGTCCAGCAATAGCCACGGGTGTAAAGAAGGCGCTTTCCAGAAAGATATTCCGAGTAGTCCCGCTAACAGCGCTATCAGCGCCCCCCATGATCCCAGCCATGGCGAGCGCGCGCTCGGTATCGGCAATGACCAGGACATCCGGCGTCAAGGTCACTGT
>CAYFSA010000145.1:0-7122 GCA_964345605.1 uncultured Ectothiorhodospiraceae bacterium
GCCTGCTGGCCGCAATCTATCTATCGGAATACGCCGGCCGCCGCTTGCGCGGCGTGGCCAAGCCGGCATTGGAGATTCTGGCGGGGATTCCGACCGTGGTCTATGGGTTTTTCGCCGCCTTGGTCGTGGCGCCGTTTTTTCGTGAATGGGGCGAGCGTATTGGTCTGGATGTCGCCTCGGAGAGTGCCCTGGCTGCCGGTTTGGTGATGGGTATTATGATCATCCCCTTTGTCTCCTCGCTGTCTGACGATGTCATTAATGCGGTCCCGCAATCCCTGCGTGATGGCGCCTATGCGTTAGGTGCCACCCAGTCGGAAACAGTGCGCCAGGTGGTCTTTCCGGCGGCCCTGCCGGGCATTATCGGCGGTTTGCTGCTGGCCGTGTCGCGGGCGATCGGCGAGACCATGATCGTGGTGATGGCAGCGGGGGTGGCGGCCAATCTGACCATTAATCCTCTGGAGGCCGTGACCACCGTAACCGTGCAGATTGTCACCCTGCTGACCGGCGACCAGGCCTTCGATAGCGCGAAAACCCTGGCGGCATTCGCGTTGGGCTTGGTGCTGTTCCTGTTGACGCTGCTGCTGAACGTCATCGCCTTGCATATCGTGCGCAAGTATCGGGAGCAATATGAATAATCCAAGCGATGAGCAACCGCGTGAGCCTTCCGCCACGGTGGCCCGGGTGCGTGCTAGCCTGCGGCGCCGGCGGCGGGCGGAGCAGCGCTTTCGACTCTATGGTTTGGCCGCCGTGTCTTTGGGGATCGCCTTGGTAGTACTGCTGTTCAGCAGTGTGATTGCCAATGGTTACAGCGCCTTCTTCCAAGCCTACCTCAAGCTGGATGTGGTCTTGGACGAAGCGGTGATCGATCCGAGCGGCGGGCGCAACCCGGAGGATCTTGAGCGGGCCAATTACGGCCGCCTCATCAAGCTGGCCATGCTGGAGCTGTTTCCGGAAGTGCGCTCACGCAGCCTGCAGCGCCGGCTATTCGAAATTCCCAGCCGCGGTGCCGACTATCAGCTCCGCGAACGGGTGCTGGCCAATCCCGCCATGATCGGCGAGAAGGTTACCCTGTGGGTGCCCACCGATGACGATGTCGATATGTTCATGAAAGGCCGCTCGACGCCGATCGAGAGCTTGGCAGTCAATGGCAGGGCTGAGCCCTCGGGCACCAGCGGCGCCATCGAGGTGAGCTCTACGGCCAATGATTTCACCGCTATCGTTAGCCGTGTCAAAGCATCGCTGAACGAGCGGATGTGTGCCCTGCGCGAGGAGGTCGCCGAATTGCAAAACGTGCAGGCGAATCTGGAAAGCGAGCAGCAGACTTTGCGCGATACGCTGGACAAGGCGGTGGCTGGCCGCGATCAAGCCGCCCTGCGAACCCAACTGGAACGCCTGCAGCAGCGCTTGGCGGGCGTGCAGCAGCGGCTTGCGACAAAGCAGGATCAGATTGATCAATATGCCGAGCAAACCCATGCTGCGCACGAGGATCTGCAGCTGAGCCCGCAGATGCCGAGCTATTTGCTGCGCATCAATCAGGGGCTGGTCAAGATTACTTCGGTCAGCAGCGCCCGCATCGAGGGACAGGTGCTGCGCCCGTTGCGCTCGACCCAGATCGCCGTGGCCGAGGCCTGGCAGATCCTGCGATTGGCCACGCCGGCTGCGGATCGTCGGCTGAGTGATCGGCAAATCAGCTGGATTCTTGCCTTGGAGCGCGAAGGCCGGCTAGAGAAGCGTTTTAATACGGCGTTCTTTGCCACCGGCAATTCCCGCGAGCCGGAGCTGGCCGGTATTTGGGGGGCTATTGTCGGCTCGTTCTATACCCTGCTGGTGACCCTGGTGTTGACTTTCGTGGTGGGGGTGGCCGCTGCCGTGTATCTGGAGGAGTTTGCGCCAAAGAATCGGTTCACGGACTTGATCGAGGTGAATATCAACAATCTCGCCGCGGTGCCGTCGATCGTTTTTGGTCTATTGGGTCTGGCAGTGTTCATCAATTTCTTCCAGGTCGAGCGTTCCACCCCCTTGGTGGCCGGGATGGTGCTGGCCCTGATGACGCTGCCGACCATCATTATTTCCAGCCGTTCCGCGCTGCGCTCGGTGCCGCCTTCGATCCGCAGCGGGGCCTTGGGGATCGGTGCCTCGCGTATACAGACGATTACGCATCATGTCCTGCCGTTGGCGCTGCCCGGCATGCTGACCGGCACCATCATCGGCATGGCGCAGGCGCTGGGCGAGACGGCACCCTTGTTGATGGTGGGCATGATGGCCTTCATCGTCGATGTACCTGAGGGTATCAGCGATCCGGCTACAGTGCTGCCGGTGCAGATTTACCTATGGGCGGAAAGCCCGGAGCGGGCCTTTCAGGAGCGAACCGCCGGGGCCATCATGGTGCTGCTGGGCTTTTTGATTGTTATGAGCGCCACTGCCGTGCTGTTGCGGCGCAAGCTGGAGCGTCGCTGGTAACAATGCCATGTTTTTTCAGCTCGATCAGGCAAGACTCAATCCTTGGCTAACTCGCTTGACTGCCGGCTGGCAGCGTCTGGTAGCCTTGATGTTTGCGCTGGTCGAGGCGGTCGGGCGGCTATGCCCGGCCGGTCAGCCTAATTCGAGTCAGAGGAATGTTTGCAGTATGCCAAATGAACTGCCGGTGACTGAGCCGGACGAGGCCTCGTATGAGGATGATTTTCTTGGTGACGAGATGAGTGCGATGCCCAGTCAAACCGCCTTGTATTCCCAAACACATCGGAAAACGGTGGGCGAGCCTTTTGCTAATGACGCCCGTATGACCTGCCGGCAGGTCAACGCCTATTATGGCGATACCCATGCCTTGAATGACGTTTCCCTGGATATTCGCAACAATGAAGTCATTGCCTTAATCGGACCGTCGGGTTGCGGCAAATCGACGTTTCTGCGCTGTTTGAACCGGATGAACGATACCATCGAGGGGGCACGGATAACCGGCGAAATCCTTTTGGACGGCCAGGATGTTTGCAGTAAGGACGTGGATGTCGTGTTGCTGCGGGCCCAAGTGGGCATGGTATTTCAAAAGCCCAATCCGTTTCCCAAGTCGATTTTCGACAATGTCGCCTATGGTGTGCGGATCCATGGCTTGGCCGACAGCAAGGCGGAGCTGCGCGACATCGTCGAGGAAAGCCTGCGCCGCGCTGGTCTGTGGCATGAGGTTGCCGATCGTTTGAGCCAGCCGGGCACCAGCCTGTCGGGCGGGCAGCAGCAGCGCTTGTGCATCGCTCGCACCATCGCCGTCAATCCAGAGGTCGTGTTGATGGATGAGCCGGCCTCGGCGCTTGATCCCATCGCCACCGCCCGCATCGAGGAGCTCATCGACGAGCTGCGTGAGCAGTACACCATTGTGATTGTGACTCATTCCATGCAGCAGGCCGCGCGGGTCTCCCAGCGCACGGCCTATTTCCATCTGGGTGATTTGATCGAAGTCGGCACCACTGATCAGATTTTCACCAATCCACGGCACGAGCTTACCGAGCAATACATTACCGGGCGCTTCGGCTAAATGCAGGGCGCGTTTCAACGCGCCGCAGCCTGGCTGACAATGTAGGGCGCGTTTCAACGCGCCACGGCCTGGCGGTATTCCTGAGGCCGAACCCTGGCGCAATCAGTTGACTCGATCCTGCCGTTTATCAGCCAACCACGGCCATTCATCCTTGATACGCAGGGCAACGGGACTCCGTCACAGAATGATGCTTGCCGATGAAACAGACTTAGCGGGTAGAGATACACCTAACCACAAACCGCTGAGGTGCCGTAATGAACGACATGACCCGACCCTTTCTGTTCCGGGTGGATGAAGTCACCCAACTGCCATTTGTCGTTTCCGCCTGGTCGGACCAGTTGATCAGTGTCGATCGCGAGCAAAGGCGCGTCATCGCCTGGGCCGATCCTTTAAGCGTGCAGCAGTTTTGTATGCTCAACGATGTGGAAGCCATTCCGCTGCAGGACGATTTGGTCGGCGGCGCGCAATAGCCGCGACCGCCGCCTATCGTCAGGGGCAGCGGTTCAGCCGTTGTAATCCCTGGCGCGTTCCCCCGCGTGGGGAGCGCGCTTATTCCCGCCGCTTATACGACTACTTAGCCCCCCATTACCGAATGTGCGCCCCGGCGACAATCGCCTCGAGCAGCAGCCGGTCACCCACCGCGATTCCATAGCGTGCCGCGCTGCCGCCACGTAGTTCAAGCACGCCCCAAGCCGGCTGCCGCGAACCAATAATCGCCCTGGAGCCGGGTGTGGCGCGAGTGTGGATTTGCTGGATATAGCCGCGTCGGTCGAAGAACAGCATGTCCAGCGAAATCAGTGTGTTGACCATCCACATGCGAATAGGCCGGGGAGTCGGGAAGAGGAACAGCATGCCTTGCCGGGCCGGCAGGGTTGCGCGATGCATTAAGCCCTGGCTGCGCTGTGCCGGGGTCAGGGCCAGCTCGACCTGAAACTGCTGCGGTTCACCGGAGGCCGTGATCACCGTTAGGTCGACGCGCTCCGCCTCAGCGTGGGCCAGCAAGCTCAAGCCGAAAAGCAAGCCATGCAGTGGGCCTGCCAGGCTGGCCGGGCGGCGCCCTCTTACTTGTAGCATAAGGACACGATACAATTCCCCGCGTTGCATTGGGTACCAGCAGGTGACCTGCTTGGTCGGCAAAATGACATAGGCCGCGTCCGGATTGGCTGGACGCCGGGGTGGTCCACCACCTACCAAGACATTTCAAACAGAGGGCAGACGTGAAAGATTTAACGCTTTATCGGAATATCGGAATTTTTGCGCATGTGGATGCCGGCAAGACCACCACGACCGAGCGTATCCTAAAGCTGACGGGGCGGATTCACAAGATCGGCGAAGTCCATGACGGCGCCGCCACTACCGATTTCATGGACCAGGAGCAAGAGCGCGGCATCACCATTCAGTCCGCGGCGACGACCTGTTTCTGGAAAAACCATCGCTTTAACATCATCGATACGCCCGGCCACGTCGATTTTACCATCGAGGTCTACCGCTCCCTGAAGGTGCTTGACGGCGGTATCGGCGTGTTCTGCGGCTCCGGCGGCGTGGAGCCGCAATCCGAGACCAATTGGCGCTATGCCGACCAGTCCGGGGTTGCCCGCATCATCTATGTCAACAAATTGGACCGGGTCGGCGCCGATTTCTACCGGGTGGTCGAGCAGGTGAAAACCATCCTGGCCGCCAAGCCGCTGGTCATGACCCTGCCCATCGGTATCGAGGATCAGTTCAAGGGCGTGGTCGACCTGCTGACCCGTAAGGCCTGGATCTGGGACGAAACCGGCGATCCCATGAAGTACGAGATCACCAACGTGCCCGAGGACATGGCGGAGCTGGTCGAGGAATGGCGACACGACCTGGTGGAAACCGCGGTGGAACAGGACGAGGAGGTCATGGAGCGCTACCTGGAAGGCGAAGAGATCGACATCGAGACCCTCAAGCGCTGCATTCGCCACGGTACCATCAATCTCGACTTCTTCCCGACTTACTGCGGCTCGGCCTTCAAGAACAAGGGCGTGCAGCTGATTCTGGATGGCGTGGTTGACTATCTGCCCAATCCCAAGGAAGTTGATCCGCAGCCGGAAGTCGATCTGGAAGGCAACGAGACCGGCAAGTTTGCCATCGTCGATCCGGACAAGCCGCTGCGGGCGCTGGCCTTCAAGATTATGGACGACCGCTACGGCGCGCTGACCTTCACTCGCATCTATTCGGGCAAGCTGAGCAAAGGTACCATGGTGCTCAATACCGCCACCGGCAAGACCGAGCGTATTGGCCGGATCGTGGAAATGCATGCCGATACCCGCGAGGAAGTCGATTCCGCTCAAGCCGGCGATATCGTCGCCCTGGTTGGCCTGAAGAATGTCAAAACCGGCCATACCCTCAGCGATCCCGATAATTCGGCGACCCTGGAACCGATGGTGTTCCCCGACCCGGTAATCTCTATCGCCGTGCAGCCCAAGGACAAATCCGGCGCTGAAAAGCTCGGTATCGCGCTTAGCAAGATGATGGCCGAGGATCCTTCATTCTATGTCGAGACTGACGAAGACAGCGGCGAGACCATCATGAAGGGCATGGGCGAGCTGCACCTGGATATCAAGGTGGATATCCTCAAGCGCACCTACAAGGTGCCGGTAGAAGTCGGCCAACCCCAGGTCGCCTATCGCGAATCTATCACCCAGCGGGTCGAGGACAGCTATACCCACAAAAAGCAGACTGGCGGTTCGGGACAGTTCGCGCGTATCGATTACGTCATCGAACCAGGCGAGACGGGCAGCGGTTTCCAGTTCGAGTCGACAGTCACTGGCGGGAATGTGCCGCGTGAATTTTGGCCGGCAGTGGAAAAGGGCTTTCGTGTCAGCACCGAAGAGGGGCCGCTCGCCGGCTATCCTTGCGTCGATCTGAAAGTGAACTTGTACGACGGCGGTTTCCACCCGGTTGACTCGTCGGCAATCGCCTATGAGATCGCGGCCAAAGCGGCTTACCGGCAAAGCATGCCCAAGGCCCAGCCGCAATTGCTCGAGCCGATCATGCATGTGGACGTGTTTGTACCTGAAGAGCATGTGGGGGATGTCATCGGCGATTTGAACCGCCGCCGGGGCATGGTCAAATCCCAGGATCCCGCGCCTACAGGGGTGCGCCTGAAGGCCGATACGCCGCTGAGCGAAATGTTTGGGTATATCGGCGATCTGCGTACCATGACCTCCGGCCGCGGGCAGTACTCCATGACCTTCTCGCACTACGCGCCCTGCCCGAATAATATTGCCGAGGAAGTCATCAAGGCGGCTCAGGAGCGCCGGCAGAAGAAATAGGCGGGTGCCGCCGAGGCTGGCAAGTGATCACGGGGGCGCCCACTGTCAATTCGTTTGCCCTGGCTTGGTCGAAGGGTGAACGAATGGCTATGAGGCGATGCCTGATGGGTCGAAACGCGGCCAAGCAGTGGGCACCGGCAGCGCTTGGCAAGCGGTGATTTGCAAACTGTGCGCGTCTAAGGGAAGATAACGGCTTCAAATGATCGCGCATGCTTGCCAAGGTGAGTGTGCGTGAGCCCAAGGCGTTGAATTGCAATCCAATCCGAATTCGCCTGGCAATGGGCGAATGTCTAT
>CAYFSA010000146.1:0-7121 GCA_964345605.1 uncultured Ectothiorhodospiraceae bacterium
AGCCCTTAGCCGCGAGCCACTGCTCCAATTTGTCGGAGCCGCCGATCCGGGCGCCGTCGATGAAGACCTGCGGGACTTTGTCTTCACCACTCGCGGCGCGTAATGCCCGACCGGTATAATCCTGGTTCAGGACCAGCTCTTCATAAGGGATGCCGGTCTCTTCAAGCATTTCCTTGGCCTTGGCGCAGAACGGGCAACCCTCGCGGGTAAAGACCAGGACTTCATGCGGCTTTTGCAAATTCGGGGCGAGATAATTAAGCATGGTGTCGGCATCGGATACCTCGTAGGGGTCGCCCGGCTTTTCTGGCTCGATGAACATCTTTTCGATGACGCCGTCACGCACCAGCATGGAATACCGCCAGGAGCGATTACCGAAGCCAAGGTCCTGCTTGTCGACCAGCATGTCCATGCCGGCGGTGAATTCGCCGTTGCCGTCCGGGATGAACAGGATATCGTCGGCCATTTGCTCTTCTTGCCAGGCGTTCATGACGAAGGTGTCATTGACCGACACGCAGGCAATGGTATCCACGCCTTGCTCGCGGAATACCGGCGCCAGTTCGTTGTAACGGGGTACGTGTGAGGACGAGCAAGTCGGCGTGTAGGCACCGGGCAAGGAAAACACGACCACGGTTTTGCCTTTAAATATGTCATCGGTAGTCAGCTCCACCCATTCATGACCCCGGCGGGTGGGAAACGTGACGTGCGGTACGGATTGACCTTCGCGATTCTCGAGCATGTTCGATCTCCTTCGTTGGGTAGGTTTGCTTCGATACACAGTGACACCATAAACCGAGTCGCCCTGTAGGGGAAATCGTTTGTGCTTATCGGGCTTATCGTCCGTGGCGATCGCGCTGGCTTCGGGCAATAGGCTCACTGCCATTAAGTTAAGCGCATGCGCTGCCCGGAAGGGTGCCTGTAGGGCGGGTTTTAACCCGCCTCGCCGAGCCTGCCTGCAGGCGAGGCGGTCGGTTGAAACCGACCCTACCTGGCGCCGTAGGTCGGGTTAGCGCAGCGTAACCCGACGATTAGGTGCCTAATTTAATGGCAGTGGGCAATAGGCTAGGTTATCAAGGGCGCCGGCTTCTCAGGGCAGGAGCGAGTCGGCCCGCGGCTCGTGTTTGCCGCAATTGCGCTTGACCGTGTTCGCCGCAGCGTTGGCATAGCAATAGGTGCAAAGATGGGGGCAGGTACTGTAGGTGCCGATGTCCTTGCTGACAATACAGTTGCAATGCTGGCGCTGGCCCCGGTCTTTAAGTGTCGGGCGGCGGTCCGAGCCCAGCAAATCCGGCTGCTCCGCGCCGAGGAAGTTCATGAGCAACGGGTCATCGGCAAACAGTCGGCGCAGCAATTGGTCATCGATACAGCGGTTGTACTTGATCCCCAAGTCGGTCAAGTCGATGGTTTCCGCACAAGTGGCCAGTTCCAGGCCCCATTGCTGGTTCGCCTCGGCCAGCCGCTTGGCCAATTCCCGCATGTCTGCATGAGAGAAATCCCGCCAGGTAATCTGGTGCCGCCGCAAGTTATTGGCCACTTTGCGATAGGCGCTGATATCGGCGAAGCTGATCACCAGTTTTTCGGTAAAGCCATGTAATTGTTCGGCAAGGCGGCTAATGCGCTCGATGAGCTCGGACACGCCCAGCGTGTTGGTCAAAAGGAGCGGATCAAATCGCCAGACCACCCGTTCCTTGCCGATCCGTTTGGCCAGCGCCTTGAAGGTGGCGATGCGCTCGGCTAGTTGGGGTACGTTGGGCTCGAAATGCTCGTTCGCATAGTCGTTCAAGGTGAACTGAAAGTAGTAATGAATGCCGAGCGCATCGAGCGTTGCCAAATAGGGCATCAGGGGCGCGGGGTTCTTGCTCCAAAAGACAATGGCCCGCGTTTTGGCGAACGCCACATATTGCACTTGCCGCGCGTTATAGGGATTCGTCCAGCGTAAATAACCCGCTTGCAGGCGTTCATGCAGCCAGCGGGCATAGAAGGCCGGCATGTCGGTCAGCCGGCTCGCGGATATAATCACTGGACTGTTGGCCTCGACCGTGCGCCCATCGGCCAAGCTGATGGATTGTTTGTGCCAGCCGCGAAAAGCCATGTAAATCCTGTTCTGTTGCTTACTCAGATCGAGTTGCTGTGTCAGCTTGCACTGACCATTGTGGACATGCTTTAGTAAAATGTTTAATTAACCTGCGTGGCAAGGGGTTGTGTTGCTCGGCGCAGAAGGTTGGATAGCAAACAAGGCTGGATGAAGTGGGTACATTGATCTTGGTTTTCGGCCCGACTCGCTCCGGCAAGAGTGAATGGGCCGAGCAGCTGGCGCGCAACAGCGGTTTAACGGTGACTTATGTGGCCACGGCGGCTGAGAACCGGGACGACCCGGAATGGACGGCGCGGCTCGAGAGGCATCGGCAGCGCCGGCCCGCGAGTTGGCAAACGGTCTGCGCGCCGCGCGACTTGACCGCAGTTATCAATAGGCATGACCAGTATGAGCACTGTCTGTTGGTGGATTCACTGGGTAGCTGGGTCAGCAATTGGCTGGAAACCGATGAGGCTGCTTGGCAGGCGGTTACGGCGCCCTGGCTGACGCGATTGCAGGCGCCACGCGGCACGCTCATCCTGGTGGCCGAGGAAGTCGGGGCTGGTGTGGTGCCGGCTTATGCGCTGGGACGGCGCTTTCGCGATCGATTGGGGCATTTGATGCGTCAGGTCGGGGCGCTTGCCAGACCGGTGTACTGGGTGACGGGCGGACATGTTCTCGATTTGAGCCAGCTCGGTCAGCCTCTACCGAGTGCCGGCTGACCTATTCAGTCGCGCTTGATGAGCTCAATCCTTTTCTGGGAATTGCCTTATGCAACGAATCATAGTTGTCGGCTTGCTCCTGCTCACGCCCTTTTGGGTATGCGCCGAAGATCAGCTGCCCACGGTGGTTTCTACTAATCTTTGTGCGGATTGGTTGGTGTTGAGCTTAGTCGAGCCGCAGCAATTACTGGCGGTGTCACGACAAAGCCACGATCCGGCCCTCTCGCCGGTAACCGAGCAAGCCAAGCAGTTTCCGGCCATTCGTGGCAGTGCCGAAGAAGTACTGCATCTGGACCCGGATATCGCCCTGGTCTCGCTCGGCTGGGATGGCCGGCGACTGCGGGATTTGCTCGCGGCGCAGGATATTCGCATGGTCACCATGCCCTATCCCCGGAGTTGGCAGGATACGCTGGAAACGACCCTAAAGATGAGCAAGCTTCTCGGCCAGCCTGAGCGCGGCCAAGCCATCGTTGCCCAGGCATCGGCTCGGATGCGAGCCCTGCAGGCAAAAACGCGGCCTTATCGCATCTTGTACTTGCGGCCGAATGGCGGCACCGCCGGGACGAATACCTATATCGACGATGTCCTGACCCGGCTGGGCCTGCGCAATTATGCCAAGCTCAAGGGCCATACCGGCTGGGGCCACTTTCCTCTGGAGCACTTAGTGATGGCCAAGCCAGATGCGTTCTTGCTGGTCTCGGGGACGTTTGATGAACAACTGCCGCGCCGCGACTCGGCCTATGCGCGCCATCCGTTGCTGCAGCGTTTGTTGCAGCAGGCGCCGGCGGTGTGGGCGCCGGCGCGTTATTGGGGCTGCGGTGGCTGGCAGCTTGTGGAAACCGCCGAGAGAATTGTTCACCAAATCAAAGCGTTGGGTTTACCGGCGCCGTGAGGGCCCGGCGCAGCCAATAGCCATTCTTCATCACCCTACGTTTAATGACATCAACGATTATGCGACCTCGTCCCCTGCTCATCGTTAATCTCGTCCTGACAAGCCTGTTACTGATCCTTGGGATCGTGTCGCTGCGTATTGGCTATGCGCCGCTGTCGGTGGGCGAGGTCTTGGGTGGCCTGAGCGGCCTGGGCACGGAGACCCAGCGACTGATCGTGCAGGAAATCCGTCTGCCGCGGGTGCTGATGGCCTGTCTGGTGGGGATGTCCTTAGGCATGTCGGGCGCGGCGCTGCAGGGGTTACTGCGCAATCCTCTGGCCGAGCCCGGGCTGTTGGGGATTTCCTCGAGTGCGAGTCTGGGCGCAGTGACGATACTCTATTTTGGGTTGACTGTGGTTAATCTCTGGTTGCTGCCCTTGTCGGCGATGAGCTTTGCCTTGGTCGCAACCCTGGGCTTGTATGGCTTGACCCTGCTTGGCGCCTCGAATTTGACTCTGATCCTGGCGGGGATTGCCTTGTCATCATTGACTGCTGCGCTGACTTCCCTGGCCCTGAATCTCGCACCGAATCCAGCCGATGTTCAGGATATGGTGATGTGGCTAATGGGCTCGATCAGCGACCGCAGCTTTGCCGATGTGCAGCTTATCTTACCCTTCGTCTTGTTGGGGCTGACCCTACTGGCCTTCACCGCCGGCTCCTTGGACGTCTTGGCCCTGGGCGAGGCGGAAGCGAGCAGCCTCGGTGTGAATCTGGCGCGCTTGCGAGGTTTAATTATCCTCGGCACGGCTCTGAGCGTCGGTGCCTGTGTCGCCGTAACCGGAGCGATCGGCTTTGTCGGCTTGGTGGTGCCGCATATCCTGCGACGGTTTGTTCAGTTTCGCCCTGGCAAGTTGTTATGGGCAAGTGCCTTGGGCGGCGCAGTGCTGGTGTTGGCGGCTGACATTGCCCTACGGCTGATCGACACCCGCCAGGAGCTGATGCTGGGCGTGGTCACCGCGCTGATCGGTTCGCCGTTTTTCTTAGGATTGGTGCTGCGTGCGCAGAGGCAAACCTTATGAACCTGCTGGCGATTGACAACGTGAGCGTCAAGTATGGTCAACGCGCGATTCTGGACCAGGTTTCGCTGGCGCTGGCGGCTGGCGAGTTGGTTGGGCTGATCGGCCCCAATGGCGCCGGCAAGAGCACGTTGGTTAAAGGGATCGCTCAATTAGTCCCTTATCGTGGCCAAATCCAGCTCGATGGCTACGATCTGGCACGCCTACCGCCTAAGCAGCGGGCGACTCAGTTGGCTTATCTCAGTCAAGGCGATGGAATGCATTGGCCGATCACAGTCGAGGATTTGGTGGCCCTGGGGCGTTATCCTTATCAAGGCGGCTGGCGCTACCGTCGCCGACCGGATCGGGCGAGTGAGCAACAAGCCATCGAGGCGGCCTTGGCTAGTACCGACCTCCAGGCCCTGCGGGATCGCCGGATCGACCAACTGTCCGGGGGCGAGCGGGCCCGCGCCCGGTTGGCACGGGTGTTGGCCGTGCAGGCCCCGGTACTGCTAGCCGACGAGCCGGTGGCGGCGCTGGACCCGCGCCATCAGCTCAAGGTTATGGGTTTGTTACGCCAGCATTGCCGCAAGGGTGCCGCAACCATCGTGGTTCTGCATGACCTGACGCTGGCCAGCCGCTTTTGTGATCGTCTCATGCTGCTCGATGAAGGCCGTCAAGTCGCGTTAGGGCCAGTTAAGCAGGTACTAACCCCGCGCAATCTGCAGACGGTTTATGGCATCAAGGCGGTCCTCGGCGAACATCAGCAGCAGACTTATGCGGTGCCATGGACTTGCTGCGCGGATTAGGTGTAATTCTGGTATCGTTCTTTCTGGGTAAGCACTGAAAAGGTCTTTATCAGTCCCTGTGATTCTTAGCAGAATGAAATACACTAATAACGGTAATACTTTGCCCTCGCTTTCCCAGTAGGTTGAGTTACACTGCGAAATTGAATGCCCAGTTTCAATTTATAGGAGTTAATACATGTCTTTATCCAATAATGATACAAATTTAGTGGTCCCCTTCGCTAATGGAGATGCACAGATTGTTACGCCCTCCGTTAGCGATATTGTTGCAAATCCTGGAGATACAATTACATTCGACCTAGAGTACAGCACTGATCCTCAAAATGATGGTTTGACGGGTATCGGAATCAATATGCACTACGATTCCTCGATACTGAGTTATGAAGGCGCAGCGAATGTGCTTCAAGAAGGGCACTTGGGTATGGAGGTGAAGGAGGATTCGGCGGACTTGGACAACGACCCGAGCACTGATCAACTCGTTGTGGCTGCCTGGTACGATGCGCAGACACCGGCAAGTTGGCCGAACGGCACCTTGCCTGCAACCCTTTTTAAGCCCTCGTTTACCGTTGAGGAGGGCTTGACGGAGACTCATATCAATTTTTCATCTGAGAATACTGCTTTGGGGTATGAGTTTTCAGCCACCCCAGTGACTGTCACAGCTAATGAGGCTAATGAGCCCAATAACTCTCCCAATATTATATTTATTACGCTTAACGAAACCCCTGATGTTATCGAGGTTGGCAAACATCTTCTGGCGGAATTTATTGGCAATACGAGTGGTAAGGTGCTAAATATATCAGATGGATCAGGTGCCACTAATATCGATACAGGTGCGATCGTAAATATTGAAGGTGACAGCGATAATTTTTCGGTTTCCCGGAATGGGACCACACTAAAGGTTGATGATTCGGACGGAAATCTAGTTGCTTCGATGAATGCGTCATCTTCTGCAACCACACGGGTGCAATTTGCAGATGGCGGCAGTGAAATGGGGGTGGAAGGCACTCAGATTACCTATGGCGGGGAAATGTTTGCTGATAATGAAAGTGTAGCTGGCGGTGATCTGGAGTTAAGTGCTGATCTTTCATCAACAAGTTATTTTGATAACCGTCCCGAGGCGCAAGGAGATGCCCGGGATATGATTGTCATTACATTAAACGATTCACCTCTGGCGTTTTCGGTGGGAGCCGGTGTAATTGCTGAATTTATCGGGGATACGAGTGGACGAACAATTACGGTACCTCAAGGCGCGGGGGCTACGAATATTGATCCGGGAACAACTTTGAATATCGAAGCTGAATCCGAGGAGTTGGTATTTGCCAGAAATGGTACAACGCTGACGATTAGCGATGAGAGCAATAATCTCGTGGCAGTACTCAACGCATCGCTGAATCAATCAAGTTCAGTTCGTTTTCTAGATGGAAGTAGCCAAATGACCGTTGCAGGCTCGAATATCATGTTTGGCGAAGAGGTGTTTGAGCCAGATACGAATATTAGTGGTGATGAATTGACTTTAAATGCCGATGACGCCTTTGCGGGACTGAGCTTGTTGGGTGCCCAGTTAATCTAAACGGGCTAACTCGGGTTACGCTGCGC
>CAYFSA010000147.1:0-1570 GCA_964345605.1 uncultured Ectothiorhodospiraceae bacterium
AACCTTTCAACCAAGCATATTTTACCGGCACCGATGCCCGTTTGTTCACCTATGCCGACGAATGGCGTGCGGTGCATGGCCAGTCTGGCTCAAAAACCAGTGAGGTGCCGGTACAGCCGTCCTATCGCCGGCAAGCCCCACTGACATTCAAGCAGCTCGGTGATTTCCTGCGCGATCCGGCTAAGGTATTTCTGCACGAGCGTTTGCGCACACAACTGGATCAAGAAACAGCGAGCGCCGTAGATACCGAACCATTCAGCTTGGATGGCTTACAAACCTGGCAATATATTGACGCGTTACTGCGGCCATTGGCCCAGGCTGCAGCCAGCGACACACTCGACGATCCGGATGTCGAACTACAACGCCAGCTCGACAGTATGCAGCGCGCCGGCAAATTGCCCTGGCCACCCTTCAACGTACCGAGCAGGGCTGCATTAGGCGAACCCATCCCTGAAATGCTCGCCCACTATCGGCAGGCACTGACAGATTGGCCGCAGCCCATCGAACCGGCACCCAGCATCACTTGGGAATACGGTGGGCTCAGCCTGGCTGACCAGCTCGCGGGATTGCGCCGCAATCAAGTCGGCGAGGTATGCCGCATCGACCTGTTGACCAGCAAACTCCACGAAGGCCAAAATCTGGATAAGCTGCGCTGGGATTTGCTTGTCCGCGCCTGGCCGGCCCATTTAGGAATGCAATTGGTCCAGCCGCAGAGTCAAACACTGATAATTGGACAAACAGGTAATGTCAAGCTTCCAGCATTAAGCCAGGCTGATGCTGAACACTATCTCGCCGATCTTTTTGACGCTTGGCTGGCCGGCATGGAAGCCCCGCTGCCGCTGGCCTGTAAAACCGGCTTTGCTTGGTTGACCAACGACAAAGAGACGATGAAAAGCTTTGCAAAAGACATCGAACACAGCCTCGCCCTGGCTCGATGTTGGCCAGACTATGAAATGTTAGTTACCCAACCTATGTTTGCCGAATGGGCAAACAAGCTTTATTACCCGATCATAGCGCAGTTTGCTGGTGCTTGATGGCGCACAATAGAGCGCTGCTATACGAGAAAAGTCACTCATCAATGACTGACTCGCAGGGCGGCAGATAATCATCCTGCTGCAGAATTTGCTCATCGGTGTAGGGACACGTTTCGGGAAATGTCGCAATCGGCAGGCCGGTTTCCTTGGCAGCCAAGACCCGCGCATCGGCATAGGCCTCATCTCGGGCCGTGACCCACAAACGTTTCATGCCAAGCTGCTTGCGCAGCAACAACTGTAACTGTGTGCGCTGATGGACGATAGTATTGTGCCAACTTCGGCCATCAAACTCTTGCCAACGCGCTGCGAGTTGCCGATACTGAAATTGCCACTTGAGCAGGTGGGTCAACAGCACGCTTAAATAGCTCTCTAGCGCCCGTTGGCCGCTTCTGCCCATATCCTCTAGTTCCTCGATCAAATGGGCTACATCCACAGCATCGAAGTGCCCAGCCTTGAGCAAGGCGGCATTCGCTTCGGCCCAGGCCGTATAATCCTGCTCGTAGAGTTTAGTGAGATCCGTCATTAAATCACCTCAG
>CAYFSA010000147.1:1670-6998 GCA_964345605.1 uncultured Ectothiorhodospiraceae bacterium
GGCGACTTGAGACATTCAATTGAACGCTATCGCTGGCCGGCGGGTCGACCTCCTGGTCGTCTCCCATCGCGCTGGCGACAGACGCATCAATGAAAGTCTGCAATACCTTAATCCAAGTGAAACTCGATTTGTACTACATTACAGGGCTGGCATCAAAGATTCAGACCAGGAATGAGTCGCTATAGTCATCCAACGGGTGCCGTTGCATGGTGAATGGAACGACAAAATCATACCGCACAAGAAGTCCAATCCAGTGTTGAAATGTTGAAGTCAGTTTGACGCAACGCCTAACGGGTTCTAAGCGCTTCAAAGTCGCTTGGCATTCTTGTGACCTCAGGAGCATTGCATGAACACTGAAAAAGAAGAAACCATCAAAGCGCTGATCCACGCTATTGAGCATGAATACCATTCAGTTTGCGATAAGCTCACAGCCAGCGCGGATATACAGTTGGACGATTTGGTCCGGTATTGTCTCCAGCACAACCAGCCGCTGGCGTTGTTCATGGCGGACAGCGGCTATGTGCTGGATTGTGCCCGGATCGAAAACTTGGAAAAGGCACTCGAGCACCTACTGTTCTTTGCGGCGTCAGGCTCCGATGATTTACTGCGCCAGAACATGAAAGCGGCGCTTGAGATGATCATCCTGGCCGGGCGAGTCACATTTAATAATAATATCAACATACGGCATGTGTTCGAGCGCAAGCTGTTTCCGAAATGGGAGGAACACCTGGATACACTGGATACAGAAGCAGTCAAGCTGTTAATGGCCTGTATCGAGGAAATCAATCAGGAATTCATTCAGGAATTGCCGAATGAAATCAAGGAATTGGAGAAAGACGAGCGCCATCCCCCGCTCTATAAACTCTTCAAGCTCAACAACGCCATGAACAGCTTGCAAGGCGGGGTTACAACCCCTGTGGATATATTGATGTATAGACAACCTGACATTTGAGGAATGTTATTTTGCAGTTCAAGCGAGTGCCTGTAACCCTCTGATCTTTCAATCAATTTACCCAAGGTAGCATGACATGATCTCCGAAAAAGAAGAAGCGCTAGAATCCCTGGTCCATGCCGTCGAGAATGAATATCATCGCGTCTGCCGCAGTATTTTTGGTACCTCGAATATCCAGCTGGATGACCTGTTCTTTTATTGTCGCATTCACAACAAACCATTGACGATGTTCCTGGCGGATATCGACGGTCTGGTCCGTACAAGCAACACTAAGAGACTGTCGAAGGCCCTGGAACGGATTCTATCGGATATTCGTGTGCAGCAGGACGAGCTGTATCGTCAAAATATGAAAACCGTACTCGAGATCATCCTGCTGGCCGAGCAGATGGACAGTGAGATTGATTTGCAGGAGATTTTCGAGCGCAAGCTGTTCCGTTCGGATCTGCCGAAGGGTCATCGTGACCGCATCAATGCCCAAACAGCGGAGATCTTTTTGGAATGTGTCGAACAAGTCAATCGGGATTTATTTGAGGAGTTGCCGAACTGGATCGAGGCGATCGCCAAAAGTGAATCGCTGTCACCAACCGCCAGACTCCATAAGCTCAATGCTGCAATGAATTGCTTGAAGGGCGCGTGACTGCAACGCATTGCCAGCAACGCCCCCGTCATTCGCTATTGTTGCCACTTAGATTACTCAAGTCATTGTTCCATCAAGTTCAAATAGACTTAATCACTTAGAGGCCTTGGGCATGGCATTACCGCTCGCTCTGACTCTACCGCTGCGTGGTAGCCAACTCATTGAAGCCAGTGCCGGCACGGGCAAGACGTATACGATTGCCTTGCTGTACACCCGCCTGATACTGGGTTCGCTGCACTCGACAGTAGACTCTAAAGGGTTTGATCGGCCATTACAGCCTCGGGATATTCTCGTGGTGACTTTTACCGATGCCGCTGCTCAGGAACTGCGCGAGCGTATCCGTCAGCGGCTGTTGGAGGCCGCCAACGCGTTTCGGGTTAAGCCGAGCAATGCCACTGAGGCTCGCCAGGACCCGCTGCTGCAATTGCGTGACAACGTTGATGCCGCCAGGTGGCCGGCGTGTGCCGACCGCCTGGCCGACGCGGCAGCCAATATGGACGAAGCGGCGATTAGCACGATCCATAGCTGGTGCAAACGCATGCTGAAAGCGCATGCGTTTGCCAGCGGCAGTTTATTCGATTTGGAACTGATTACGGATTTGGCCGAATATGAAAACGAGGCCATTCAGGATTATTGGCGCACGCATTTCAATACGCTGACATCGATTGAAGCCACCCTGGTCTATCGTTTATTTGCTACCCCCGCTGATCTCCTTAACGCCGTCAAACCCTTGCTGGCCCGTCCCGACGCACAGCGTTACTATGCCGCTGAGATGCTGGAGGATATACCCATCGATGAGGTGCTGGCACAGGTAGCCAAACGCTACGCCGAGGCAGAAACAAGCGAAGCCAAGGTCAAGCAGCTCTGGGCCAATGACCACGCTAATCTCCACGAGCTCTGGTACAACTTACGACCGAAACTCAATGGTAAGACGTACAATGGCAAAACCAATGATGATACTTTTGCCGAGTGGTTGGCAGAAGTTGATGCTTGGGCAAATAATCCCATTTCAGCGACAAATTTACCTAAATTAGTCGCCCAACCATTAAAACTTAACAAAGGCGGGCAGATACCCGATCACCCGTTTTTCGACGCATTGTCGCACTGGCTGGATCTTGAAAACGATGCAGACGCTGCCAGCCAACGTGTCAAAGCACAATTACTGGCTCATGCTGCCCGCTGGGTACGTGAGCGCTTAAACAACGGCTTGCAGGCAGGCGCAGCAATCGATTTCAACGGCTTGCTGCACCAGCTTGACCATGCCCTGGCCGGACCGGGAGGTGAGCGTCTCGGCCAGATTTTACGGCAGCGTTTCCCGGTGGCGCTGATTGACGAGTTCCAAGACACCGATCCGCAACAATACAGGATTTTTGATCGCATTTATCATTTACAAGCTAATGACCCATCGACCACAATCGTGCTGATCGGGGATCCCAAGCAGGCAATTTATGGATTTCGCGGCGCCGATATTCATGCTTATCTGCAAGCCCGAACTGCCACGACCGGCCGCCACTATACGCTCGATACCAACTTTCGTGCCACGCATGCCTTGGTCGCTGCTGTCAACCAGGCATTTATGCATGCCGACACGCATAACCGCGGTGCGTTTCGCTTCAAACAAGCCGAGCATAACCCTATCCCTTTTCAGCCAGTCTGCGCGAATGGCCGGCGCGAGATACTAGCGCTAAACGGCAAGCCTGCGCCGGCGATGACCGCTTGGTTAATGCCTCCGGCAGCGGACAAACAAGTAGTTAATCTTACTGATTACCGATCGACGATGGCAGCAGCCTGTGCCAGTCAAATCGTTACCTGGCTATGGCAGGCTCAGGATAGTCAGGCTGGTTTCCGCGGTAACGCCGGGTTAACCCCCCTCAAACCCGCCGATATGGCTATTCTAGTGCGCGATGGTAAAGAAGCCGAAGCGATGCAAATGGCTTTGGCGACACGTGGCATTAACAGTGTTTACCTCTCGCAACGTGATTCAGTGTTCGCAACCGAGCAAGCGCAGGATATGCTGTTTTGGCTGCAAGCTTGCGCCACCCCAGACAATCCAGCTTTGTTGCGTCAAGCCTTGGCATCCGCCACCCTGGCCCTGGATTGGCCGACTTTAATGCATATCAACACCGATGAGCTGGCTTGGGAAGCGCAAGTATTGCGCTTTCGTAACTATCATGCCAGCTGGCAGCGACACGGCGTCTTGGCTATGCTTCACCAATTGTTGCACGACTTTGGCCTGCCCCAACGCCTGCTGCAACAAAGCAACGGTGAACGTCGATTGACGAATCTCCTGCATCTGGCCGAATGGGCTCAGCACAAAAGCCTGCACGTCGATGGCGAGCAAGCCTTATTGCGAGCCTTCGCTGAACAAATCGAACAAGGTAATGCCGAGCAAGTACTGCGCCTGGAAAGCGATGCCGAGCTGGTCAAGATTGTGACAATTCACAAATCCAAGGGCTTGCAGTATCCACTGGTGCTGTTGCCGTTCATCAGTGGCTGGAAAGAATGGGACGGCGGCAAAGGGCATGCGCTCTATCACAATCAAGCCGGCCATTTATGCCTGGAATTTGCCAAAAAGGATAAAATACCCCAAGCGTATCACGATGCCGACGACGAACGCCTCAGCGAGGACATGCGGCTATTGTATGTCGCCCTGACCCGCGCTGAGTATGGCCTCTGGTTAGGCCTGGCCCCGCTGGTCAGCGGCAACAGCAAGAGTCCGCAGTTACATAAAGGCGCCCTGGGTTACCTGCTAGCCGGCGATAAACATATTGCGACGCATGAATTAGCCTCGACATTCAGACACATGGCTGGAGAGTGCCCGCATATCGAGCTGGCTGAGCTGCCTGCCGAGGATTCCCGTCTGGCGCCAAGGCAGCCGGGAATGAGGCTTGGTGAGGCCCGCACCCCGCAGCATACAAACTTTGCACGCTGGCACTTCGCCAGTTATTCCGGGCTGAAATTCACCGAGGCAGCGACCAGCCAACCTTCAATTTCAAAAGAGCAACCGGCCGCTGCCAGCCTGCACGCCTTTCCCCGCGGCTCCCGCGCCGGGCAATTTTTGCACGACATCCTCGAATGGATCGGCACTCAGGGTTTTGCGGCTATGGCCGCAAAACCTGAGGCGCGGCAGGCCTTTGTCACCCGACAGTGCCAAACTGCCGGCTGGGGTGACTGGGCCGGGATCCTTGACCATTGGCTGGCGCAGTTATTGACAACGCCTTTGGCATTTTCAGCATCACCAATTCAGTTGGCCGATTTACAGTCTTATCTGTGCGAAATGGAATTCTGGTTCGCCAGCCGGCGGGTCAATACACAGCGTCTCGACAGCCTGGTCAGTGCGCATACCTTGGCCGGCATCCCCCGGCCGACTCTGCAGAACGATCTGGTAAACGGCCTGCTCACGGGTTATATCGACCTAGCCTTCGCCGACCCGGCCGGCCGTTATTATGTCCTGGACTGGAAATCCAATTATCTCGGTCCCGATGACACTGCCTATTCGACCGAGGCCCTGCAAAGCGCCATGGCTGAACATCGTTATGACCTGCAATCCAGCCTGTATTTGCTTGCCCTGCATCGACACCTGCGCCAGCGCCTGCCGGATTATAACTATGACCGACATATTGGCGGCGCGGTCTACTGCTTTTTACGTGGTTACCTGGCCCCAACTCAGGGGCTGTTCGTCGAGCGCCCGCCAAAGACGCTGATCGATGATTTGGATAAGCTATTCCGGGCCGAGGAA
>CAYFSA010000148.1:0-6958 GCA_964345605.1 uncultured Ectothiorhodospiraceae bacterium
ACCGACCGCGGCGTCTGCCTGGAGGCTCGGCGGGGCGGGTTAAAACCCGCCCTACCAAGCGCCGTCAGTCGGGTTAGCGCAGCGTAACCCGACTTAATCGGCGATGTCTGGATGACGCTATCCGTAAGCCATCCAAGCCCTAGAAGCTCGGGCGCTGCGGCGCATCCAGGAACATCTGGACACTGCGCATGATCTCTTCCTTGGCCGAGTTCAAATCTTCCCAACCATCGACACGGACCCATTTGCCTTCGTCCAGATCCTTGTAATGCTCAAAGAAATGGGCCATTTGTTCGAGCTGCTTGCGGGGCATGTCGGCCAGCGTTTCGATCTTGGAATACATCTCGCAGAGCTTGCTGATCGGCAAAGCCAGGATCTTGGCGTCGTCGCCGGATTCGTCGGTCATTTTCAGCAAACCGATGGGCCGGCAGCGCACCACCGAACCGGAGATCAGCGGCACGGGCGTGATCACCATGACGTCAGCCGGATCGCCGTCGGTGGACAAGGTGTGGGGAATGTAGCCATAGTTGAAGGGATAGAACATGGCTGCGCTCATAAAGCGATCCACGAACATCGCGCCGGTTTCCTTATCCACCTCGTATTTAACGGGGTCGGAATGTGCGGGTATTTCAATAATGACATTGACTTCATGCGGGACATTACGCCCGGAATCAACCCGATCAAGATTCATAAATGCTCCATTTATGGTAAGTAGAATGGGTAAACGGTGGCGATGCACTTACTTGCCGACAAAGCGTCTGATTTCTTTGACGATTGCCTCTTTGTCGGTAGTCGTGATATGCAACAACTCGCCTTTTTCCTCGTAATACTGCACCAAGCTCGCCGTCTTGGCATCATAGGTCTCTAGGCGTTGGCGGATGGCCTCTTCCGTTTCGTCCTCGCGCTGCACCAGCGCACTGCCGCATAGATCGCAGACGCCCTCGACCTTGGGCGGCTCCGTCTTCATGTTGTAAATCGCCTGGCAGTCAGGATTCGAGCAGGTACGACGGGTCGTCAGGCGCTCGAAGATCATCTCGCGGGGGACATCCAGACTGACCACACCATCGAGCTGCTGGCCCATTTCGCTCAATTTATGCTCCAAAGCGTCTGCCTGGGCCGTGGTTCGCGGAAACCCGTCGAGTAAAAAGCCATTGGCGCAATCGGGCTGCTGCAGCCGCTTTTCCATCATGTTCAGAATCAGCTCGTCGGGGACGAGATCGCCGGCATCCATGTAGCGCTTCGCTTCCAGGCCGAGCTCGGTTTGGGCGCGCACTTCGCCGCGGAGGATATCGCCGGTGGAAATCTGCACAGAGCCATCCACATCGCGCAGCATTTTCGCGGTCGTGCCCTTACCCGCGCCGGGCGGGCCCAGTAAAATCAATCGCATATTTCTACTACTCCAACAAATGAATGAGCCCCATGCCGATTGACCCTAAGGCGAACGGCGATGGGGCGGTGGTTACTCCATAGCAGGGCCAGGTGCCATCGGCCCTACACTAGCGCTTCAGTATTTTTTCCACCCGATGGTCGCGCAGACGGGCAATGGTGGGCAGGTCGCCGCCCACTAATGGGCGCAGATAGTCCATAAAGGCTGGCGTCACATGATTGCCCTGAGCATTGATGAAGGCATCCGGCATGACCTTGGTCTTACCGCCGATATCGGCAAGCGGCCGCAAGTCGTAGGTCACCTGATACTCGCCCGTGCGCAGGATTACCACGCTGCCATTGCGATCCTGGCGATGCGCATACTGCACCGCCTTTTCGCCTACCTCGCGGGCTTCGCGCTGGTCGACCGCGGAGACGATGCCAGCGAATGAGCGCTGCAGATAGCCGAAGGTATCCCCGCGCACCCGCTTGTAACCCAAATTCGTTTTGACGTGATCAACTAGCAGATCGGCGAGCGCCCCGGTCCCGGATAATTGTACGTTGCCATGGGCATCGCGTTCGACTTTTTCCTGCAGACGGCTGATCACTGGCTCGCCCGAGGCATCGTGAACGCCTTCGGAGACGGCCACCACACAGCGTCCGTAGCGGTCAACACTGGCCTTGACATCTTGCACGAACTGATCCAAATCGAAATTGCGCTCGGGCAAATAGATCAAATGCGGGCCATCTTCCTCGGCTTGCCGCGCCAAAGCCGAGGCCGCGGTCAGGAAACCGGCGTGCCGTCCCATCAAGACAGCGATATACACCGCCGGCAGGGCACGATTGTCCATGTTCACCCCGGCGAATGCCGAACCCACAAAGCGCGCAGCGGACGGAAAACCGGGCGTGTGGTCGTTGATCACCAAGTCATTATCGATCGTCTTGGGAATATGAATGCAACGCAGGTTATAGTTGGCCCGCTCAGCTTCTTCGGCAACGATGCGCGAGGTATCCGAGGAGTCGTTGCCACCGATGTAGAAGAAGCTCGAAATGTCGTGAGCCTTGAGGACTTCGAAGATCTGCTTGCAGTAGTCGTTATCGGGCTTATCGCGGGTCGAGCCGAGGGCCGAAGCCGGGGTGGCCGCGACACGCTCGAGGTTAGCCGTGGTTTCCTGGGTCAAATCGACGAAATCTTCGTCAATAATGCCGCGCACACCGTGATAAGCGCCGTAGACATGCGAAATGGCGGCGTTCTTGCGCGCCTCGTTAACCACGCCCACCAGGGATTGATTGATCACAGCAGTCGGGCCGCCCCCTTGAGCGACGAGAATCTTACCTTCCAACATCGGCAGTCTCCTTAAACGTTGTTGCCGCATAAGCCGGGCAAGGCATGCTACTTCCCCACCCGCGAGGAATGTCCTGGATTCTAGTCAAAAAGTCCTGCCGGCGGCAATGCGAATCAGCGCAGGCCCTGGCCGGCTCGCTTTGCAAACCTATGCCCGAGCGTTAGCTCAGGGTGATGTGCTCGCCGAGCAACCGGGACGCTTTTACCTTACCTCGATGCTCAAAATGCTCAACTGCACCGTTCTCGCTGCAAATCCAAACTTCCTGTGCGCCTTTGGCCAGATAAAGCTCTACCTTTTGTGCCATTTCCTCCTTGGCATTGGAGGGGCTGACGATCTCGATACAGATCTCCGGTGCTTCCGGGTAAGGTGAGGCTTCGCCGTTGCGCGCCATAAACATATCCGAGGCCCAGGCGACATCCGCCACCTTGACCCCATCCGAAGTCTTTACGGAACATTCAACAATGACTGTCCCTTCAGGCAGGCGTGTGCGCAGCAAATAGACCGCTTCCGACTGGAGAATGCCGTGGCGGTTGCTTGCCGGACTCATCAGAATCTGGCCCCACTTGTTGAGTTCGATCTTGAACGGCAGATCCTGTAGAAGGGGGTTGTCGATGACCTCGGCCCATTCCATACGTACCTCGCTTAATCAGTCAGCAGCGTCCGTAACAGCCGGTAAATAGGCTAGATTGAGAGCGCAAGCTGTTTGACCTGCTTTTAGTAAAACACTGTCCTGAAAACAAAATCAAGTTGATTATACGCTGATATTTATTTGATTATGGTGGGTTTTCAGGTTACTAAAAAAGCCATGTTTCCATTAAAAATTTTGTCGCGAACAAAGAGACGATGTCATCGCCGGTGCGTCAGTTTGAGTCGCAGCTGCACTGCGACTCATGCACTGCGACTCAGCGCGGGTCCCGGTCGGCTCGCTTTGCAAACCTATGCCCGAGCGTTACACTAATATTTTCATGAACCGCAATGGAGCCGTCTTTCCCATGGCCAGTGACGCCTCAACGCCGCAACCGCATGCCAAACAACGGGGGTTCGAGAAAACCGCCCGTATACCGGTCAAAATCCAGCCCGATAACCGGCCCGTGCAGCGCAAGCCCGCCTGGATTCGTGCCCAGGCTCCCGGTAACCCGACGGTGCAGAAACTCAAGCGGCGGCTGCGCGAGCATGGCCTGCATACGGTTTGCGAGGAAGCGGCCTGCCCCAATCTCGGCGAATGCTTTACCAAGGGTACCGCAACGTTCATGATCATGGGCGATGTCTGCACCCGCCGCTGCCCCTTTTGCGATGTCGCTCACGGCCGGCCCGAGCCGCTCGACCCAAATGAACCGGCGCAGCTTGCCGAAACCGTGCGGGCAATGGGCCTGCGTTATGTCGTGATCACCTCGGTGGATCGGGATGATCTGCGCGACGGCGGCGCGGCGCATTTCACGGCCTGTGTGGCTGCGGTGCGCGAGGCGGTTGCCGACCTTCAGGTCGAGATCCTGGTGCCGGACTTTCGCGGCCGCATGGAGCGGGCCATCGACTGCCTGGCGCCGCAGCTGCCCGATGTCTTCAATCACAACCTCGAAACAGTCCCGCGGCTTTACCGGCAAGCACGCCCCGGCGCCGACTATCAGGGCTCGTTAGACTTGCTGAAGCAGACCAAGGCCCGCTATCCGGGCCTGACCACCAAATCCGGGCTGATGCTCGGCCTCGGTGAGACCGAAGCCGAGGTGATCGAAGTGATGCGCGATCTGCGCCACCATGACTGCGACATGCTGACCCTGGGTCAATACCTGCAGCCAAGCCAAGGCCATCTGCCGGTCGCCCGTTATGTCCACCCGGATGAATTCGAGCGCCTACGGGAAATCGGCGCTGAACTCGGCTTCGCCAACGTAGCCAGTGGCCCGCTAGTACGCTCCTCCTATCATGCCGACATGCAGAGCGAGCGGATTTTGGGAGAGTCCGTAGGGGCAAAAAGTCCTGCCGGGGCGGGTTAAAACCCGTCGAGCCTTATTTTGGTTCGGTTTCAACCCAGCCCAGTTCTTAAATGTAGGGTCGGTTTCAACCGACCCCGAGCGCTCAGGCCAGAAAGATCCGCTCCAGACTGCCGCGCGTCGCATTTCCCTTGCGATCCACGGCCTCGATGAAATAGCGTACATCTCCGGCACCAACCGGCAGCGCGGTACTAAAGTAATTTGCCGTCACCTGTGCCCCCGTCTGGCTGGGATAAGGGCCATGGTCTTTCATGTTCAGCACCTGCGTGCCAGTGGCCGTGCGCAGATGCAGGCGGACGGTCTCGATGCCTGACAGATCGTAAATAAAGGTATGCACCGTGCCCTCGCGCGGGGCATCCTGCAGGCAGCCCTGGCCCCATTGCTTGCCGCCCGGATTTTCTGGGGTCACCCAGGGCGGGAAGAGGGTTGGGCCGGTGCTGTCCTTAGCCGCAACTTGGCCGAGTTCGCTGCGGGCCAGGCTAAAGGCCCGGTTGGCCGCCTTGGTTACCTGCTGATCCCAGACTGACTGGCCGGTCCAGTACCAGTAATCGCTGGCCTCGGCAGTCAGCATCAGGCGCTCGATCTCGACCAAATGGGGGCTGTCTGGTTGCACGTCTTCCAGGGTATGCACGGCATTCTGCAGGGCCGTCAGCACCGCCCAGGAATTCAGGTCCGGCGAATACGGCTCATGGTAGCGGCTAAACCATTTCATGAACTGCGGATCGCCGTTGTCGGCGCCGCTCCAGGAGCCGGGCTCGACATGCACGGCCTGGTTCGGGTTGGGCGGGAATTTTGCCAGATAATCCTCGACGCTGATCAGCTCGAAGCGCGGATCTTCTTGCAGCCAGGCGAGCATCTGGGCGGTGTTGTGCTTGTAATAACTCTCCGCTCCGCCGCCATGATTGTCACCGTCGGAATGCAGCAGGAAGAATGGCGGATGCTTGGGATCGAAATGACCGGTGTCGAGCAATTGCTCATAGACCTGCCCGAGCACATCCGGATATTGCAGCGCGCCGAAACCGCCGCGGGCATCTTCATTGCCGATGTAGCGCTCGGCCGGCACGCCGACGATCTTGTGCGTGGTCCCGTCCGGATCGGTGTAGGCCAGGTATTCCGGACGCAGCAGACTCGGCGCGATGTCCGAGCCGGTCCAAACATTGCGCAGGCGCAGCCAGTCGTCGACCGGCGGGTTAACCTGATCGGCCGGATTCGGTGGCAGCATGCCCTCGGTGATACCGCCATAAGGGTAATCCTGACAGGCCCGATAGCGATGAATGGAGTCGTAGATCACCGCCTCGATCCCGGCTTCATTGAGGGCCGGAATCATCCGTGCATGGAAAGCGGTCTCCGGCGGGAACAGGATATTGGTCGGCTTGACCCCGAACACCTTAGGCAGGAACTGGCGATGCCATTGAATCTGCTTGACGATATTGCGCGCCGGGATCAAGGGCATAAGCGGGTGATAAAAGCCGAAGGCACTGCAATTCAACCGGGGATGGCCCAGCTCGGTCTGCAATGGTGCGACCTCGCGCAGCCGCCGGGTCCAGTCGGCAAACGCCCCGCCGCAGCGGCCTTCCTCGGCACAGAGATTGAGTTGTTCGATCAGCGAACCGCTCCAACTGCAGGACAACCCGGCATGCGGCAGGCCGGAATCGGCATACTGTTCCACCGCGGCCGCGACGAAATCATTGTACGGCCCGGCCCGTGAGCCGAAGATCGCTTCTTTCTCGCCATCCCAATAAGTCGGATCGGCGGCATCGTAATAGGGCTGGTGCATGTGTTTGTGGATGCCGAAATACAGCTTCGGCTGCTCCCCGCCGCCCGGCCGCACATGCGTCACCGCCGGCTTGGCCGCCCGGTTGAGCTTGACATCCCGAAATGCCTTAATCCATTCGCCGCCGCCCGCCTTGGCGAAGTCGGCCCGCTGACAGCCTTCGACCTGGATGGTCACCGTGCCGTCGCTGAAGACACCGGCCGGCACCTGCACGCGATAATGATGGCTGCCGGCATCGACTAGCTCGACCTGCTCGTCGCGCAGAATCCGCTCGCGGCTATGCTGGCGCACAATCACCTGCGGAAAGGGAATCTCGCCATCGGCGATAAAGTCGATGGCAAATGCAGGGTTCTTGTTGTCGGCTTGGCAATCAAGCTCAGTGGGTAAATCGATACGGGTAATTTGAGAGAATATCGCAGGCATAGTGATCTAAATTAGTGATTAGTGATTGGCGTAGGGCGGGCTTTAGCCCGCCTCGCTAAGGGTTAAGG
>CAYFSA010000149.1:0-6904 GCA_964345605.1 uncultured Ectothiorhodospiraceae bacterium
CCGACCGAGATCGCGCGTGAACTGTATTTCGGTTTGTTGGTCGACCGCACTCAGCACCGCGTGGTTATCATGGCTGGGGGGCAGGGCGGCGTCGACATCGAACAGAGTGCCACTAGCACGGGGCACCCCATCCTGATCGAGCATATCCATCCTGCCGAGGGGCTGCTGCCGTTCCAAAGTCGGAAGATCGGCTTCAAGCTCGGCCTGGATTGGCCGCAGGTTCAAGTGTTCGCCAAGCTGCTGGACAAACTCTATCGGGTGTTTACCGCAAACGATGCCAGTTTGCTCGAAATCAATCCCCTGGTGATTACGCCGGATGGCGATTTCATGGCCCTTGATGTGAAAATGGATTTGGATGACAACGCCTTATATCGCCAGCGCGAGCTGGCTCAGCTCCGGGATGTGACCCAAGAAGACCCCAGCGAGGCTCAGGCAAGGGCACAGAGCCTGAATTATATTCGTCTGGACGGTAATATCGCTTGTATGGTCAATGGGGCGGGGTTAGCTATGGCGACCATGGACTTGATTCAGCATCATGGCGGGCGCCCTGCGAATTTCCTCGATGTCGGCGGTACGGCGACTGCCGCGCGGGTGGCGGAGGCTTTCAAGCTGCTGTTGGCCGATGCCCAGGTGCGGGCGGTGCTGATCAATATTTTCGGCGGTATTGTGCGCTGCGATCTGATCGCTGAAGGCATACTCGGGGCAATCCGTGAGGTACACATCGAAGTACCGGTCATCGTCCGGCTCGAAGGCACGAATGCCGAGGCGGGCCGGCAATTGCTGGCGGACAGCGAGCTCGACATCATCACTGCCGACGGTCTAACGGATGCCGCGCAAAAAGCCGTCGCCGCGGGAGGCAAGGCATGAGTGTCCTGGTGGATGCACAAACCAAAGTGATTTGCCAGGGCTTCACCGGCAAGCAGGGGACGTTTCATTCCCAACAGGCATTGGCTTACGGGACCCGTCTGGTCGGTGGGGTGACGCCCGGCAAAGGCGGCCAGAGACATCTTGATCTGCCGGTGTTCGATACCGTATCCCAGGCGGTAGAGGCGACCGGGGCCGAGGCCAGCATGATTTACGTGCCCGCAGCCTTTGCCGCTGATGCCATCCTGGAGGCGGCGGATGCCGGCATTCGCCTGATCGTCTGCATCACCGAGGGCATTCCGGTGATGGATATGCTCAAGGCCCGGGCGGCCCTGGAAGATTACGATTGCCGCCTGATTGGCCCCAATTGTCCGGGGATTATCACCCCCGATGCCTGTAAGATCGGCATTATGCCGGGCAACATTCATCGCCCTGGCCGCATCGGCATCGTCTCGCGTTCGGGCACGCTGACCTACGAGGCCGTCTATCAAACCACCCAAACCGGCCTTGGCCAATCGACCTGTATCGGCATCGGCGGTGACCCGATCCACGGCTTGGATTTTGCTGACTGCCTGGCATTGTTTGAAGCCGATCCGCAGACCGACGGCGTGATACTGGTCGGCGAGATCGGCGGCACGGCCGAAGAGGCAGCGGCGGCCTATATTCGGGATCACATGAGTAAGCCGGTGGTGGCGTATATCGCCGGTATGACTGCCCCGGCGGGGCGGCGCATGGGTCATGCCGGGGCAATTGTCGACAGCGGCAAGGGTACGGCCGAGCAGAAAGTCGCCACGCTGGCCGCTGCCGGTGTCACTATCGCCGCCTCGCCGGCGGAGATGGGCCAATGCATGGCCGACTGTGTCGGGGGTAAGGCGTCAACACCATGAGTTTGTCCTCGCTGCGTCTGGCCCTGGCTCAAATCGATCTCACTGTTGGCGATCTCGACAATAATGTGAAACGTGTGCTGGAGGCGATCGCGCATGGCCGCGATCAGCTGGGTGCTGAGCTGATCGCTTTTCCGGAACTGACTTTGATCGGCTATCCGCCAGAGGATTTGCTGCTGCGGGTTCGCCTGATCGAGCGCATCGAGCATGCCTTGACTGCGGTGGTGAACGCGGCTCAGGGTATCGATGTGGTCGTCGGCGCGCCGTTGCGCGGACCGCGGGGGGAGATCTACAACGCTGCTTTGTGGTTGCGCGACGGCCGTATCCTGGCGCGTTATCACAAGCAGGTTTTGCCGAATTACAGCGTGTTCGATGAAAAGCGCTATTTCGAGGCGGGTGACAGCCCCTGTGTGGTTGAATGTCAGGGCCTGCGAATTGGCCTGACGATCTGCGAAGATGTCTGGCAGCCGGAGCCGAGCCGCCTGGCGAGCGCGGCTGGTGCCCAATTGCTGCTCAATATCAATGCCTCGCCGTTCCATTTCGGCAAGCATGAAGAGCGGGCGCGGGTGCTGCAATCACGGGTGGCCGAAACAGGCCTGCCCATCGTCTATGTCAATCTGGTCGGCGGCCAGGATGAATTGGTGTTCGACGGCGAGTCCATGGTAACCCACCCGACCCAAGGCCTGGTGTTTCGGGCGCCGGCTTTTGCCGAAGCGATTTATCCGTTCGATGTGCCGATTGCCAGGGATGCTGCCTGGCCGCCCCCCCAGTTGGCCCCGGAGTTGAGCGATGCGGCCAGCCTTTATTGCGCACTGGTCAGCGGTACTCGCGACTATGTGCGCAAAAACGGTTTCCCCGGGGCGGTTTTGGGGTTGTCAGGCGGTATCGATTCGGCTCTGACGCTGGCGATCGCGGTGGATGCGCTGGGCTCGGAGCAAGTCCGGGTGTTGCTGATGCCCTCGGAATATACCGCCGCCATGAGCCTGGAAGACGCCGCTGCCGAAGCCGAGGCCCTCGGCGTGGCGTATACCACCATTCCTATTTCCGCTGCTTTTGAAACCTTTAAGGCCTTGTTGGCTGCTGAATTCGCCGGCCGCGAACCGGATACTACCGAGGAGAACATTCAGGCGCGCTGCCGCGGCATTCTGCTCATGGCGGTGTCCAACAAGACCGGCCGCATGCTGTTGTCCACCGGCAACAAAAGCGAGATGGCGGTTGGCTATGCCACCTTGTACGGCGATATGGCCGGTGGTTTCGCGCCGCTCAAAGATGTCTCCAAAACCTGGGTGTATCGCCTGGCGCACTACCGCAATACGCTTGCTGCGGTCATCCCCGAGCGCGTCCTGGAGCGGCCGCCCTCGGCGGAATTGGCGCCGGATCAAAAGGATGCTGATTCGCTGCCGCCCTATGAAGTGCTTGATCCCATTTTGGAGCGGTTTGTCGAGCGGGATTGGTCGGTCACCAAAATCGTGGCTGAAGGCCTTGACGAAACCGTTGTGCGCCGGGTCGCCGAACTGGTGCTGATCAATGAATACAAGCGGCGTCAGGCGCCGCCAGGGGTTCGTGTGACACGCCGGGCGTTCGGCAAGGATCGGCGCTATCCGATCACCAGCGGCTATCGTAAAATACTGGACTGATGGCGAACGAAAGCGCTGAAGACACGGGTTGACTACAGTAAATTGGTGTGAGGAAAGGTGATCATGAAAAAAATCGAAGCCGTCATTAAACCGTTTAAGCTCGATGACGTGCGCGAGGCCTTGACCGAGGTCGGCGTGACCGGCATGACGGCAACCGAGGTCAAGGGGTTCGGCCGCCAACGTGGGCATACCGAACTGTATCGCGGGGCTGAATATGTCGTCGATTTCATGCCCAAGGTCAAGCTGGAGATTATTGTTGAAGACGATAAGCTCGACGCCTGCACCGAGGCCGTTATGCAAGCTGCCCGCACGGGCAAGATCGGCGATGGCAAGCTGTTCATTACCGAGGTCGACCGGGTTATCCGGATTCGTACCGGCGAAGAGGGTACCGAGGCGATCTGACCAGCAGCAGGCCCTCGGTGGCTGCCACGCCACCCAAGCCTCAGCGGCGCCGCCATTAAACGACGGCGATCACCGGGATTTGGCCTGAAGCTCAATCTGTCGGCCAGTGCCTAACGCCAGCTCACGACATCGTCCAAGCGGCGACGGGTGCTCGGTTCCGGCAGTTCCGCCGCGTAGCCGACGCAGAGCAAGGCGACCGGCTGCAGGTTGGCCTCGAGCTCGAGCAGGCCAGCGATGGTGCGCTCGTCGAACTGACCGACCCAGGTGGCGCTGAGATCGGAAGCGACTGCAGCGAGCTGGGCATAGGCGGCGGCGATGGTCGTGTCCTGCAGAGCAAACAAGGCCTGACCCCGCTCGCCGAATTGGGCTGCCGAGCGCTCGGTATCGGCACAGAAAACCAAGCAGATCGGTGCCTCGCCAACAAAGACCTGGTCCTTGGCTGCCTGGGCGAGGGCTTGGCGTAACGCTTGCTCGCGCACGGCGATGATGCGATAGGCTTGCAAATCGCCGGCCGAGGGGGCGGCGATGGCGGCTTCCAAGATGGCATTGAGTTCGGGGTCGCCGACCGGCATGTCGGCCTGGTAATGACGGATCGAATGGCGGCGACGTACCGTGGCAAAGAAATCCAGCATGGCCGTTAACCTTGAGCGGCTTGGTCGGGGTTACGCGTATATTCGAGCACCCGTTTGGTATCCGCCGCCAGTTCGTTCAGCTCGAGCTGTTCATACGCCTCAACGAGTGTCTCCAGGGCCGGGATGATCGCAGCACTGCGGGCAAAACGCTCGATGACGTATTTACACCGATTGGCCGCCGCCAAATAAGCTCCCCGCCGCATATAATAGTTCGCCACATTCATTTCGTACTGCGCCAGCTGATTGCGCAAAAACCGCATGCGCGCCACTGCATCCTCGGTATAGATGCTGTCGGGGAATTGCCGCACCAGCGTCTCGAAATCCCGGAAGGCTTTGCGCATCGGCGTGGGATCGACCACGGCGCGGGTTTTGCCCGTCAGCTTATCGAAGAAGCTGCGGCCGCGATCGAAATTCGCCAGGCCTTTTAGATAATGTGCGTAGGCGACATGCGGATCGTGGGGATGCAGCTTGATAAATCGATCCGCCGCGGCGATGGCCGAATCCGGTTCGCCGAATTTGTGATAGGCATAGGCCGTTTCTAGCTGCGCTTGACGGGCATAGCGGCCAAAAGGGAAGCGGGCCTCGAGCGTTTCGTAGAGCTCCACCGCCTGTTGATAGCTGCCCCGCTCCAGATGCGATTTGGCCTGCGCGTATAGCTCGCTGGCAGACATCTTGTCGCGGTCGGCGCCACCGAAGAGGGCGCAGCCGTTGAGCAGGGCAAGGAACAGAATGGCGAGGCTGGAGTATGTCATTTAATCGAATGAAACTCTTGGGTTGTTACTTTTGAGCGATTCCATTTGGAATTATAGCCCAATTCGATCCGGCGAGTTTAGGGTCTACCGACTCGCATTAAGTGATTGTTCTTCAAAGAGGTCGAGCGAGAAGAAGCACGAATGTCATGTTATCTTAATCAATATGTAACAAATTTGTCATGTTTTCTGATTACTTTCTGTCTGACGGCCTAACAGGGTCGCTTGATAGTCCCTTCAATTCGCTTGGGAGATTGCTTGATGAGGAATCACACGAAATGGTTGATGGTAGTATTCGCCCTCATGTTTGGGTTGTTATTGACCGCTTGCGATGATGATGATAACGATGACACGGATTCCGTTGATCAAGACAACGGTGAGCAAGTCGATCAGGATGATGATGACAGCGGCCAGGATGACGATGCCGATGACCCTGATGGTCCCGACAATGGTGAGACGGCAAGCTTCTTGCTGCAGCTCCTGCACTTTGCCGATGTCGATGGTGCGGGCGGCGTCGATGATGTGCGGAATTTCTCGGCTCTGGTCGATGGGTTTCGGGCCGAGTACCCGGACAATACCTTGGTGCTCAGCTCCGGCGATAACCTGATTCCGGGGCCAGAATTCTTTGCCGCAGGCGATGATGGCATGAGCGAGGTGATTGAGCCCGGCAATGGTCATGCGCATATTGCTTGGTTGAATGCCATGGGCGTGCAAGCCTCGGTGGTTGGCAACCATGACCTCGACGCCGGGGTGGAAGACTTTGCCGAGCTGATCAGCGCGGATGGTGACTGGCCAGGGGCGCAGTTCCCATATTTATCAGCCAACATTGATTTCTCGAACGCCGAAACGGCGGATTTGCTTGTCACGGATGGGCAGCCTCTGCAAGCCAACAGCGTCGCGGGCAGCGCGACGGTCGAGGTGGATGGCCAAACGCTTGGGATCGTGGGCGCTAGTGTGCCGACTCTGCCGAGTATTACCAGCACCGGCGATCTGGTCCTGTCTCCAGCAGAATTTGACCCGAATAATGCCGAGGATCTTGATGCGCTGGCGGCGGCAATCCAGCCCGTAGTCGACGCCTTGACCGCGCAGGGTATCAATAAGGTGATTCTGCTAGCTCACATGCAGCAAATCGCCATTGAAGAGGCCCTCGCCCAGCGTTTGGAAGGCGTGGATATCATCGTTGCCGGGGGTTCCAATACCCTTTTGGCGGATAACAATGATCGCTTGCGCGACGGTGATACGGCAGCCGATACCTATCCGCTGAGTTTTACTTCTCCAGCGGATGAACCGGTGCTGGTTGTCAATACCGATGGTGACTTTACCTATCTCGGCCGGATACTCGTCGAGTTCAATGAGAATGGTGTGATCGATACCGAGAGTATTGATCCGGCGAACAGCGGGGCTTATGCCACTGACATGATTAATCAGTCCTTCGAGCCGATCGCTGAAGTCGATGCCATTGCTGATGCCCTTGAAGAGGTACTTGCTGAAAAAGATGGCAACGTGCTCGGGCTAACCAATGTCTACCTTGATGGCCGGCGCAGCCAGGTGCGCACGGAAGAAACCAATCTCGGTAATCTGACGGCCGATGCCAATCTCTGGTATGCCCAACAGGCCGATGCTGATGTGCTTATATCCCTGAAAAACGGCGGCGGTATCCGCAGTGACATCGGTCAAGCGAACCAGCCTTATGGGAGTAACGATCCGGCCGATATCGAATTCCTGCCGCCGGCGGC
>CAYFSA010000150.1:0-6491 GCA_964345605.1 uncultured Ectothiorhodospiraceae bacterium
GATATTCGGTCCCCAATCAGCGCGAATCACTGGTATTTGAGTGATCAAAGCGCAGACAACCCCTCATCAATTACATCTGAGGGGTTGACAGATAAGATGGTATCTACGCCGCCCTACAAAGTATCCGTGCTCGCGATCTCATCTGATGTCGGAAGCCGATAGCTCGTGCTGCGGCCGCCGCCGGGATTCTTGACGAAGAGACCGCGGTCGACGAGGTCGCGGATGTCGCGCAGGGCGGTGTCGTTTGAGCACTTCGCCAGCTTGGCGTACTTCGAGGTGTTCATGTAACCCTTGAAGCCGGAATCCAGCATGCGGTTCAGCACTTGGCGCTGCCGCTCGCTCACTGGCTTGCGGTTGGCGATCTTCCAGAACTCGGCCTTGTAGAGCACGGCCGAGAGGGTGTCCTCGGCCGCGCCGATCGCGCGGCCCAGGCAGTCTAGGAACCAGGCGAGCCAACCCGTGATATCCACCGAGCCGCGCTGCTGGCGCTCGAGCTGGGCGTAATACACCTTCCGCTCGGTCTCGATCTGAGCGGACATGCTGTAAAAACGCTCGCGCATCCCGTCCGCCCGCGCCAGGGCCATGTCCGCGATCGCCCGGGCGATCCGGCCGTTGCCGTCCTCGAAGGGATGGATGGTGACAAACCAGAGATGGGCGATGCCGGCCCTGAGAACCGGGTCGATCCCCTTCCCGCCTTCAAACCAGTCAAGGAAGTGCCTCATCTCGGCATCAAGCCGCTCGGCTGCGGGTGCCTCGAAATGCCCCCGCTCTTTGCCGACCGGTCCGGAGACCACCTGCATCGGCCCGGCCGAAGCCGGCCGCCAGGCGCCGACCGTGATCCGCTGCATGCCCGTCCGGCCTGTCGGGAAAAGCGCGGCATGCCAGTCGAACAGGCGCTCCCGGGTCAGCGGCCGGTCGAAATCCCGCGTGGCGTCGATCATCATCTCGACGATGCCTTCGACGTCACGCCCCACCGATACATAGCCGCCGATCTCAATCCCAAGCTTGCGCGCGATTGAGGAGCGGACCTCTTCGTGGTTGAGCGTCTCCCCCTCGATGGCCGAGGAGTTCACTACTTCTGTCGTGAGGGTCTCGAGGCTGGCCTCGCGCCGGAGCTCGAAGCCAAGGCTTTCCATGCGGCCCAGCAGCCGGCCCTGGCGATGACGTATATCGGCCAGCCGGGATGCCAGGGCTTTAGCATCCCAGGTGAATTCCGGCCAGTCGGGCTGTTCGTGGATCCAGGTCATATTCACCGCAAGGGCAACCCCATTCACCGCATATTATGCGGCAAATGGGCAGGCTAATCACCGCGGACGGGTCTTGCAAACGCGGCACGAGGCTGCGTCAGGGGCCACTCACACGCCCGGATTTTCTTCCTAGATCGGCGGGAAAGGGAACGGTTCCAAGGGTCTCCTATTCCGGGTGTCCGCTATCTGTACATCCCCTGTCTTTGGACACCCCCTGTCTGTTCCCTTGAAACCCACCCAACCATCCCCCATTAAGCCGTTGGCAATCCCGTGACGCCACTGGTGTCTTTAAGATCCTTCCTGCAACTCAACAACAAGGGCTTCCCGTATGCTTGAAGTTGAAGGCCTAACTAAACGTTTCGGCCCGCTGACGGCCGTGGACGGGCTAAGCTTCTCGGTGCGACCCGGTGAAGTGCTCGGTTTCCTCGGGCCGAACGGGGCTGGCAAGTCGACCAGCATGAAAATGATTACCGGGTTTTTAAGCCCGGATCGCGGCACCGCCCGCATCTGCGGGCACGATATCCTGCATGCCCCCCTGCAGGCGCAGCGCAAGCTGGGTTATCTACCCGAGGGGGCGCCGCTGTATGGCGAGATGACCGTACGCGACTTTCTCGACTTTGTCGCCGCTGTGCGCTTGCCCGCCGGCGAGCGGGCCGGCGCGGTCAGGCAGGTGATCGACCGCCTGAACCTCGGCAGCGTCCTGCTCAAGCGCATCGAAACCCTGTCTAAGGGCTTCAAACGTAGGGTCGGGCTCGCCCAGGCTTTGCTACATGATCCAGAGGTCCTGATCCTGGACGAGCCCACCGACGGCCTGGATCCCAATCAGAAATTCGAGGTCCGCAGCCTGATCCAGAGCATGGCCAAGGATAAGGTGATCGTGCTGTCCACGCATATCCTGGAAGAAGTCGATGCAGTCTGTAACCGGGCCATGATTATTGCCGATGGCCGGCAATTGTTCGATGGCCGGCCCGCCGAGCTCGAGACGCGCGCCAAGCAGCATGGCGCGGTGATCGTCGGCTTTGGCGGCCAGGCCCCGCCGCTGAGCGAGCTGCAGCAGCTCGCCGGGGTGGCCGAAGTCGAATCGCTGCCGGTCGAGCCGCCGGCCACCGCCGCTTTCCGCCTGTATCCGCAAGCGCAGACCAATCTTATCCGCACCCTCGGCCAGGCGGCCTGCCGGCATGGCTGGGAGCTGATGGATCTGCATAAGGACCGCGGCAAGCTCGATGATGTCTTCCGCAGCATGACCGCCACTGACCAGGCCGCCTAAAGGAGACGACCATGGGACAGACCCTCAATATCTTTCAGCGCGAGCTGCGGGGCTATTTCGAGACCCCGATCGCGTATGTGTTTCTGGTGATTTTCGTCGCCATGAGCGGTTTGCTGACTTTCCGCTTAGGCGGCTTCTTCGAGCGGGGGCAGGCCGATCTGCTGCCGTTTTTCCAGTTCCACCCCTGGCTGTATTTGGTTTTCATCCCGGCGCTGGCCATGCGCCTATGGGCCGAGGAGCGCCGCTCGGGGACCCTGGAGCTGCTGCTGACCCTGCCCATCGGCATGGGCCACGCGGTGACCGGCAAATTCCTGGCCGCCTGGGTATTCACCGCCCTGGCCCTGGTGCTGACCTTCCCGATGTGGCTGACCGTGAATTATCTCGGCAATCCCGATAACGGCGCCATCCTCGCCGGCTATATCGGCAGCTGGCTGATGGCGGGGGCCTTCCTGGCGATCGGCGAATGCCTGTCGGCCCTGACCAAAAATCAGGTCATCGCCTTTGTCCTGGCGGTGGTGGTCAGCCTGTTGTTCATCCTCGCCGGGCAGAACCTAGTGCTGGATTTCTTCAGCGGCTGGGCGCCGCAGGTGCTGGTGGACACCATCAGTCACTTTTCCTTCCTGACGCATTTCGACGCCATCTCCAAGGGTGTGATCGATCTGCGTGATCTCATTTACTTCGGCTCGCTGATCATCTTTTGGCTGTATGCGGCGGCCGTCATTATCGACATGAAAAAAGCGGACTAAGGGAGGCCTGACAGAATGCGCACGACGAAATGGCTCGGCGGCGGCAGTCTGGCGATCGCCTTGGTTCTGCTGCTAGCCGTGAATATGTTCAGCGCCGAGGTGTTTACCGGCGCCCGCCTGGATTTGACGGCAAATAATGTCTACACCCTCTCCGAGGGCACCCATAACCTGCTCGGCCGCCTGGACGAGCCGGTCACGCTGCGGCTGTTCCTGTCCCAGGATCTGGTCAACGAACTGCCCAGCATTGCCAGCTACGCGCGGCGGGTCAAGGATCTGTTAGCGGAGTACGAGCGCGAGGCCGGCGGCAATCTGCGGGTCGAAATCATCGATCCGGAGCCCTTCTCCGAGGCCGAGGACCGGGCCGTGGCCCAGGGGCTGTCGGGCGTGCCGCTCGGCGATGGCGAATCGAATTTCTATTTCGGCCTGGTCGCCAGCGGCCCCACCGGGGAGCAGGCTAAGATCGGCTTCTTCTCGCCGGATCGCAAGACCTTCGTGGAATACGACATCACCAAGCTGATCCACCAGGTTGCCTGGCCGGAAAAACGGGTTATCGGTTTGCTCGCCGGCGTCGACATGACCGGGGCGCAAAACCCGCGGGCGGCCCAGCTCGGTCAGGGCGGCGGCCAGCCCTGGGTCATCCTGGAGCAGATGCGCCAACTCTTCGAAGTCAACGAGCTGGATAAAGACGTTAACCGGATCCCCGCTGAGGTCGATGTGCTGATGCTGGTGCAGCCGGGCCAATTATCGGCCGAAGCCCTGTATGCGGTGGATCAATTCGCCCTGCGTGGCGGGCGCGTGCTGGCCTTCGTCGATCCGCAAAGCACGGGCAGTCCCCGGCGAGCTGCGGGCGGCAAGGCCGAACTGGCCGATCAGCTGCTCGCCAACTGGGGCATCGACTTCGATCGTGAGCAGGTCGTGGCCGATCTGCAGCTGGCCGAGCAGGTCCGTTATCAGGACGGTCAGCGCACCGCGGTCTCGCCGTATCCGGTGTGGATGAGCGTGCCGGCCGAGCAGATGAGCAACGAGGACGTGGTCACCGCCAACGTCGGCAGCCTGATGTTCGCCACTGCCGGGCATCTGCAGCCCCAGGCCGACAAGGACGAGCAGCTGACCGTCACCCCGCTGGTGCAGACCACGGCCAAAGCCGGGCTGGTGGCGAGCCGCGAGCTCGGTCCCTTCAGCAACCCCGAGCAACTGATGCGGCGGTTTAAGCCGGGCGATTCGCCGAAAAACCTGATGGTGCGGGTGAACGGCCCCTTGCAGACGGCCTTCCCCGAAGGTCCGCCGGGCGCCAGCGATGAACAAGGGGACAGCGCTGCCGGCAACAGCGAGGAAAATACCGCGGCGGCCAGCGAGTCGAGCGCCGCCGACGCCGACCCGAGCAGCCCGGAGGGTCAGGACCAGCCCGCGCGCCAGCATCTGAGCGCAGCCGCGGAGCCGGCCAATCTGCTGATCGTCGGCGACAGCGACATGCTGCGGGATCGCTTCTGGGTGCAGGTGCAGAATCTGCTCGGCAACCGCATCGCCGTGCCCTCACATGCCAACGGCAGCCTGGTGGTCAACGCCCTGGATAACCTGACCGGGGATAATGACCTGATCTCGGTGCGCAATCGGGGCCAGTTCGAGCGGCCTTTCACCAAGCTCGATGAGCTGCGTCAGCAGGCCGAGCTGCGTTATCGGGAGAAAGAGCAACAATTGCTGAACGAGCTGCGCACCACCGAGCAGCGCCTGGCCGAGCTCGAACGTGGCAAGGGCCAGCAGCAAGGCAATGAACTCATTCTCTCCGAGGCGCAAGAGAAGGAATTGGCCCGCTTCCGCGACCGCCAAGTCGAGATCCGCAAAGAGCTGCGTCGGGTCCGGCACCAATTGCACAAGGAGATCGAGAACCTCAAAACGGGCTTGATTTTCCTGAACACGGCGCTGGTGCCGATTTTGATTGCCCTCGGCGGCCTGTTCCTGGCGCTCAAGCGGCGCAAACGGCGGCTGCAAGCCACCCAAACCTAACGGGGAGACCGGCATGAAACGTATCATCACCTTATTGGTGCTGGCCCTTTTGGCCGGCGGACTGCTGTACGGCACGTTTGTTATGCGCGAACAACCGGCTGAAACGGGGGCCGGCGGTGAGAAGTTGCTCCCCGAGCTGGACGCGAAAATCAATGCGGCCAGCCGGATCAGCCTGCGCACTAATGAAGCCCCTATCACCGTCAGTAGGGGCGAGGATGGCTGGCAGGTCACCAGCCAATATGATTATCCGGCGGATATCGCCAAAGTCCGGCAATGGCTGATCGGCCTGGCCCGGCTAGAGAAGGTCGAGCCGAAAACCCGCAAGCCGGAATACTATGCCAACCTAGGCCTGCAGGAGCCGGGCAGCGAGACGGCTGAATCGGTGGGGGTCAAAGTGACCGCCAGCGAGGGTGAGGTGCTGGCCGATGTCATCCTGGGCGAGCGCCGCTCGGTCAGCGGCCGCAGCGGCCCGACCGAGATCTATGCGCGGCTGGCCGACGATCCCCAGACCTGGCTGACCCGCGGGCATCTGCCCCCAGCGGATCAGCCCAACAGCTGGCTCGAGCGCGAGCTGCTGAGCTTGGAAATCGGTGCCATTACGCGGATTCACATTGAACAGGCTGACGGCGCAACGGTCCGGATCGAGCCCCAGGGCGCCCAAGGCCCGCTCATCTGGGCCAGCCTGCCCGACGAGGCCGAGGCAGCGGCCAGTCCCACGCCGCAGCAGGTCGCCAATCGCTTCAGCCAGCTGCGTCTGGATAATGTCCGCCCCGCCGCGGACATTGCCGAAGCCGAGCGCGATTTCACGGTTACCGTCTCCCGCCGGGATGGCCTGGTAATTACCCTCACCGGCTACCTCTTCGAAGACGAGGACTGGGTCACGCTGGCGGCCAAATATGACCCCGAAGAGCGCCAAGAAGACGCTCAGGCCGCCAAGGAAGACGATGCGGCCGAGGCTAACGCCGAGGCAGGCAAGCCAAAGGCGCCAGCAGCCGAATCCGGTCATGAGCCCAGCCTGGCCAGCCCCGCCGACGTCAAGGAAGAAGCGACAACGCTCAATGCCCGCTGGTCCGGCTGGGCCTATTATCTGCCGCCGTATATCCTCAATGATATCGACCTGGTCCCGGCCGATATCATCAAGCAAGCGGATGACCAAGCCGGCGAGAAAACCTCAGCGGCCGACGGCCAAGCCGCGGCCCCGGCAGAGATGCCCGCCGGCGTCGCGGA
>CAYFSA010000151.1:0-6442 GCA_964345605.1 uncultured Ectothiorhodospiraceae bacterium
ATCGGGCAGCGGCTTTGGCCGATGGTTTCGTAATACCACATCCAGGCTTCGGGGTTGATCGGCTCGCCGACCGTGCCCAGCAGGCGCAGCTTGGACAGATCATGCTGCTTGGGCAGCTCTTCGCCGAGCTTCATCAGCGAGCGAATGGCCGTGGGCGCGGTGTAGAAAATCGTCACCCCGTGTTTGGCGCAGACTTCCCAGAAACGCCCGCCATTAGGGTAAGTCGGCACGCCTTCGAACATGACCTGGGTGGCGCCGACCGCGAGCGGACCGTAAGCGATATAGGTGTGGCCGGTAATCCAGCCGACGTCCGCCGTGCACCAGAAGACATCGTCTGGATGCATGTCGAACACCCATTTGTTGGTGACGATGGAATTGGTCAGATAGCCACCGCTGGCGTGCTGCACGCCCTTGGGCTTGCCGGTGGAGCCGGAGGTGTACAACAGGAACAGGGGATGCTCGGCTTCCACCCATTCGGGCTCGCAGGTCTCGGCCTGCCCGGCCAGCACGTCATCGGCCCAGACATCGCGGCCGCTAGTCAAGGTTACGTCGCTGCCGGTGCGTTTGAACACCAGGACTTTTTCCACGCTCGGACAGCCATGATCGAGGGCCTTGTCGATATTCTGCTTGAGCGGGATTGTCTTGCCGCCGCGGAAGTTACCGTCCGCGGTCACGATCAGCTTGGCGGCGGCGTCGTTGACCCGATCCCGTACTGCCTCGGCGGAGAAGCCGCCGAAGACCACCGAATGAATGGCACCGATGCGCGCGCAGGCCTGCATGGTGATGACGGCCTCGGGGATCATGGGCATGTACATGACGACCCGGTCACCCTTCTGCACACCCAGGGACTTCAGGCCGTTGGCCACCCGGCAGACCTCGGCATGCAGCTGCCGGTAGGTGTAGGTGCGGCTGGTGCTCGGTTCGTCGCCTTCCCAGATGATAGCGGGCTTATCCCCCTGGCTGGCCAGGTGCCGGTCCAGGCAGTTATAGGAGACGTTCAGCTTGCCGTCGGTGAACCATTTGAAAAACGGCGGCTTACTGTCATCCAGCGCAATGCTGAAAGGAGTGTGCCAGTCGACGTGCTCGCGGGCCAGATCGGCCCAGAAACCGACATGATCGGTTTCAGCGCGCCGCCGCAGCTCGGCGACATCTTCCGGCTTCAAGTTGGCGCGTGCCTTGAACGCCTCAGGGGGCGGAAAACTCCGGTTCTCCTCTAGGACGTGCGAGATGTTTTCGCTCATCGCTCCTCCGCTTGTTCAGACTGTAATAGGGTGAACCCAGGCCTGCCGACACCCGGCCGCCAGACCAGACCAGTGCGCGAGCATACCACGCGCATGCCGCGGCGCAATAAATCGAGGCGGCTGGCGCGCCGCTCGAGTCAGCGAGGCCGAGGCGCGCGCTCAACCCTACAGGGCGCGCTGGCACTCGCATGGCAGGCATGATAGCAGACTCCCGCAATCTGTGACCCCGGCCGGGCCTTAAGCGGCCACATCCTCCAGGGATTCGTCCCGCACGATCTGTTCGGGCTGGAGCAGCATTTCCAGCAAGCCATAGCCGCCATACAGATTACGGATATTGGTATGGCCTTGATGGCGCAGGATTTGCTGAGCTGTATAACTGCGATAGCCGACCCCGCAATGAACCACGATCGGCCGCTCGGTCGGAACCTCATGAATGCGCTCGCGTATTTCGTCGAGGGGAATGTTGATCGCCTGGTAGAAATGGGCCGCAGCATACTCGCGGTCAGTGCGCACATCGATGACCAGCGGCGGGTTGTCGCCCGCCAGCTCATTGAACAGCTCTTGCGGGGTAATCCCCGGACTGCTGCCCCGGCGGGCATTGCTGGCGATAAAGCCGGCGATGATACTGACATCCTTGGCGGCCCCGAACGGTGGTGCGTAGCCCAGGTCCAGATGCTCCAGGTCTTCCACGCATAGGCCGGCATAGATGGCCGTGGCGAAGATATCCAGGCGCTTGTCGACGCCATCCTTGCCAGTGAGCTGGGCGCCGAGGATGCGCCCGCTGTCCGGCGCATAGGCCAGCTTGATCAGGATGGGCTCGGCGCCTGGATAATAACCGGCATGACTCGGGCCGGTGGCATACAGATAGCTGCCGGGGATGCCCTTGGCCCGGGCGGCTTTCTCGTTCAGCCCCGTGCCGCCGGCCACCATACCGCAGGCGCGGACAATACCGGTGCCGAGCACGCCCTTGAAATACAAGCGCTGCGGGTCATCGGCCGCGGCCTGGGCGAGATCCAGGGCGGCATTGGCGCCGGCAGTCCGGCCCTGCTTGTTGGCCGGGCCGGCCAGGGGGATATTGACCGCTTGGCCATGCGGCAGGAACGGGGCTTCGCAATTGTCCCCGGCGGCGAAGATATGCGGATCGCTGGTGCGCTGCTGGTCATCCACCGCGATCGCGCCGGTGTCACCTAGCCGCAGGCCGGCCTCTTTGGCCAGGGCCGCAGCGGGTCGAACCCCGACGGCGAGAATGGCGATGTCGTAATTGATTTGCCGGCCGCTTTGTAGGGTCGCGACGTTACGCCCGCCATGGCTGTCGATACGGGTCACCGCGTCGTTTAAGACGATGCGGGCGCCGGCGCTTTCCATGGCATCTCGCAGCGGCAGGGTCATCTCCGGATCGAGCGAGCCCATGATCTGCCCGGCCTGTTCAACCACGGTGGCGACAAAGCCACGGTGCATCAGTTGCTCGGCGCATTCCAGGCCGATGTAGCCGCCACCGATGATCAGGGCCCGCAGCTTGGAGTCGCGCAGCGCCCGCTGCTGACTGCCCTCGAACTCATGCGGCAACAGCGAGCGCATACGCGCTACGATGTGATCCACGTCGGGCACGGTGCGGCACATGAACACGCTGGGATTGCCGATATTTTCGATCGGTGGAATGATGGGGTCGGTGCCCGTCGCCAGGATGAGCCGGTCATAATGCAGGGTTTCCTGGCGGCCGTCGCGGGTCATCAGGGTGGCGGTTTGGCGGTCGGTGTCGATATGCTCGGCCCGGGTTTCCAGACGCACATCGACGGCGAAGCGCTCGGCGAACTGTTCGGTCTCGGCAACGAATAAATCGTCGCGCTCATGGATTTCGCCGCCGACATAATAGGGCAGGCCGCAATTGGCGAAGCTCATGTAAGGGCCGGCTTCGACCATGACGATTTCGCAGTCCTCGTTGGTACGGCGGGCTTTGGCGGCCGCCGAGGCGCCCGCGGCGACCCCGCCGATGATCAGCAGGCGCGGCGGGGTGGGTTTGGTCGGGATCATGGGTTCTGACGTCATCCGTTCGGTTCCTCCGTTGTTAGGTGCTAAGTGGGTCGAGCCTAGTGGGCTTAAGACGCGCTCGGCTGCCAGCATCAATCTGACGATTCAGGCGTATCTGGCCAAACATGCTGGCAAGGCATGCCGGCTTACCCCGATGATCTATAACGTGGTGGCATTGTTCCGAGTTCACAATGACAAGCGCAACCAATGCCGGCACACGCGGCGGCTCACTAAGCCATAGAGCGAAATTATACTAGCGAAAAGTTAACTTATGATTTGCGATTGGTGAATGAGCCCATGAATTCGTAGGGGGGTTAACGGCAATGTGGTTAACTAAAGGCCATGGCTGGAAGCGCGGCCGCAAGGAACAGCGCGGTCGTTTCCACTAGCTCGATTGCAGCGCCAACGGTATCGCCGGTAATGCCGCCGATGCGGTGCACGAACTGCCGCCGCAGGAGCAAGCACACGGTGCCGCTGAGTAGCAGCATGAGGAGGCCATGCGGGCCCAGTAAGGCACTGACCAGAAAGACGCCGAAGAATGACAGCGCCACGCCAGACGAATGCCGTGCGCCGGCCAGCGAGCTGCCCAATCCCCCCTGGCGCACATAGGCTGTAGTGGCAAATAGGAGGGGTGCCGCGCTCCGCGATAAGGCGGGTGCCCAGATCAACAAGAGCCACTGCTGCGTGCGCACCAGCACAACACAGGCAGCGAGCTTGAGCAGCAAGAGGCCGACGATGGCGGTCACCCCGGCCGGGCCGCAGCGCGGATCCTTCATGATCGTGAGAGTTCGGTCTGGGTCGCCAAGGCCGCCGACCCAGGCGTCGGCCGTATCGGCCAGGCCATCCAGGTGCAGGCCGCCTGACAGCCACAGCATGGCCACCACCCAGGCACTGCCGGCCAGCAGGGGATCGGTCAAAGCCAGCGGCCAAGCCAGGGCAGTGGCCAGCGCGCCGATGATGCCTCCGACCCAGGGATACCAGAGCAGCGCATGGGGCCTGTTCGCCGCTGCGGGGCCTGCCCCTGGCACCGGCAGGCGGGTGAGGAATTGTATCGTGCTCAGTAAGCTGCGCATGGTGGCTTCAATCGGTCAGGGCTTGCGGCGGCGCGCTGCCGTTAGTTGGCGGGCCTAGCGGATTCATTGCAATTGCGTGATGCGTTTATCATCAACGGCAGTCCCAGCGAGCGCTATGATGCCAGCATCGGTGCCAAGTATGCTAAAACTTGGTGGGAATTATTTCAGCCACGATGAGGCCGATCCCTGCATGCGAATATTACCGTCATTGCTAGCCATGCTGTTGTTGTTGCTCGCGCCGGTCGTTGTAGCCATCGAGGTGGACGATCTGTTCGAAGTGCGGGTCAGGGTGCCCGATCAAAGCGAAGCCGCGCGCAAGCAAGGGTTTGCCCAGGCCATGGAGGCGATATTGATTAAAGTGACCGGCCAGCGCGAGTGGCGCGACCAGCAAGCTGTTGACCGATTGCGCGAGCAGGCGGCGAAATTTGTGCAGCGCTACCGCTACGAACGACTGGCGCCGCAGGCGGGCCAACAAGCCGGCAGTCCCGCGTTCAGCCTCTGGGTGACGATGCAGGCGAGTGCGCTGCGCCAGGTGGTCAGGCAGAGCAGTCTACCGTTTTGGGGCAAACAGCGGCCTGTGGTGCTGCTATGGCTGGGGGTGGAAACGCCGGCGCAGCGCCGGGTTATCGCCGCCGATACCGAGCATCAGCTCCGGGCTGCCCTGCAGGAGGTTGCCCAGGAGCGCGGCTTGCCTTTTGTGCTGCCGTTGTGGGATTTGGCCGATCGTGAGCGGGTCGCCTTCGTGGATCTGGCGGGGGGGTTTCTGGAGAGCGTGCGCGACGCGGCGGCCCGCTATCGCGCCGATGCCCTGGTCGTGGCGCATGCCAAGCAACGGTCCGGCAACAGCTGGCTGATCCGGTGGTCGCTGGCGCATGCCGGGAATCGCTATGATTGGGAGCAAAGCGGGCATGAGCTGGCCTATCTCGTGGCCAATGGCGCCCATGAAGTGGTTGACCGGTTAGCCTCGCAGCTGGCGCTCGATGTCACCGATGTGACGGCAAGTGGCCTCATCATGACGGTTACCGAAGTGGATTCATTGCAGGCTTGGTTGGCGGTGGCTGACTACCTGGCGAGTCTCGATGTGGTCCAAGCCTATCGCCTGCAGCGTCTGGCGGGAACCACAGCGACTTTCTGGGTGGATGTGCCGGGAGGGCGCGCGCGCCTGGAGCAAGTCATTGGCCTTACCGATACCTTGACGCCTGCGGCAGCGACTGCAGCGTCGCAGGCTGCCGGCGAGGCTCTGCGGTATCGATGGGTCCAGTGAAGCAACTGCCGCTCGACGTCGGCCTGCGGGAGCTGGCGACCTTCACTTCCTTTGTGCCGGGCGATGCCGCCGCGGCGGTGGATGCGCTTCAGGGCCTGGCGGCGGGGGGAGCGCAGCAAATGACGCTATGGGGCCCGGCTGGGGTCGGGAAAACCCATTTGCTGCAGGCCGTCTGTCATGCCGCACGGGCAGCCGCGCGCAGCAGCATTTATTTGCCGCTGGCACTAGTGCGGGAGGAAGGGCCAGGCATTCTGGAGGGGGTTGCCGAGCTGGAAGTGATTTGCCTGGATGAACTGCAAGCTGTGCTGGGCGATCGAGAGTGGGAATGGGCATTGTTTCGTTTGATCAATCAAGTGCGTGAATACCCGCATGCGTTGGTGATGGCATTGCGGGACAATCCGCGCCAGGTGACAACGGCCTTACCGGATTTAGGGTCGCGTTTGCTTTGGGGGCCGGTCTTTTGGATCGGTTCGCAGGATGACGCGGTCAAGCTCGCAGTGCTCCAACACCGGGCGCAGCAGCGGGGGTTCGAGCTGCCGGACCAGGTGGGGTATTTTTTGCTCAACCGGTATCAGCGTGATTTAGTGTCGTTACTTGCGCTGCTCGAGCGTATCGACAATGCCAGTCTAGCGGCCCAGCGGCGGGTCACGATTCCCTTTATCAAAGAAATTCTGTATGCCGAGTGATCTGGCATTTCCGGTAATTCATAAGTAGAGCGCGTTGCAATGCGCGACGGCCTCGCCGGCCATGCGGTCGAAGTCAGCAGAACGCAGCGCTGCTCGGTCGGTTAAAACCGACCCTACAGGTTGACGTAGGGCGGGCTTCAGCCCGCCACG
>CAYFSA010000152.1:0-5008 GCA_964345605.1 uncultured Ectothiorhodospiraceae bacterium
ACTTGCCGGCTTGGTCGCATGAGAATTGGCTGCAGGAACGCGGCGAGCAGGCGGGCTCGATGGGGACGACGGCCCAGTCCTGGGCCGCCGGGGCGGATCTGTCTTCTGCTGCCCGCCAATCCCAGGATCCGAGTATCATCGAGATGCGCCGCGAACTTGCGTCGATGCGGAATCTGCTGCAGGAGCAACTGGCGCAATTGGCCTGGTCGGACATGGCGCGGCGTGATCCCCTACGGGCTCAATTGTTCAAGCGCCTGGAACGGCTGGGATTGAGTGAGGCAGTGACGACCCGTGTGGCCGATCGGGTAACGGCGCCGGATGATGGGGATGCGGCCTGGAATGCGGCGATGGCCTCGTTGGCCGAGCAGATTCCGTTGTCGCGCACGGATTTCACCGAACAGGGGGGGGTGGTGGCGTTGGTCGGGCCCACCGGCGTCGGCAAGACGACCACTATCGCCAAGCTTGCGGCGCGCTTCGCTTTGCGGCACGGCAAACAGCATCTGGCCCTGATTTCCACCGATGGCTATCGGGTTGGGGCGCAGCGCCAGCTCCTCACCTTTGGCCAAATTCTCGGGGTACCGGTGCACCTGGCGGACGATGGCCCGTCGCTGAAGCGAGTCGTCAATGAACTCAGTGGTAAACGTTTGATTTTGATCGATACGGCCGGCATGAGCCAGCGTGATATGGGGCTCAATGAGCAATTGGCGACGCTGCAGGCCACGCCGCGGGCGTCGGTGCTGTTGGTGCTAGCGGCGAATATCCAGCAGGCGGTGATCAATGAAGTGGTCCGTGGATTTGGCAGTATGCGCCTGGATGGTTGTATCATAACGAAAATGGATGAGGCGGCGACGCTGGGCGCAGCCCTGTCGGTGGTCATCGAGCGGCAATTGCCGCTGAGCTGGCTCGGCGATGGCCAGCGGGTGCCCGAGGATTTACATCCGGCCCGTATCAACCGACTGCTCAGCGAAGCCGTCAATCTGGCACGACGGAGTCAGGCCGAGTCCAATCCGGAGCCATCCGGTCAATCCAGTTCGCAAGAGGCTTATTATGCCCACGTTTGAGACCGCTGCTGCCGATCAAGCGGCCGGCTTGCGTCATCTCGCCCGGCCGGTACGGGTTATTGCTGTCGCCAGCGGCAAAGGCGGGGTGGGTAAAACCAATGCCTCGGTGAACTTGTCGGTCGCCCTGTCGCAGCTTGGCCGCAACGTCATGCTGTTCGACGCCGATCTCGGCCTGGCGAATGTCGACGTGCTGCTGGGTTTGACGCCGCAGGCCGATATCTCGGCGGTGATCGAAGGCCGTCTGGGATTGAGCGAAATTCTGCTGGAAGGGCCGGGCGGGATCAAAATCGTGCCCGCCTCCTCGGGTGTGAGCCGTATGGTGCAGCTGTCCCCGGCCGAGCATGCCGGGATTATCCGCGCTTTCAGTGAGCTGCATTTACCGGTCGATGTGCTGATCGTAGATACGGCGGCCGGCTTGGCGAATAACGTGACCAGCTTCACCCGCGCCGCCCAGGATGTCATTGTCGTGGTCTGTGACGAACCTGCCTCGATTACCGATGCCTATGCTTTAATCAAGGTGATGTATCGCGAGCATCAAACCATGCGCTTTCATATCCTCGCCAACATGGTGCGTACCGCCCAAGAAGGCGTTGCCTTGTATCGCAAGCTGGCGACGGTGTGCGAGCGCTTTTTGGATGTGGCGTTGCATTACGTGGGTGCCGTGCCTTTCGACGACTATTTGCGCAAGTCCGTGCAGCGGCAGATGGCGGTGGTGGACGGCTATCCGAGCTGTCGGGCGAGTGCCGCGTTCAAGAGCGTGGCCCGCAAAATCGATGCCTGGCCGATGCCGCAAGGGGCGTCCGGCCATTTGGAATTCTTTGTCGAGCGGATGATCGGCGCTGAGCAGTCCAAGCCGGAGTTTGCACCATTCGCGGAGTAGCTATGTATGCAGCGGCCCCGGCAAGCGACACGAGTACCCTGGTAGAGCAGCACGCCGGTCTCGTCAAGCGCATTGCCTACCATCTGATTGCCCGCCTGCCGGCCAGTGTGCAGGTGGATGACCTGTTGCAGGCCGGGATTATCGGGCTGTTGGAGGCGGCCCGGCATTACGACGCCGCGCAAGGGGCGAGCTTCGAAACCTATGCTGGAATTCGGATTCGCGGCGCCATGCTCGATGAGATGCGCCGGTCCGATTGGGCGCCACGCTCGGTGCATCGCAAGTCCCGGCAAGTCGCCGAAGCGGTTCGGCAAGTGGAGAACCGCGAGGGCCGGGATGCTCAGGACCACGAAGTGGCCGCCGAGCTCGGCGTCGAGCTGGATGAGTACTATCATATCGTCAGCGACGCCGCCATTGCCCGTGTGCAGAGTCTGGATGAGCTGACGGCGGACGAGGGGGGTGAGGATCGCGAGGCCAGTCTGGGCGACACCCGCGGTCCCTTGACCGAGATGGTCAATCTTAAATCCCGCCAGGCCCTTGTCGATGTCATCAATGGCCTGCCCGAGCGCGAGCGGTTGGTGCTGTCCCTTTATTATGATCACGAATTCAATCTGCGCGAGATCGGCGAGATACTCGGGGTGACTGAGTCGCGCGTCTGCCAAATCCACGGCCAGGTACTCGCTCGCATCCGCGCCCGCATGGCGGACTGGCGCGAGCCGGCCTGAGGCACTGCCCGCAGACGGCAGCGCGGGGAACGGCCTGGCCGATTCCATGTCGCCCATGCATGCATGCTACCATTCGAGCTGATTTATCCTTATCATCACGACATTGCAGAGACGATCGGGCCTGAGCGCGGGGCCGCGTTGCTCGGTACAGCTGCAGCGATACCGCTGTAGGGCGGGCTTCAGCCCGCCGCGCTGGGGGCAAACGCATGGCCGGCGGGTCGGTTGAAACCGACCCTACCAGCAGCAGTGGCCGGCGTGCAGCCGGGTTCCATCCTGCGGATTTCCCCCTGAGCGGATGTCCCCCTGAGCGATGTGTCGAGATTTAAGCGGGTGCGGTGGATGCGTGCGGCAACGATGGGCTTGAATGAGAGTGTTTTAGAGCGGAGGAAGCTGTGGAACTGAACCCCAATATGAAAATTTTGGTTGTCGATGATTTCTCGACAATGCGCCGCATTATCAAGAATCTGTTACGCGATCTGGGCTTTACCAATACCGCGGAAGCCGACGATGGCAGCACGGCGTTGCCGTTGTTGAAAAACGGCGATTTCGAGTTTTTGATCACCGATTGGAATATGCCGAATGTGCCAGGGATCGAGCTGCTCAAAGCGTTACGGGCCGAGCCTTCGCTGGCCAAACTGCCGGTGCTGATGGTCACGGCCGAGGCCAAGCGCGAGCAGATCATCGAGGCGGCTGAGGCGGGTGTTAACGGCTATATCGTCAAGCCCTTCACGGCGGACACCCTGAAAGAAAAGATCGACAAGATCTTCGAACGCCTCGAAGCCTAGGGCGGCGCCTACCCCGATGCCTGACAACAAATCTGCGCACAATAATCAAACCATGCTCGAGAATGCGCGGAGCTTGGTGGAGTTTATCGAATCCGATAACTACGACGAAGCGAACCAGGTGATTGATGAGCTGGTACGTGCTCGTGAATACGATTTGTTTCTGGAACTGGGCAAGCTGACGCGTAATCTGCACGAGGCGCTCAATAGCTTTCGCCTGGATACCCGGCTCAATGAGCTGGCGGCCTATGACATTCCCGATGCCAAGGAACGCTTGAACCATGTGGTTGCCATGACCGAGCAGGCGGCTAACCGGACCTTGAATGCCCTCGATGAAGTCGATCCTGTCTGCCGCGATCTCGAGCAGCGAGCCGGCGAGCTGGATGCTGAATGGCAGCGCTTTCGCCGCCGCGAGATGGATGCCAGCGAGTTCCGCGAGCTTGCCCATCAGCTTGATGATTTCATGGGCCAGCTGCGCGGGGATATTACCACGGTCCGGGGCCATTTGTCGGAAGTCATGATGGCGCAGGATTTTCAGGACCTGACCGGCCAGATTATCCGCCGCGTGATCGAGCTGGTGCACGAGCTCGAAGAAAGCCTGGTCGATCTGGTGCGGATTGGCGGCGAGCGCATGAAAGTCGGCGACAATCAGGCCGAACCGAAGCGCGAAAAGCCGGCTGAAACCATTCAGGCCAATGGTACCGGGCCGACCGTTCCCAACGTGGATGATGAAACCAAGGTCGTCAATAGCCAGGACGAGGTTGATGACCTGCTCTCCAGTTTGGGATTTTAACTCAGCATGCCGATTGTTTAAGGGGCGCGTTGGCACATTATGGCGGTCGATCTGAACGATGAAATTGTCCAAGACTTTCTAGTCGAGGCGGGGGAGATCCTGGAGCGCTTGGGCGAGCAGCTCGTCGAGCTGGAACAGATGCCCGACGACGGTGATCTGCTCAATGCCGTGTTTCGCAGTTTCCACACGATCAAGGGCGGCGCCGGCTTCATTGGACTGGACCCGTTAGTGGCGCTATGCCATCGGGCCGAGGATGTGTTCAATGTGCTGCGCAATCGCGAGCGGGTTATCGACAGTGCCCTGATGGATGCCGTGCTCAAGGCCTTGGATCAGGTCAATACCATGTTCACGCAAATCCGGGCGGGTGAAGAGCCGACTCCGGCCGAGGCGGCATTGCTCGAGACGCTAGAAGCCTACGCTCAGCCCGGCGGCGGGCCCGATGATACGACAGATGATACGACAGCGGCCCAAGCGGCTGGCGAGACAACCGAGCAGGTTGGCGAGAGCCTTGCTGCAACGGCCGACGCAGGCAGCGCTAACGGTGATATTACGGACGCAGAATTCGATGCCCTGCTCGATGCTCTGAGTCAGGGCGGCACTGCGCAAACGCCGCCAGCCAGCGACGCGACTGGTTCGACGGCTGCAAGCTCCCAGCCAGCCACGGCCAAGGATGACGCAGCCGACAAAATCAACGACGACGAATTCGAGGCGCTGCTCGATCAGCTTCATGGCGCCGGCCAGCCGCCCACGACTCAGCCATCGGACAGCCC
>CAYFSA010000152.1:5108-6407 GCA_964345605.1 uncultured Ectothiorhodospiraceae bacterium
CGCCGCGGCGCAGCCCGAGCCTGCCGCCGAGGTTTCTGCTCAAGCCGATCAAGAACCCGAGAAGCCACCGGCCAAGCAGCCGGCTAAAGCCGCCGGGGGAGGCGCTAGCCAACAATCCGCGCAGGATGCCATGTCGGCCGCCGCCCGGCCGCAGGCAGAGACGACCCTGCGGGTGGATACTAAGGTCATCGACAGCATCATGAACATGGTCGGGGAGCTGGTGCTGGTTCGCAATCGTTTGGCCACATTGAAAGACTCCATTGAGGACGAGGAAGTCAATCGCGCGGTGGCCAATCTGGACGTGGTCACCACTGATCTGCAAAACGCGGTCATGCAGACCCGCATGCAACCGGTGAAAAAGGTTTTCGGGCGATTTCCGCGGGTCGTGCGGGACTTGTCCCGCAGTTTGAACAAGGAAGTTTCTTTGACCCTCAAGGGCGAGGATACCGATCTCGACAAGAACTTGGTCGATGCCCTGGCCGACCCCTTGGTGCACTTGGTGCGCAACGCCGTCGATCATGGCATCGAAGCGCCGGCAGAACGGGCCGCGGCGGGTAAGCCGCGCGAGGGCCAGGTGGTGCTAGCGGCGGCCCAGGAAGGCGATCAGATCTTGTTGACCATTGAGGATGACGGCAAGGGCATGGACCCGGATGTCCTGCGCCAAAAAGCCGTGTCCAAGGGGCTGATGGACGAGGCGAGTGCCGCCCGCTTGAGCGATCAGGATGCCTTTGCCCTGGTGTTTTCGGCGGGGTTTTCCACCAAGGACAATATTTCCGACGTCTCCGGGCGGGGTGTCGGCATGGATGTGGTCAAGACCCAGATCAATCGGCTCAACGGTCAGGTGGAAATCGATTCGGTTGCGGGCCGCGGCTCGGTGATCCGCATCAAAGTGCCATTGACCTTGGCGATTCTGCCGACACTGATGGTCACGCTGGACCAGCACCGGCTGGCCCTGCCGCTGGCGAATGTCAGCGAGATCCTGAAATTGGATCTGCGGCGCACCAAGGTCGTTGATGGCCAGGAAGTGATTCTAGTGCGCGGCCATCCCCTCGGCTTGCTGTATTTAAGGCGGCGTCTGCTCAATGATCACCACTATCGTTATGGCGAGGATGCGCATGTCGTGGTGGTGTCCATCGGCAGCCAGTTGGTGGGCCTGGTCGTTGACGGCCTGATCGGCCAGGAGGAAGTCGTGATCAAGCCGCTGGGTGCGATGTTGCACGGCCTGCCGGGGTTTGCCGGCGCCACCATCACCGGTGATGGGAGTATCGCGCTCATCCTGGATGTTTCTAGGCTGGCCCG
>CAYFSA010000153.1:0-6385 GCA_964345605.1 uncultured Ectothiorhodospiraceae bacterium
CCTGCCGCATGGTGCGCTATGCCCAGGGTCGGCAGAACGGCGCCAAGGTAGTGGCGCTGGACTCGCGGCGCTCGGAGACAGCGGCCAAGGCTGACGAATGGCTGAATATCCGCCCCGGCACCGACCTCGCCTTCCTGCTGGCGATGATGAAGATCATGATGGAGCAGGGCTATTACGATGCCACCTTCCTCAAGCGCCATAGCAATATGCCCTTCCTGGTCTACAAGGATGACGAGGGCGAATGGCAGCTGCTGACCGACGAGCAAGGCCGGCCCATGGTGGTCGAGGAGCAAAGCACCAATATCCGCGTCCTCCAAGGCTTCACCCACGACAACCGCAATGCCGTCGATGAGGGCAATTTCTGCCCCGATCTCAAGGTGCCGGAGGGCTTCACCGTCGAAGGCCGGCCGGTGCAGACCGTGTTCATGGCCCAGCTCAGCGAGCTGCAGGAGTACACCCCGGAATGGGCGGCCGTTTCCACCGGTATCGATGCCGAGACCATCCGCCGGATCGCCAAAGAGTTCGGCACCAGCCGCCCGGCGATTATCGATCCCGGCTGGCATGGCGCGCGCTACGGCAACATGATGATGGTCCGGCGCCTGCAGGCCATGATCCAGGCCCTGACCGGCGGCATCGACAGCGAGGGCGGCTGGATCATGAGCGGCGAGCTGCACCACAAGGCCCATCATATGTATGCCGCCTATGCCGAGGGCGAGGAGCTGGCCGCCCCCATGGCCAATCTGGCCGGCATGCATTTCGCCAAGATGGTAATCAATGCCTTGTCCAAGGGCGAGAATTTCTCCCACGGCAAGCCCGGCTGGACCTGGGCCTTCAGCGAGCAGGAGCGCCAGGCCGGGCGGCCGAACGTGGCCCTGCCGGTGATGACCGATACCGGCATGAAGGAGTCGGTGGAAGGCCGGCTGGAATACGATGGTGAGCCGTACTATACCCGCGCCTTCCTCATCAACGCCGCCAATCCAGTGCGGCACTACTATCCGGATACCTATTGGAAGGAAACCCTGTCGCACGAAAATGTTGGCCTAGTGGTGGTCATCGATGTCCTGCCCTCGGACACCGCGGCCTATGCCGATGTCATCCTGCCCAACACGACCTATCTGGAACGCGATGAGCCGACTCTGTACGGCAACGGGGTGAACCACGATCTTGCCCTGACTACCCGCTATGCCGCCATCCCGCCGCTGTACGATACCGAGGAAACGGCGGACATCCTGCTGAAAATGACCGAGATCATCAGCGGCAACACGGACGGCTTTTTGACCTGGGTGGAAAAGCTGACCGGTCTGGGTAAGGATGCCGTGGTCCAAGAGCATGCCAAGACCCGCGATCTCTATCCCAAGGGGGCGTTCGCCGCGGCTTGCCGCCGGGTTTCCTATGCGCAAACGGCTAACAAGCTCGGTATTTCCGTGGCCGAATTGGACAAGGGCCTGCGCGAGAAGGGCGTATTCCTGGAAGAGGATAAGCAGCAGATCCTCAAACACTGGAGCATGCCGCGGCACATGCCGGTGCCGACCGACAGCGGCCGCATCGAGTTTTTCAGCGGTCTGTTTCACAGTCTGCGCCAGCAAGGTTTCAAGCAGGATAACTTCCATGTCTTCGGGACCTATATCCCGGCCGAATGTCGTCCCGACAAGCCCATGCATGTGCCGGTGGAAAAAGATGAGTTCTATTTCACCTACGGCAAGTCGCCGACCGTCTCGCATGGCTCGACCAACAGCAACAACCCGGTGCTGGCGGCCATCAACACCTTCAAAGACGATGTCTACAAGGGGGTCTGGATTCACCCGGACCGGGCCAAGGTGCTCGGCATCAAGCACGGGGATGCCCTGCAATTGACCAATCTGCGCTCCGGCCAGCAGGCCGACGGGCGGGCCTACCTGACGCGCCTGGTCAATCGCGACACGGTGTTCGTCTACTCCTCCTTCGGCGTGGAGAACAAGGCCCTGTCGCGTACCGTCGGCGACGGCACCGCCACCAACAAACTCATTCCTCATGAAGTCGAACCGGTGGTCGCGGGCTTTCGCTCGCAGGAATTCACCGTCCGGGTCGTTAAGGCACCGCAACCACAGGAGGCGCTCGCATGACGCACTATGCCATGGTCATCGATCTGAACACCTGCGTCGGCTGCAATGCCTGCATGGCAGCCTGCGCGATGGAGAACCAGACCCCGGTCTGGAAGAACAGCTGGCGCACCTATGTGCACGACAAGGAAATCGGCCTTGGCGACGACGTCCACCGGCGCTTTTTCCCGCGGCTGTGCAACCATTGCGACAATCCGCCGTGCATGACGGTCTGCCCAACCGGCGCGACCTATAAACTCGATAACGGCATCGTCATGGTCGACCAGGATCTGTGCATGGGCTGCCGGGCCTGCGCCATGGCCTGTCCTTATGATGCCCGCATCGAGGTTTCCTACGGCGATGTCCGTGAAGGCAAGGAATTCTATGGCACGGATTACGAACGGCGACGGCCGTCGGTGGACAAATGTAGCTTCTGCGAGCATCGCGTCAGCGCCGGCCAGGTCCCGGCCTGTGTGCAGACCTGTGTGGGCAACGCCCGGCGCTTCGGCGATCTCGACGATCACGCCGACCCCATTGCTCAGATCGTCGCCAGCGGTATGGCGCGGCCGCTGCTGCCGCATATCGGCACCCGACCCAATGTTTACTATATCAATGACATGAACTGGAGGGGCTGACCCATGGACGTAACCATGAGCTACGATACCCAGACCTGGTGGACCTGGTGGATTGCTGTTTATCTGTATCTCGGCGGCCTGGGGGCCGCGACCTTAGTAGTGACCTTCCTGACCGATATGTACTGGAAGCCTTACCGGCAATTGGTGCTGTGGGGGGCGATTTCCGGCGTGATCATGTTGGGCGCGGGGTCGGCGCTGCTGTTCGAGCATTTGCTCGATCATATTGCCGTAATCTATGTGCTCAATCCCTTCGTGATCTTCCTGCAGCCGCATGCCTGGATCGCCTGGGGGACGCAGTTCATCACCTGGATGATGATCTGGGGCGTTTTATACGCCCTGCCGCATGTCATGGAGGCTGAAACTTCTCACAAGATCCCGCTGCTCAAAAGTATTCTGAAATGGAACTGGGTGGTCGCGCTGAGCAACTTCACCAAACGCTTTTGCAAAATCATCGGCTGGCTGGCGACTATCAATGGGGTTGGCGTGGCGGTCTATACCGGGTTGCTGCTGCAGTCCTTCCCGGCGGTGGCGCTGTGGCACAACCCGGCCGTGCCGCTGTTGTTTACGGTCTCGGCGTTCTCCACGGCCCTGGCCTATGTGCTGATCGTGCTGAACATCTTCAATCGCCGCGAGGAAGATCATGAGCTGCGGGTGTTCTACGAGCGCATCGACCTGATTCTGATCTCCACCGAGTTGGTCATTCTGTTCTCCTTCTTCCAGTTCATGCTGGCCGGCTCCGAATCCGCTATGCAATCAGCGAAACTGCTGTGGACCGACCTCGGCTGGCTGATCGGCTTCATTGGCTTTGGCCTGTTGGTGCCGTTCTTCCTGGAACTCAAAGGGGTGATCAAGGGCTGGTCGACCCGCTGGCCGATCGTCATGGCCTCGGTGCTGGTGTTGATGGGGGGCTACTTGCTGCGCCATTACTTCATGTATACGGGGGTATATGCGCATCCGTGGTAGGGGTGCAATGGTTTATGGTGATTGCCGAGAATCGTTGGCCCGCATGAACAAGCGCACAAGCGGTAGGTGCGACTTTAGTCGCACTCAATTGAGGTGCATCGTTTTCGGGAAGTCACTTAACCTTCGGGGCCGATTGAAATCGGCCCCGCCATTTGGCTCCAGTCCTCCAAAACCATGAGCCCGCAAATCGCCCGCTATCACCAAGACATTATCGCCTGGGCCAACGAACAGGCACAGCTGCTCTACCCGGGAATGGCTCCCTGATGAATAGTTTGAGTTCCGATCTGCGCTTGTATGCCTGGCTGCTGGGCACCCCCGCGGCGGATGCCAAAACGGCCATCGCTGAACAGGCGGCAGTCCACCCCTGGCTAGCTGAGCCCGCGGCTGAGCTGCAGGCGCTGGCGCTGGATGAATGGCAGGCCGAGCATACCCGGCTGTTTGTCTCCGGCTACCCGAAAACGCCCTGTCCGCCGTTTGCTTCCGCCTATTTGGAAGGGGCCATGCATGGTCAGAGCCGAGCTGATTTAGCGAATATTTATGCTCAACTAGGAATGGCTGCGACCGGGGCGCCGGCCGATTATCTCGGTACGATCCTGGACTTCGCTGCGCATTTACTGGCGCAGGGACAAGCTGCGGGCGAAGCTTGGGAAACCTTAAGCGGCCGCTATATGGATCGCTGGATACCGCGCTTTTGTGACGACCTGCAGGACCACGCGAATCTGCTGCTGTATCGGCAAACGGCGGCGCGGTTAGCTGCGTGTTTTCCCTTAGGTATTGCTGCTGATGACTGAACCCGACACCACCGCAGCCGTCCCGGCTTCACACTGGCAGGCCTTGCCAGCTGCGCTGCAGGACGATGAGACCTTTCTGGACGCGCTCGAAGCGATGTATCAGGATCTCTATGGCCGGTATTTTGCCGCCGACCCCATGGCCAATCATGCCCTGGGGATCGAATTCCGGGCCTTGCGGCGGGTCGAGAACTGGCGGTTGCTGTTGGTGCTAACGCCGTGGCTGCTGACCCGCCTGCTGGTCCCGGATGAGGACCCCGGCTTGCCGGTGCCGTCGGAATGGGCGGCGCCGCGGCTTACCGATGCCGACGACTACCAGGTGCTTGGGCCGCGGCTGTCATTTGAATGGCTCGGCACTGCCCAGCAGGCCCATCTTGCCTATGACCGCTGGCTGGGCCACTACCTGCAACAACCGCTGGTGCTGAATATGCAAGGCTATGCCGATGCCGAGGCCGTATTCGCCGCCTGGGATGACGTGATCCGCAAACGCGATGCGAATATGGCGGCCTTCCAGAAAGAGTGCCCCTGGCAGCGCGAGGTCTCGCGCCGGGAATTGCTCACGCAAGCGTTACGAGCACAGGACTAAGCAAGCGATGGCTCGCGCGAGCGCCGTTGAACACTACAGCCTTGATGATCACCGCCGCGGGGCAGGTGAATCCGCGTTCCGACAGAGGAAAAGCCGTCTTACGCTTCTCTTGATGCGCGGCTGGGTGCAGTGTGCGAGCGTCTTCTCGTGCCATGCTCAAGACGTAACACATCCGTAGCTATTTGACACCGGGTTAATAGTCAGGAGATCAAGGTCACGCGGGCAATTAACCTTGTTGGCACTGGCGCGGCTTGGCGCGGTCTGGTTGGATCGTGCATCCATTACAGATAACCTATAAGTAATGGAATAGACTGAATTCGCTGGTTCCCAAGCTCCAGCTTGGGAACCAGCGAAGCCAAACGGTGCCAAGCAAAGCAAATTGCGCAAGCAATTGATGTGGTGCAGAAATGAAAGACCTTGACAGATACCACAAATGGGTTGAATGGAGTGATGAAGATCACGTCTATATCGGGAAATGCCCTGACCTTATCACTGGCATTCATGGGGAAGATCCTCTCGCCCTGTACGGCGAACTATGTGAAGTCGTTCAGGACATCATCAATCATTTCAACAAAGAAGGTCGTCCACTGCCAGAGCCGCGCGTTCGCCCCATGACAGAGATTGCATAAATCGCCCAACAAGTGCACAAACTCCGACCGCGTGCTGGCCAGCCGTCGCTTCGCTCCGACCAGCCAGCACGCGGCGGGTTGTGCTGAACGTTGGGCGACTCACCCTGCCAGCCGCGCGTTCAATCAGTCCCCAGGCTTCGTGTGGTTGCGACCTGAACCGAGCGTTTCGTGAAAGTCAGAGAGCTGATTGGACTTATAGAGGATGACGGATGGTTCTTGGTCCGGACTCGCGGCAGCCATAGGCAATTTCACCATCCAACCAAGCCCGGCACCGTAACCGTAGCCGGAAAGTCCAGCGTAGACATTCCACCAGGAACGTTGAAGAATGTTCTCAAACAGGCTGGCCTGACCGAGTGAGGTATCTTTAAGTGCGATACACCGTAATCCTTGAGCAAAGCGCTACCAGTGTCGGCGCCTATGTGCCGGACATCCCAGGATGCATTGCCGCCGCCGAGACCAAGGCTGAAGCGCTGCAACTCATCGCGGAAGCTATTGAGATGCATCTGGAGGATTTGAAGGCAAGCGGGGAACCGATTCCGGAGCCGCATAGTTCCTTTGAAATAGTTGAGGTCGCAGCTTGAATCGCCCAACACTGAGCGTCCGCATCAATCGCTTGGCGACCGTATGCCCGCCGAAGGGGTGCCCGACGACGCACTGGGGCAGCGCCAACCCGCTGCAATCGAGGTGAGTGGACTAACTTAAATTC
>CAYFSA010000154.1:0-6363 GCA_964345605.1 uncultured Ectothiorhodospiraceae bacterium
TCGGCGACAACCCTGGAGTCGGGTGCTGCTCTAAGTCCGAGTAATGCGCAGATTATTAAAGAGTGGGTTCATCCAGAATCGGGCGAATTGTTTGTTCTGTTGGGTTTGCCGGTTTCTCGTGACATTCCCAATCAGCAATGATTTGCGGAGCGCTCCTATGGGGCTGAATGATTCAACCCCTCTTCCCTCGAAGGAGAAAGAGGGGTGAAAGCTTATAAAATATAAAATAATGATATTAACGCGCAGAATTCGCCAGATTAGTACAATCTTCTTGGACCCATGTTTCGCCGTTGAGTGAATAGCGGGCATTACACTGGGTTACAGTGCCGTTTTCCATGGTATATTCCAAGGAGTGAAGAAACTCGATTTCGTAGGCGTTGGAACCGGTATAATTGATAACGGTGCCGCCATCCATGGTTAGATCATAAGTGAAACTTTGGCTTCCAGTTGACTCAAAGTTGCCATCATAAAGGACTTCGCCAAAGACCGTAGCATTGTTGTAAGGGTGGTCGTCGAACTCCACACGATTATCGTAAGTATAGGTAATGGGATAGGTTTCTTCATCCGGCGACTCAAACCTGATGTCGCCCGTAACACTTACAGTGCCATCATCACTTGTCCAAGAAACTGAACGTTCAAAAACGGCTTGAATTTGCACTGAGGATGGTCGGGAAGTAAAGGCTTGAGTTTGGGCTTGGCTGACCGCTTGCAGTAGTGCCACTTGAACATCGGTTGCGGCTTCTTGCGTTGCGGTGTCGTCAGCATCACCCTTGATGATGGTATTTTCGGCAACACCTCTTCTCACGGCAAGGCTTTTGGCACTGCTTGTTAGCTGCTCGCGTACAGCTTCGGTAATCAAGCCGCTGATTTCGCTGCCATTATTGGCGTCGTCGCCGTCGCTGCCGTTATCAGTGTCATTATCGCCGTTGCCATTATCTCCATTTGAATCGCCATTACTGCCGTCTTGATTGGAGTCGTCGTCACTGCCATCCTGATCGTTATCGTCATCGTCATCGGTCTGTTCACCATTTGTCCCGCCATTATCGTCATCGTCATCATCGCAAGCACTCATGGTGACGAGTAGTCCTGCACAAAGCAGAAGGATTGCCCAAAGCCGGATCATCTCTTTCATCGATAGTTGACCTCTAACTACAATTCAATAAGAAACAAACTTGCCTGTTAATGGCCGCTTATCGAGCTAGCACAGCTAGCACATTGAAGAAATCGCCGTATCAATCACATGTCCAGAACAGGCAAGTCACTCAATTATAGTTGATCCAGGTCATTTGCATAGTCTCGTTTCCTGCTTGGCAACCCTAAAGACTGGTTAACCGGTCAATACATCTGCAATTCGCCGTTTAGCCGGGTCGTCGCCATCGTTGATCAAGGCGAGGTAAAGCTCGGCAGCGGCGAGGGCGTCGCTTAAGGCGTTATGGGCTGGGTATTGGGGCAGACCGAAGCGGCTGCGCAGGGCATGCAGGCGCAGATCACCGGCGCGCAGGCTGGCCTGGCGCTGTTCAAGGCGACGCTGGGCCAGGATTTGAGTGTCCACGCTGGATATCAGCAACGGGCCGCCACAGAGCCGTCGACAGGCTTGGCTGAGAAAGGCTAACTCAATGCGGGCATTGTGGGCGAGCAGGATACGTCCACGCAGTAGGGCGAGCACTTGAGCAACAACCTCGCCCAAAGGCGCGCCGTCAGCAGCCGTGTCATCGGTGATGCCATGAATGACAGCGGAGCTCTCGGGGATGGATTGTTTGGGCTGCACCAGATAATGAGCGGCCGTTTCCAAGGGGATGGCCGTCCCCTGGACGATCACGAGGCCGACACTCAAAATTCGATCGTGCTTGGGGTTCAGGCCCGTGGTTTCCAGATCGATCGCAACCAATTCACTATCCCGGCAACAAGTGCGCATGGACGGTCGTGGCGCTGCCAAGAAAGCGCGCAACGGACTCTCGCCCAAGTGCTTGAGTAAGCGGTGTCGCTGTACTGTCCGCCAGGCGGCTGCCAGGGTATGCATGGGCGGGTGCTAAGAAAATCGGCCGAGCTGGTAGCGGTTGGCCAGGGTTTCCTGCATGGTCTGGATCAGCTTGAAGGCATCCTTGAGATGCGTGCGCTCCAGGCCAGACAACACATGGGGGGGTAGATAATTGTCGGCCGTTTTCCCGCTGGTGATTTGTCTGACCTGATGCCGCAGGCGCAGCGTGGCGATGAATTCAAGGGCATCGCGCAGACTTTCGGCCATATCTTCGGACATGGCGCCGATCTCGCTGGCTTGTTGCAAGCGGGTTGCGGTATTGACGTCGGGGATACCGCTTGATAAAGCATAAACCCTGGCGATGTCGGTGATCGGAACAACGCCGCGATGCTTGATATCCAAAGTGGCGTCATGCTGGCCATCGTTGATCAGCACGAAAGTGCGGAAAAAGCCCAAAGGTGGACGGTGATGCAGGGCATTGGCCGCCATATAGGCGACAAAAATGCGGTTTTTTCCTGCTAAGCTCAAGATTTCGTGCTGTAGCGCTTGGTAAAGCTCAACATCACCATGCACCACGCGCAAGTCGAAAAAAATGGAGGCGAATATGAGCGCCTTGGGATCAGGGGTCTCGATCCAGCGCTTGTAATATTGCTGCCAGACATTCAGCGGTTGACGCCATTTGGGGTTGGTCGCCATGGCTTCACCCGGGCAATAATAAAAGCCGCAGGCATGCAAGCCATCGCTGACGAAGCGGGCGAGCTGCTCGAAATAGTTTGCTTCGTCGGCATCGGGCTCCCTGGCTAGCAGCAAAGCGTTGTCCTGATCCGAATGCGAGGTTTGCTCGCGCCGGCCTTGCGAGCCGCCGGCCAGCCAGGCATAGGCCATGGGCGCGGCGCCGAATTCGGCTTCGGCAAGCGCGATCAGGCGCTGGGTGAGATGATCGGTAACCGAGGCGACGGCCTCGCCGATGTGCTGAGCGGTGGCGCCACTGTTGACTAACTGCACCTGCAAATCGGGCAGCCGTGCACTGATTTGCACGAGTTCACTGACCGACTGGGCTCGGCTCACATCCATGGCGAAATAGGCGGAATTGACGCTCTGCACGCGAGCGATATCCGAGCTGGAAATCATGCCGATCGGCTTGTGCTCCTGCACGACCGGCAGATGATGCACATTGAGTTGGGTCATGTGCATGACGGCTTCGGCCAGGAGCATGGTCGGGGGAATCGTGACCACATCGCGGGTCATGATGGTACTAACAGGTTCGTTGACATCCCGGCCGACCGCCACACAGCGTCTTCGCAGATCGCGGTCGGTGATAATGCCGGCTAGGCCCTGGGCATTGGTAATCAATAACGAGGAAATATCGGCTTCCGCCATGATCCGCGCGGCCTCGCGGATACTGGTCTGAGCCGGCGTGGTAACGGGCTTGCGCTGTAACAGCCCGCCGACCATCAAGGTTAAATCGGCTACTCCTTTTTGCAGGGTTTGGCGCTGATCGTTCAGCGCGGACTTCAAACGCGCGGTCAGGGAAGCATCGAAACGACTGTCGAACTGGGGATTGCTTTGACGCAGCTCGGTCAACTGCGAACAAGGCAGCACATACAGCAAGCTGTCCTCGACCATGACGCCGCTGAATTGATGGGTCGTCAATTGTTGCTCGCAGAGCTCTGCGCTCCAATCGCCCTCGCCCAATTTTTCCAACAACGTGCCCTGGCTGTCACGTAGTTCTAACGCCCCCGAGCGCAAAATATACAGTGCCAGGACTTGCGCATCGGCCGGTGGAAAGGGACTGCCCCGACGCAGGTAGCGCACGGCGATACGCCGCGGCAGCGAATCGAGCTGATCGGCGTTGAGATCCTTGAATAAGGGCAGGGTAGCGAGGTAATCACGAATTTCGATGAGCTCTATGTCCATAGGACGCGCCTCGGGTCGAGTGATTGGTTGGGATGAACTCATTATCTGGTACCAAGGCGAAACCTTGGCACCAGACGTGACGGCTCTTATGCCAATCCAGCTAAGGACAACAATTTCCCTGTGGCTTGTCCGGCTTTACCTAACCAGCACTCGGAGCCTCGCCCGCATCAGCAGTCTTCGGAACCCGGATATCTTCCACCAGATGTTGGATATGCTCGGGCGGTTCCTTGGTGACGCGCGAAACCAAGTTGGCCACAGCAAAGTTGATCAATGCCCCGATCGCCCCGAAGGACTCCGGCTGGATGCCGAATAGCCAATGGGCCGCATCGTTCGGTGCCATTTCTGTGCCCGGAATGAAGAACCAGCCCTTGAACCAGAAAATATAGACCAGGGTGGCAGTCAGCCCGGCCAGCATCCCGGAAACTGCACCGAAGTTATTGATGCGCTTGGAAAAAATGCCCATCATCAAAGCTGGGAAGATGGACGAGGCGGCGAGTCCGAAGGCTAAGGCCACGACCTGGGCGGCAAAGCCGGGTGGGTTCAAGCCGAAGTAACCGGCTACCAGGATCGCCAGGGCCATAGTAATCCGGCCGGCCAGCAGTTCATTGCGTTCGGAGATTTTCGGCATGACCACGCCCTTGAGCAAGTCATGGGAGATCGCCGAGGAGATGGCCAACAGCAATCCCGCGGCGGTCGACAAGGCCGCGGCGATCCCGCCGGCCGCTACCAGGGCGATCACCCAGTTGGGCAGGTTGGCGATCTCGGGATTGGCCAAGACCATGATATCCCGGTCGACGGTCAACTCATTGCCCTGCCAGCCGTATTCTTCAGCGGCCATGTCGGCATAGATTGCGTTGTCGTCATTGTAATACTGGATATGGCCATCGCCGTTTTTATCCTCAAAGGTCAGCAGGCCGGTGTTTTCCCAGGTTTCCATCCACTCGGGCCGATCCTCGTAAGCCAGGGTGTCCGTGACCTCAGCGACATTGTCGTTTTGCACGGTATTGATGAGATTATAAATGGCCATCGCCCCGACCGCGCCGGCAGTGGTGTAGAGAATGGCGATAAACAGCAGCGCCCAACCGGCCGATTTGCGGGCATCACGGACTTTCGGCACAGTGAAGAAGCGGATGATGACGTGCGGCAACCCGGCGGTCCCGATCATCAGCGACAGGGTTAACAGCACCATGTTCAGCGAGGTGCCCTTTTGCTCAGTGTATTCATTGAAGCCGAGATCAACCAGGATTTGGTCCAGACGATCGAGCAGGAACGCCTCCGAGCCTGCCATGGTGCTACCCAAACCAATCTGCGGGAAGAAGTGTCCGGTCAATTGCAGGGAGATGAACACCGCCGGCACGGTATAGGCGAAGATCATCACACAGTATTGGGCGATCTGGGTGTAGGTGATGCCTTTCATCCCGCCTAGCACGGCATAGAAAAAGACGATCAGCATGCCCACCATCAAGCCGATTTCATATTGAATGTCTAAAAATCGGCCGAAGGCGACCCCGATGCCTTTCATCTGGCCGATGACATAGGTGATGGAGGCGACGATCAAACAAATCACCGCCACGATCCGCGCAAGCTGCGAGTAATACCGATCGCCGACGAACTCGGGCACGGTGAACTTGCCAAACTTGCGCAGATAAGGCGCGAGCAGCAGGGCCAGCAAGACGTAGCCGCCGGTCCAGCCCATCAGATAGACCGACGCATCATAGCCTTTGAAGGCGATTAAACCGGCCATGGAAATGAACGAGGCCGCAGACATCCAGTCGGCCGCGGTGGCCATGCCGTTGAGGACTGGGTTGACCCCTTTGCCCGCGACATAGAATTCGCCGGTACTCGATGCTTTGGCCCAGATCGCGATAACGATATACAGGGCAAACGTCGCGCCGACGACAAGATAAATCATGGTTTGCTGATCCATCCCTTAAGTCCTCCCTCACTCTTCACGCACGTTGTATTTCTTGTCCAGGCCGTTCATCCAGAAGGCATAGACAAAGATCAGAATCAGAAAGGTATAGATCGAGCCCTGCTGCGCGAACCAGAATCCCAGCTGGTAGCCCCCGATACGAATTTGGTTCAAGGGTTCGACCAAAATGATGCCGAACAGATAAGACGCGATGAACCAAATCACCAACAAAACAGTGACAAGCCGAATGTTGGCCCGCCAATACGCTTTTGCTGAGTTCATGTTGTATGACTCCTCAATAATGTAAGCCCACGAGTGTAGTTCGCCAACGTGCATGCCTGGCTGCATTGTTGTTCCCGGCCTGAGTGTCCTGCTCCGTGGTGGATGCCTTCTTAATCCCTTGGCCGGGTAAGGTTTGCGATCGCTGGCTGAGCAAGGTTAACAAAATTATTGCACAGAGCGCAGTGATAATTTCGTTGAAATGACAGTGAAGCCCTTTGCTGCGCTGCAACATAAGATGACATCAGCTTGTAGGGTCGGTTTCAACCGACCAGGT
>CAYFSA010000155.1:0-3330 GCA_964345605.1 uncultured Ectothiorhodospiraceae bacterium
GCGACGCGTCGCCTGGATATCGAGGTTGACGAAGCCACCCTCGAGCAACGCCGCGTCGCCTGGACGATGCCGCCTTACAAGGCCCAGCGGGGCACGTTGTTCAAATATATCAAGCGGGTCCAGGACGCCGCCCATGGCTGCGTGACCGATGAATAAGCGAGCAAGCACTGCTGTAACTGCGCTCAGGCCTGGCAAACACGTCGCCTAACACTGCCGCAGCCCAGCCAACAGAGCGGGAAACAACGGTTGCCGAGCGGCACTGCCCTGCCATAAAGCGGGTGCCGACCCGCCTGGGCGTATCGATTACCAAGCAGGTTAGCCAAGTAATTAAGGGTCGACCTGGAGGTCGACCCGCCAGCCGCTGGCTGCGCTTTACTTAAATGGCAGTGGCGTGATGCTTTGCTGGCTTAGCTCGGCCTAATCGGCCACGTGGGTTCCAAGGTAGCGAGCACAATGGGATAATCACGACCAACCTGGCGATAGGCCCTGGCTTATACGCCTTCCGTATCCTGCTCTCATCTTTATCTTAGGTTTGTTACGGCATGACAAAGCTGGCTGATGCGCTCAAAGAAAAATGGCTGGAAATTCTTCCGAAAATCCTGCCTTTCGCGGACGTTGCCTCGGAAGACTTATCCTTTCCGCGGCTGCTGCGTCTGTCATTGTTCCAGGTCACCGTCGGCATGGCCATGGTGCTGCTGTACGGTACATTGAATCGGGTCATGGTGGTCGAGCTGTCCGTGTCAGCCTGGCTGGTCGCCCTGATGGTATCCCTGCCCATGGTATTCGCGCCGCTGCGGGCACTGATTGGCCATCGCTCGGACTATCACCATTCAGCTTTCGGCCTGCGGCGGGTACCGTATATCTGGCTCGGCAGCATGCTGCAATTCGCCGGCTTTACCATCATGCCCTTCGCCATTCTGCTGCTATCGGACGAGGGCAATGAATTTGCATTCGTGGGCACCGTCGCCGCTGCCATTGCGTTTCTGCTAGTCGGGGCGGGGCTGCATACCATCCAGACCGCCGGACTCGCCCTGGCCACCGATCTCGCGCCGGAGCGCAAGCGCCCCCGCGTAGTGGCACTGCTGTATGTCACCCTGCTGCTCGGCATGGCCGCCAGTGCCCTGTTGTTCGGCCACGCCCTGAAGGATTTCACGCCCGGCAAACTGGTCGGGGTCGTGCAGGGCGCGGCCATCGCCACTATTTTGCTCAATCTCGCCGCGCTGTGGAAACAGGAAGCCGTGAACATCAAACGGGCCATCGCCAATATCCCGCGACCCCCCTTCAAGGAAACCTGGCGGGAATTCATGCAGGGCGGCCAGGCAAGCCGGTTGCTGATCGCGGTCGGACTGGGCACGGCCGGTTTCAGTATGCAGGAGATTCTGCTCGAACCCTACGGCGCCCAGGTCCTCGGCCTGACGGTCTCGCAAACTACGACGCTGACGGCGATTCTGGCCGGCGGCACGCTGACGGCATTCGCCCTGTCCGCTTACCTCCTCAGTCACGGTGGCGACTCCTATCGACTCGCCGGCATCGGCACGATCCTGGGCGTCGTCGCTTTTGGTTTGGTTATTTTCGCCGCCACCTTCGATTCACCCTTGATTTTCAGAATCGGCACCGCCCTGATCGGTTTCGGTACCGGCCTTTTTGTGGTCGGCACATTGACCGCCGCCATGGCTCTTGCAGAACGCGCCCATGTCGGGCTGGCCCTGGGTGCTTGGGGAGCTGTGCAGGCAACGGCCGCCGGCGGCGGCATCGCGCTTGGCGGGGCGCTGCGCGACATCTTCAGCAGTCTCGCCCTCAATGGCGCATTCGGTCCCACCTTCGAATCGGTGACGTTTGGCTACGGCTTCGTGTACACGCTTGAAATCATCCTGCTAGTGGCAGCCATGATCGTGCTCATGCCCCTGGTCCTGCGCAGCAAGCGCAACAATCTAGCCCAAGCCCCATCGCAGTTCGGTTTGGACCAGATGCCTTAGGGCAATCCGCTTAAAGCTCCCTAAAAATAATCTCCGGGTAGTTGTCGTTGTCGAAGGTCGGGTTAGCGCAGCGTAACCCGACTGCATCGGCTCTGCTGGGAAATGATTTGCAGGGACGTGCCTAAACCACACACAAAAAAAAGCCCGGCAGCTTTCTGTATCAAAGATTTTATCTCTTCGATACCAAAAGGTGCCGGGCTCAAGATATTGTCATTATTTTGTCTGACTAAATCCACGCCAAGTTTGTTGTTATTCCTTACCCAACCCGCTCTAGGCAGGTTTTTACATAGCTGATTCTTCAGCGGCTACCGGACCGTCAAAGCCGAAGTCATCCCAAACATAGGAATGTACGATCAGCGCAATACCGATAACGGCGAACAGGATCGGCATCAACCATACTGCGGGGTTAACAGCCAGCCACAGTTTCCAGTCGTCTTGCGGATTGCTGGGCACAGGTACATTTTCAGCCATTGTCTTACCCTCTTTAATGTTTGTTTGGACCAAGCAGTTCTTAGAACCAGGGCTTCCACAGATAAACCAATACGTGAACAACAGCAGCCAAGCCTAAGAAAACCACATAAGTCTTTTTGAACTGCTCGTGGAATTCCAGTGCTTGTGCTTCGCTCAGACCAGAAGGACTTACGTCTGCCATTTTTTTCACCTCAAACAAGTTGACGTTCAAGTGATAAAACACTCAACATGAAGTTGTATCCGGTTCATCGGATACCTAGCTAGCTGTTCCTTCAGCGACTACCGGACCTTCCCAACCAAAGCCGGGCACAGAAAAGACATACCCATGCACGGCCAAGCCAAGAATCAACAGAGCGAATAGAATCGGCATCAGCCAGGTTGCCGGATTCACAACCAACCAAACTTTCCAGTCATCTTGGGGGTTACTCGGTGTCGGCACATAGTCAGCCATCAGCATACCCTCACTTAATTGTCAGTCAGTTAGAATCAGGCTCCCACAAGAACCTACTTCAGCCATCTACCAGCTTTGATTGCTGCTTACCATGGCAATTAATTGCAGGGCGCGCCTTAACTCGAGCGATTTGAGTTCACTTTGTTCTTACTCGCCCTGCCTGGACGGGCCCTGCTCGGCCCATATTATTATTAGTTATCGGAACGTCGTTCGTAAAACTCGATCAATGCTTCAGCGTCGCTTCCCGTGGCGGCACACTCTCCGCCACGGTACGGCGGCACACTCGCTTATTCAGCTGCTTCTTCAGCAACCGGGCCTTCCCAGCCAAAGCCAGGCACAGAGAAGACATAAGCGTGAACAGCCAGAGCCAGGAGCAACAGCGAGAACAGGATCGGCATCAGCCAAGTCGACGGATTGACAACCAGCCACAGT
>CAYFSA010000155.1:3430-6361 GCA_964345605.1 uncultured Ectothiorhodospiraceae bacterium
AAGCCTGTCAGAACCAGGGCTTCCAGAAATAAACCAATACGTGAACGACTGCAGCCAGGCCCAAGAACACAACATAAGTTTTCTTGAACTGCTCGTGGAATTCCTTCGCTTGCATTTCGCTCAGGCCAGAGGGGCTTGATTCTGCCATTTTAATCACCTCAAAAAGTTTATTGTTAACGTCAGACGGCGTTCAATCGCCAGCTTATTTAGCCGCTTCTTCAGCAGCGACCGGGCCATCAAAGCCGAAGTCATCCCAAACATAGGAATGCACAATCAGCGCAATACCGATAACGGCGAACAGGATCGGCATCAGCCATACTGCGGGGTTAACAGCCAGCCACAGTTTCCAGTCGTCTTGGGGATTGGTCGGGGTCGGTACGGATTCAGCCATTGTATTAATCTCCAATATCGCTCAAATTAAAAATCAGGTTCGTCGATCCACAAGCCTGTCAGAACCAGGGCTTCCAGAAATAAACCAATACGTGAACGACTGCAGCTAGACCCAAGAAGACAACGTAGGTCTTTTTGAATTGCTCATGGAATTCCAGCGCTTGGGCTTCAGTCAGGCCAGAAGGACTATCAGCTTGAGCAGCACGAGATGTATAAACTGCCATTTTTATTACCCCCCAATTCGGGTTGATTAAGAAAGTAGCCTTGCCGGGCAAGGCGGTCCATGGATTGCGTTCCTGGCGATCGCGAGAAGGCGTTTGCCATTTGCCTTTGCGCCTGCCGCGACCTTGAGTGTTAGTTTAGCCTGACAGTTTTATATGTCAACCCAAACTTACAAAAATTTGTGAGACGCATCACTGCGATATTCAAACGGTTTATTAAATACAGTGGCAAACGAGCAGCAAACAGGCCTGGCCAACGGCCGGGAATGACGACGCAAGTTATTCTTTAAAAAGGGATTTGCGTATTATGAAGACAGTGAGAGCGAAGTGCTGAGCGAGCCTGGCGAGCTATGCTCGGCTGTTGCTCAGGCTTTCCCGCCCCCCAGATAAACACCTGATTCATTAGGGTTTAACCAGGATTGTTTGCTGTATGTCAAGTAAAATTAACATTCACTTAGCCGAACTGCCGCACCAGCCAAATGATTCCCACGACGAAGACGAGTGCAAAGACAAAGGCCTTGGTCATATTGAGCACGTTCGTGATAAACGGGGAAATACCGATCGTGATCCGACCCTTGCCGCCGGTCGCTGAAGCCGATCCAGCCGAGGCCGATTCGATGCGGGGCTCGGTTGAGATCACTTTATAAGGGTCGTCACTGGCCACCTTGAAGAATTGAATATCGGAATCCGGGCCTTCCTTCTCGATCACCAAGAACTCGTCATCAAGCGCCAATTGCCGGTCCCCGGCAAATCGTTCGGCAAACTTGACCACATCCTCCGCTTCCGCTTCCATTTCCCAGTTGCTTGACTTCTGAGGCCAGGTTCTTCGTGCCGCATACTTCACTGGTCTACCCTCTCATGTTGCTATTGATTGTTGCCTAAGTTTTTGAAGCCAAATGATCCACCCGGCGCACATTGCGACTGACGCTGTTGTTCCAGCCAGGGACGCACTGCTTGGATAAAGGCATCGTCACATTCTTCCTGGGGCAGGTGGCCACAACCAGCCAGAATGTTCAGCTCTGCATCGGGCAGCCGCTCAAACGCCCGCCGGGTATCCGCGACGGGCACCAAACGATCATCTTGCCCCTGCACGACTAACGTCGATTGACGAATGTTGGCCAGCCGTCCAAAGATATCGATCGAACTGGCCAGGGACTGGTTGAACAGCGCCCCCCAAGCCAGGTCCCAGTTGGCTACCCGAGTATGTTTGCGGGCCAATTGCAACCGCTTTGCCGAAATCCGCTGCGGCTGGCTGTAGGACCATTGCAGCAGCTTGGCCTCGTTGCCCAAAAAGCGGGCGAGTGCCAAGCTCACTCGCCGCATGTGCGGCGTTTCAACCAGGAATTCCGGGAAAGTCGGACGCTTAATGATAATCCAAGGATCGACGAGTAATAAGGATTGAACCCGTGACGGCCGATCCAGAACGGCATTGAGTGCCAGGGTACCACCCGCAGAATTGCCCACCAAAGTCGCTTGCTCCATCCCCCAGGCAGCCATCAATGCCCATAACTGCTCGACCGCCGCTTCCTGGGTATAAGGACTCGGTCCTTGCCATTGTCCACGTGGCAGCTTACTGCTCAAGCCATAAGGCACTTGATCGTAAGCCACTACCCGCCCGTACTCGGCGAACAGCGGCATCACATCGCGCCAGGACCAGGCATTCAGGGTGAAGCCATGCAGCAGGATAAAATTTTGCTCACAGGACTTAACGCGCGGCGCAGACTCAGCCTGCAAATAATGAATGCGCAGACCCTCAGTACCGGGGAAATCAATGGTTGTGAATTGACTATCGCTTGTCGCGAAGTCCTCTGCCTTCCCGGTTTGACGTACCGAGTCAGTCGCGATAAACAAAGGCCCTATCAGCATTACCAGCCCCAACAGAGCCAGTCCGGCCAAGGCCGTCCAGAAAAGTTTACGCATTAATCGTCGCATAAGTTCGCGAAGCCAAATGGTCCAGCCCCTTGTCCCCGCGTGGGGACAAGCACAGCCATTAAGTTAAGCACATTCGCGGGCGCAAGGAACAACCTCTAGGTCGCCTAAATCGCTCCGAAAAAACCCCCACCCCACAAATAAAAAACGCCGGACTCCAAAGGCCCGGCGCTACGCCATGCAGTCTTCAGCAATGAACACTGCAGCTTGCCTATCGATCAATATCGATTCACCTTACTGTTGTGACACTCGCGCTGCCGGCCGCCAATCACTGTACTTTAGAGTTAATGATTATTCAGGCCGGACAGCGTACGAGCTATTCACATTCCCGCGATCACTCAGCCAGCGACGGATAGTCCTTGAGCATGCTGACGCCATACAACGGCTTGTT
>CAYFSA010000156.1:0-6305 GCA_964345605.1 uncultured Ectothiorhodospiraceae bacterium
AACTCATAACGACTGACCTCATCAAGAAGCTGAAACTAACGGTTGCTTACTCCTAATTACTACAACGAATCGTTTGAAGTTCCCGGCGCTGCATAATCTTCTCGAAACTGCTGTACTTCATGGGCCGACAGCGGCGGATGAGGTTGATTGCTCAGACTGATGCAGCCCGCGCGACAGCCTTCGACACAAAGCCCGCAGAGAATGCAGAGCCGGTGGTCGATCGCCCAGGTCTTGGTCTTTTTGTTGACCACGATGGCATGGGTCGGGCATTTGGTGGCGCAGATCGTGCAAAAATTGCAATTGTTGATGCGAAATTCGATATGGCCCCGGGTTCTCGCATAGGGCTCGCGCCGCTCGACCGGGTACAGCCGGGTGGCGGGTTTATGCAGGGCGCTGCGGGTCACCAGGGCGGTAATCGATAGCCAGCTCATTGTCGTTTACCTCTCGTTGCAGCTGACACAGGGATCGATGGTCAGGACGATCACTGGCACATCCGCCATTTCACAGCCTTTGAGCATCTGCACCAAGGGCGCGATATTGGCAAAGGTCGGGGTCCGCACGCGAAACCGGTCAAGCTGTTTCTTACCGTTGGCTTTAATGTAATAACAAACTTCGCCGCGCGGCTGCTCCAGGCGAAACATGGCCTCACCTTCGGGCCGCTTGCCCTTGACCGAGACCTCAATCTCGCCGGCCGGCAGCCGCGCCAGGCATTGCTGAATCAGGTCGAAGGACTGACTGACCTCGCGCACCCGCACGAGACAGCGCGCGTAACAATCGCCTGCCTGCTCGACCACGGGCTCGAAATCCAATTCGGCATAGGCCGCATAGCCGCGCTCGCGCGTATCGCTGGCCATCCCGCTGCCGCGCAGGACCGGTCCCACCGCGCCGAGCCCGTAGGCCTCATCACCGGGCATAACCCCGATGCCGACGGTACGCTTTTTGACCGTCACGTCCTTTGTAAATACCTTGGCGATCTCGGCGTACTCGGCCTCGATTTCCCGCATTCGCCGCGTCACATGGGTCAAGGTGTCTGCGTCGATATCCTTGCGCACGCCGCCGACCTTGCAGGCGCCGAAGATCACCCGGCCCCCCGCGGTTTCTTCGATAATGTCGACCAATTGCTCGCGGATGCGCCAGCTGTGTTGAAACAGACTCTCGAAACCGAGGGCATCGGCGGACAGCCCCAGCCACAAAAGATGACTCTGAATCCGCGATATTTCGGCCCACATCGTGCGTAGGTAGGTCGCCCGCGGCGGAATCTCGATACCCATGAGGTGTTCCACACCCTGACAATAGCCCTGACTGTGGATGAAGCTGCAGATACCGCAAATTCGCTCTGCGACCTGGGCCATTTCCAGGAAGTCGTGGCGCTCGGCCAGCAACTCCAGGCCGCGGTGGACGTAACCGACGGATGGCAGGGCCTGCAGGACCCGTTCGTCGTCGAGCTCGAGGTCCAGATGGATAGGTTCGGGCAGCACCGGATGCTGCGGGCCGAAAGGGACGATAGTGGTATTGGCCATAAGTCAGTGATCCTGCTGCGCCCCCGCAGTGGGCGGCGTGGTAGTGGATGGGCTGGCTGCGGCCTTCTCGCCGGCCGCGTTTTTGACCACGACCTCGCCGGTAAACGGGATCTGGGTTTTGGTGCGTAAGAAATGCCCGCCGTAATCGACACTCAGGCCACTCACAGTGATACCAAAGAGATCTTTCAACTCATTCTCATAGGTAAAGGCGGCGGGAAACACAGCGCTCAGACTCGGTAATTCGGCCTGCTCGCGGGGCAGGTAAAGGCGGTAGTTGACGCAGCGATAGTCTTTGTCGTAACTGACCATGATCTCGAAATGATCGCTGCGCGCGGTGCCGGTCATCTGCACCAGGCGGTAGCCCGCGGTGCGGTGCTGCTGAGCCGTATCGATCCACTGCTCGAGTGCCAGCTCCTCAAAGGTTTCTTGAATACTCATGCGGCTACCCGTCGGCGTTGGGTTTTGCGGGTCTTGGCGCGCTGCTCGAGAATGTCGAGGGCCTGCACGACCCCATCGATGATCGCCTCCGGGCGGGCGGCACAGCCCGGCACGTAAACATCCACCGGGATCACCTGATCGATGCCGCCATACACATTGTAGGCATCGCGGAAAATGCCCCCGCTCAAGGCGCAGGCGCCGATCGCTACAACCGCTTTCGGATCGGGGATCTGGGCATACAGGTTCTCGACCACCTGGCGTGATTCCTCGTTGACCGACCCTGTGACAAGAAAGAGATCGGCATGTTTCGGATTGCCGGTGTTGATGATGCCGAAACGCTCCACATCGTAGAGCGGGGTCAGACAGGCCAGCAATTCGATATCGCAGCCGTTACAGCTGGTCGCGGCATAGTGCAGGATCCAGGGCGATTTTTTGATAAAGCTCATAGGATAAAGGGTAAGATCATTAAATTAGTGACACCGACCAGGGCGGTAAACGTCCAGGCCGATCGAAGGGTGCTGGTCCAGGTAAGCCGGGCATGGGTATTGTCGATCAGTACCTCGGCGAAAAAGAGCACCACGGCGATGGGCAAGGCCACCAACAGGCCCAGCGGGGCGAAAAAGAGGTACAGCCAGCCCAGCAGGATGGCGTTCTCGTACCAATGGCCGATTTCCACCAAGGCCAGATCGGTGCCGGAAAAGTCGGTGGTAATCCCTTTGACGAGTTCTTGATGGCCGTGATGGGAGGAACTGAGGTCAAACGGCGATTTGCGCAACTTGATCGTCAGGATAAAAAGAAAACCGAGCAGAATGCCGACCAGTTGCAGGATCTGCCACGGGCTGCCGGCAGCGATTTCGGCGACACGGAAACTGCCCGAGACCAAGAAAAACCCAAGCGGCACCAGGATCAGCATCGGCTCATAGGCCATCATCAGCATCAGCTCGCGCGATGAGCCAATGTTGCTGTACGGGGAATTGGTGGCGTAGGCCGCCAGGCAAATAAAAATTCCGGCGACGGTCAGCGCAAAGGTACTGAGCAAAAGATCGCTGCCGAGAAAGAAGATCACGCCGGCGATGGCCATGAAGAAAAGATAGCCCCACAGGTAGAGCGACTGCAGACCGGTGACCACCAAGGTGTCTTTGTCGAACAGCTTCAGGACATCGTAGACCGGCTGCAGGATGGGCGGGCCATGCCGCGCCTGCATGCGTGCGGTCAGGCGCCGGTCGAGGCCGGCCAGCAGGGCCCCGACTACAGGGCCGAAGATCACGAAGGCAACCGCCAACGGCCACGAAAAGCCGCTCATAGGAGCACACCCAGCATCGTGATTAACAACAAGCCCGTTCCGATCAGGCCAGCGCGGAACAGGGTTTCTTCCTGAATGAAGCCTTTCAGATAGTAACCGCGGCTGGCCACTTCCCGCTCAGCGCCCATGGCCCCGCGATACGAAGCACTGCCGGTGATGTTGGCCCCGCTCAGATAACCACTCACCGCGACGACTCGCGGCGGCCACAGCCAGAAAGCCAACGGCATCAGGAACAGCCCGGCCAGCATAATACTCATGATAATGAGATTCTCCGCCGGAATCCGCGCGATCTCAGGTGGAATCAGGCCGTTGGCCATCAGGTATCCGGTATAAGGCTGAACGAAGCTCCAATCTGCCAGAGGGAACAGGACGCAGGCCAAAAAGGTTATCCCCGTCAGGGTTAATAGCGCGATCGCCTCATCGCGCGGCAGCGGCAATTCGATCGGCTGCGCACGGCGCGGCATGGCGACCAATTTGCCCATCCATTTGCTCCAGAAAAACAGCGTCGGCGCGCTGCCAAAGGCCAGGATGGCGGCGAGCAGCACGCCATCGCCCGGCAGGACTTCCATACTCAGGAAGGCCTGGAAACAGGCATACTTGCTCAGCAGCATGCCAAAGGGGGCAAGGAACATCCCCAGTATCCCGACCAGCATCACCACCGCGATGACCGGCCGCCGATAGACCAGTCCCTCCATGTCCTCGATGTTGCGGCTGCCAATCAGATGCTCGGTGGTGCCGGTTCCCAGGAATAACAAGCCCTTGGCGACCGCATGGAACAGCAGCAACAGCATGGCCGCCCACAGGGTGGTGGCCGTGCCGACCCCGGCACACATGACGATCAGGCCCAGATTCGCGATCGTTGAATAAGCCAGGACCCGTTTGGCATTGCTTTGGTTGATCGCGACCAGGGAGGTGACCAGGAACGTGATGCCGCCGATAAGCGAGATAAGCACACCCACCAACGTGTCATGGTAAACGGGGCCGAATTTAATCAGGACAAACACGCCAGCGTTCACCATGGTGCTGGAATGGAGCAGGGCGGAGACCGAGGTGGGGGCGACCATGGCGCCGAGCAGCCAGGACGAAAACGGTAGCTGGGCCGACTTGGTCAACCCGGCAATACCGATCAGCGCCGCCGGCAGCAGCGCCAGCGCGCCTCCCGAAGCGATGAGTTGGTCCAGCTCCAAGGTATGCGGCCCCGGCCCCGCGCTCAGCCAGACAATGGCCCCGGCAAAGGCCACCCCACCGATCAGATTCAAGCCCAAGGCGCGAAAGGCATTGCGGGTCGCCTCCTCGGTTCCCGCATAGCCGATGAGCCAGAACGAGCACAGTGTCGTCACCTCCCAAAAGAGGAACAGCCAGGTTAGCTGATTGCTGAAGACGATACCGAACATGGCGCCGAGGAACAGAAACAGCATAAAGAAAAAGGTTGGCTGCCGATCGCGCACCTGCGTGTCATGGGCATGATAGTCAGCCATGTAGCGCACGGCATGCAGAATAATGAGCCCGCCAACCAGCCCGATGATGAGCGCCATCAGCACCGAGAGGCTGTCCACATAAAGCGGATGATCGACATGCGGATGGGCCGCTCCGAGCTCGGCAAACAGAATAAGCCCGAGCTGCACCAGGATCAGGAGCGGGATATAGGCCTCACGCTTGGTGATCCGCCGGCAGGCATAGAGGAGATAGAACGAGATGGCGATGCCAGCGAGCAAGAAGCCGGTGTTCAACAGGCCGGCAACGCTATCGGCAAGCGCAACGTACTGAGGTTCGGCGCGAAACGAGATAACGGCCAACAGCAAAGTCGCCAAACCCAGGCCCGATACCGCAGCACGCACAATGATCGCGCGCTGTTTGGCTTGAGGAACAAACAGGACGATCAAGCCGCTGACCAACGGCAAGGCCAGCAAAAGTGTAAGCAGGGGCATTCGGGAACTCGTGTTATTGAGTATTCTTGTGAAAAGTTGAATACAACAGTGTCATTTGTTAAGCAATTTAACAAAATCATATTAAACAAATGTTGATGTTTCGCAAGTATATAGCCATCTTAGTTAATTAGCAGACATAACAAGTGGGGCCGGTTGAAAGCCGGCCCCACTTGTTATTCTAGCTATCAGATTTAACGGCTATAGCTTGCTCTATGCGAGTTGGGCGGGTGGGGCGAGCCTGGCGCTGCAAAGCAGTGGGGAGACTGCGGGCTTGCCATGGCTAGAAAAAAACGCCGGTCAGGTTGACCGGCGTTTGTCAAATTATGCTTGAAGAGGAATGATGCGAGTCAGTCGGCTTCTCCTTCGCCCTGCTTTCATTCCTTATAATGGTTTAACTTACTCAACATTGATTGCATGCCGTTTGGCCTCTTCGGCCTTGGGCAAGCGAATCTCCAGGACACCGTCATGGAAGTTGGCTTGTGCATCCTCTCCGCGGACTGCGACCGGCAACTGCAGCGTACGGCTGAAGCTACCGTGATGCATTTCGCTGTGGTAAGGTTTGCTGCCTTCCTTGATTTCCTCGCGGGTTTCGCCTTTGATGGTGAGATAATCATCGGTCATCGACACATCCAAGTTTTCCTTGGCAATGCCGGGTAATTCCGCGCGCACTAACAGCGTGGCGTCTTCGTCGACAATATCGACGCGCGGAATACGCCCTTCTGGGTCACCAAAATCAGCCCATTCCGGCCACAGCCGGCTAAACGGGCTCAATAGACCGCCTTCCCAGAGCTGATCAAACAAGCGATCCATTCCTTCGAAGGGCGTCAATTCCCGATTACGCCGAGCAATCGGTGCATTTCTCTTGACTAGGTTCGTCATGGCAACCTCCTTCGCTCTACCTTGACCATGTACTCCTAAATATAGGACGGTTGGAGCAATTTTCAAGTCCTTAACAAAACCAGTTAAAACCGGCCTGACAGTTTTGCACCACCCCATAAGGGAAAAAGTTGCCGCGAATCACCTTACTCAGTCAGCTCGCCGGTTAGCCAATAACGCACCAGTTTGGGATGGGCCTCGACATATTCCTTGGCCGCTTGCGGGTAAGAGGACTCTTCG
>CAYFSA010000157.1:0-1349 GCA_964345605.1 uncultured Ectothiorhodospiraceae bacterium
CGATTAACGTCAGGCCGCCATCCCGGCCGTCCTGCGTTTTGATCGCGCCGGCGCGCTCGTAAACACTGCGGATGGCCGAATCCAGATACGCCGGGAAGGCCTCCTCGCCGGGAATTTCCTCCAGTCGCCCGGAAGTCTCGCGCATCGCCTGGGCCCAGCGCGAAGTCGAATCGGCCAATAACAGCACATTGTAGCCCATCTGCCGGTAATACTCGCCCAGGGTTAGCCCCGTATAAATCGACGCCTCCCGCGCCGCGACCGGCATCGAGGAGGTATTGCAGATAATCACGGTGCGGTCCATGAGCGAGCCGCCGGTGCGCGGGTCGACCAAATCCGGCAGCTCGGTGATAGTCTCGACCACCTCGCCGGCGCGTTCGCCGCAGGCCACCACGATGACCACATCCACGCTCGCATAGCGGGCCAGCAGATGTTGCAGTACGGTCTTGCCGGCGCCGAACGGCCCTGGGATACAGCCCGTCCCACCACGGGCGATCGGGAAAAAGGTATCGATCAGGCGAATGGTGGTGACCATGGGCTCATGTGGATACAACCGCTGTACCCGGCCCTGTTCCATCAATTGCTCCGGCAAGGCCCGCCGTACCGGCCAGCGCTGGGTCAGGGTTATATCGCGCTCGACATGGCGCTCGTCGCGCAGTCGCGCGACCGGGGTATCCACCGTGACGCTGCCTTCCTGAATCCAGATGATTTCAGCCGCCTCGGGGAGATCGAAGGGCGCCATGATGCGATGGGTAATGGCGCCTTCCTGCACGGTACCGATGACATCGCCGGCATGCACACGCGCACCGACTTGCAGCTCGGGCGTGAACGACCAATGCTTACGTCCGTCCAGCGCCCGTTCATGTACGCCGCGGGGCAGGAATGTCCCATACCCCAGGGCGAGGGTTTCCAGGGGATTTTGCAGGCCATCGTAGACCTGGCCTAGCAGACCGGGGCCAAGACTCACCGACAGCAGCTCGCCGGTTTGCTCCACCGGATCACCAATGGCCACCGCCGAGGTGCTTTCGTAGACCTGGGCATCGGCCAGTTTGCCGTTAACCCGCAGGATTTCGGCCTTGAGCGCAGCACGGCGGCCATCCGCCTCGGTCCGGCGCGGGTGGATATAAATCACTTCGTTTTTCATCAGCGAGGTGGCCCGGCCGGCCGATTCCGTAGCTTCCAGGGTTACCAGATCGTCCTGGACCGAAACCACTTGGGCGGTCATGTTGTGGGTGTCGGTGTCTGTCATGCTCGCTCGCGTCCGTTAAATGTTCAGATAGCCGATTTAGTGAAAAGATGTCAGCAAAGAGCGCCCGGCGCTGGCAAGCAAAAATCCCTCCAAATAAAGCTCG
>CAYFSA010000157.1:1449-6252 GCA_964345605.1 uncultured Ectothiorhodospiraceae bacterium
TGTCAGCAAAGAGCGCCCGGCGCTGGCAAGCAAAAATCCCTCCAAATAAAGCTCGGTTGCTTCAGGCAGATTATGCAGCGCTTCCTCAACCGTTTCGCCTTGCGTGGTAGTGCCCGTCTCGGGGTTAAAGGCTACATAGCCGCCTTCTGTTGCTAGCGTCAAAACGGCTGCAAGCTCCATACGTTTCACCTTATATCGTCGCTAATCACACAAGTACTCATCAGCAATCGTCCACTTTAGTAAGGTTTCCTTGAGGAATCGCAAAAGCTGTAAAACCTAACCTGCAAACAATTGCTCATAATTATTTAAGCCCTGCTCGACCAGCCCGCGAAACCGATGCAGGGCATGCTCGCCATCGTAGCGCGTCCAACGGTCGACGAGATCCCAGCGCATGACATAGATGACCACCGCCTCGAAATCAAAATAATGCCCTGCGCCGATGCGATCCAGCTGCCGCCAGGTTTCGCGCAGGATCAGCCGCTCCAAGCCCAGCGGATCACCGTTGCTGAGCAGGCGATCGGCCTCGAATACCCAGGGATAGACTCGCTCTAACCGGAAACCGGGCTCCTGCCAATAGCGGGTCATGCGCTCCAGCCAGCGGCCATAGCCCCAGTCCTTGTGTGGCGGCGGTGTGGTCTCGCCGCGGTGGCGCCGCCGCAGGCCGGCCACCAGGGTGCGAAGCTCGAAGTACTGGGCAATCATTTCGCACAGGCAGGGATTGTCCAGTTGGGCCAGCACGTCGCGCACCTGCTTGGTGATGCGAGCCACATCGTCATCCAGGGAATACTGCGCCCAGTCCACTAACCGCCAGACCTGCATGAGCAGGGCATGATCGGTCGGCTCCAAGTCCTGCAGCCGCTGCATCAGGCGCTGCCGCGACAAGGGGGTGACCTTGGCCGCGAACAGGGAATCATGATGCGGCAGGCTGCTGATCAGCGCGACATAGCGATCGGGATCGGCCAAGGCTATTTCACCGTGCCTTCGAGAATCGCGCGAAAACGCGGATGCAAATGCTCGAGTAAAGCGGCGGCCACCTGGGCATCGGTCAAATCGACCTGGATCTCGCCCTGCTGCATGGTCACCACGATGCCGGTCTGGTCGCCCTCGGCCACGCTGAAGCGCACTCCGTCGCGGAGCAGATTATTGGCTGCATTCAGGACAAAATGGGCCAGCGAGCCTTCACTGAGCGCCTCGGGCCGACGCTTGAGGTCTTCGAGGCCGACGATATCGCGCGGTAGGATGATTTCCATATCGTCGGCGGCGTCCAGATTGGCCTCTTCCCGGGCCCGGCCGGCCACTTCCAGGATCAGCCGCTGGAGGAAGGCCTCCTGCTGCATTTCCTTGGCTACCAGGCGTCGGACCTCGTTGCTGAAGCGGCTGGATAACTGCGTCTTCATCTGCAGCACGGTATCGCGCATGGCCACCCGCAAAGCTTCCTCACCGGCCCGGCGCAGGCTGTCGGCTTCCTCCTTGGCCTTGGCGACGATGTCTTTGGCCTGTTGCTCGGCATCGCGGGTGAGTTTGTCGGCCTTGCGCTGCCCTTCGCTGACGATCTGTTCGGCCTGCTCACGCCCGGCCGCCACGCCTTCATCGCGCAGCCGGGCAATGAGGGCCTCGACCCCCGAGGAGGGCAGGCCTTCGAGGGCATTTTGCTCTTGTTCGGTCATGGCCACGGTCCTAGCTTGCTGTCGGAATGCCGCCCGACAGGACGAGTGCGAACACGAAGGCAAACACGGCGAAGCCCTCGACGATCGCTGCCGGCGCCAGGGACAGGCCGAAGATTTCCGGCTTGACCTTGGCGGCATTGATCGCCGAGGCACAGGTCTGGCCCTGACGAATCCCGCTCATCATTAGCGCGATGCCGGCCAGCAGGCCGATCCCGGCCAGGGCGCTGCCATTGGCCGCGGTGATCTCGCGGTTGAGGGTGAACATAATGACAATGCCGTAAATGACCTGCGACGAGGGCATCACCGACACGCCCACATAGCGGCCGTGACCGCCCTCGGTTTCGACCATGGCGCCGATGGCGGCCTGGCCGGCAATGGCACAGCCAATAATGCTGCCGACGGCACCCAAGGCCATGGCCCCGTAGACACCGGCCCAGCCCAGCGCGACGACCAGCTCATTCATTCGTTAACCTCCTGCTTGGCAAAGGGACGAAAGGGGTATCCCTCGCCGGATAGCCCCCAGTTATAAAACTCGATGAAATTCAGACGCAGCCCATGCACCACCCCGCTGAGCAGGGCCAGCGCCAGGTTCAGGGCATGGCCGATGAGCAGAATCAGAATGCTCAGCAGCAGGCCCGGCCCCGGTATATCAGCCACCTGTCCGGCCAGGTCATTGAAGGTCAGCGCCAGCGAGGCACTGGCCAGGCCCAGGGCAAACAGGCGCAGATAGCTCAGCACATCGCCGAATACCCGGGTGACATTGGTCAGACCGCCGAGCCCTTCCAGCACCCGCAGCGCCGCCTGCGCGGGCGTGGTCGGGCGGCGCGTGCCGCTGAAGAAAAACACCATGGCCAGCCCCCCGCCCAGCAGACCGATGCCCACCAGCGGCCAGCCTAGCCACCAGACCAGCCCGCCCAATAAGCCGGCGATCCAGCCCAGGCCCACGCCAGCGCGGGCCTGCCCCCAGGCGGTGCGGGCGGTGATCGCATTGGCCAGGACCAAATGCAGCACGCCGATGATTACCGACAGGCGCATCATGGCATCGAAGTCATTGATATCCAGAACCTTAAGCTGACCTAGGAAACTGTCCGGGGCCGGTGCCACGCCGAAATAGCTGCCGACCAAAACGCCCCAGACGGCGGCACCGCCGACCAGCGCCAGACTCAGGCTGCGCATGCGCTTAGCCATCGGACTGCGGCCCAGCCGGCCCCAGAATACCACCAGTAACACGCCCAGCAGAGCGGCATAGCCGGCATCCGAGAGGATCATGGCGAAAAACAAGGCGAACGAGCCGAACAGCACCCGGCTCGGATCCCAGGCCCGATAATCCGGGGTTTGGTAAAACCGCACCAAATCTTCTCCGGCAGCCACCTGCGGGGTGTTTTCCAGCAGGGTCGGCGGCTGTTCAGCCGCAGTCGGCGGTTCGGCCACGGCGGCGAGTTGCTCGCGCTCGGCCAGGGCGAAGACCTCGGTAACCCGCGCCTCGGGCACCCAGCCCTGCAGGGCGAACACGCCATCGACCAGCAGCAGCCCCGCCGCGGCCCGCTGCCGGGCGGCCTGATCCTTGGCGGCGGCCAGATGCTGGCTGATCAGATAAATCCAGCGGGTCAGGGCCTCGCGCCGGGCATTCAGCTCTTCCAGCTCGATCTCGGTGAATTCCAGGCGCCGGCGCACCTCCGACAGCGACAGGCTGCCCGTGTGCGTGCGCGCCACCGGCAGGGCATCGGCGGGCGGTTCGGTGGCCGAAATCAGCACCACATAGGCAAAGCGATTGGTCTTATGTACCACCGCCCAGGGCCATTCCAGCCCCTCCAGGTACTTCATGTCGCTCACCGGAACGACATAAAACCAGAACTTGCGTCCACCGAGGTCTTCCAGGAGCGGCAGATGATAATCGCCCCAGGGCTCGAGCTGCTCGATGCGCTCCAACAGGGCATCACGACGGTCCTCCTGCTGGCGGATACGCTGCATCAGAGCCGTCGTCTGGCGGACCACGGTATCCAGATCGAACAGCGGATCCTCCCTGACCTGGCGGCGTTTGTCCCGGGTTTGCAATAAGAACTTCAGCGCCTTTTCGGCGTCCTCACCCTCGTCGCTGCTCTTGACTTCGACGACATCCTGCGTCTCGCTAAGCGGGATCAAATGCATGCAGCCCAAATCCTGCAGGGCCGACAATAGCCGCTGCTCGTCGCCGACCAAACCGCACAGGCTGAATTTACGCATGGCGACAATGCTCATACGGCCTCCGCACGCTTGCGTTTGGCGATCTTGGCCCGCACCACCGCCGCGCGCTCGGCATCGGACAGGGCGATGCGGATTTGCTTGATGTTCTTTTCGGTCCGCGGAATCAGTACTTTCTCGAACAGATTCACCCGCTGCGTGACTGTTTGCACGGCATCCTCCAGCAAAGCCAGGCGCTGGCGGTCCACCTGCACCCGCAGACGCAGTTCAATGGCCTCGCGCACCCGTTTGACCAAATCATCCACCCAATGCGGCCGGGCTAGCAGACTGTAAGGGCGCTCCTGCAGGTCGATATGCTCGATCACCGGCAGGCGCACCCCCATCCGGTTCTCCTCGCCGATCACCACCTCCTGCAGCGTGACCAAACCCTCCAGGTCCAGATCGCGATTGCAGGCCATGGGCAGTTCGCGGCGCACGCGCTCCTCGAGCTCGGCCAGGGATCGCTCGGTCTCTTCCAGGATACGCGCGGCCTGGCGGCGCTCGGCAATCAATTGCTGCCGCTTGAGATCAAGCGAGGGCAAAAACCGCTGATACGTCTTCAGTCGCCGCGTTTCCCGGCTGAGCGAGGCTTTGTTCAGAGCCAGTCTTGCCATATCAGGCTGCGTGTGCGCGCTGCTTGGTGGAGTACTGAACCAGGGTTTGGGTCATGCGAATCCGTACCAATGCGGTTGTTGGGAGGTTAAAGTCGGCGGTCGTAGCCGCCGGCCAAGCGTAGACGGATTATTGTCCGGACAAACCGGTGGGCAATCAAGTGGGCTTGTCAGGGCTGGCCAATGCTTAACGAAAAATACATCTCAGCAAAGTGTTTTGTTGCAGGTTCAAGCAGGCCATAACCAATTCCATTACTCCGCTTCAGGATCGATCCCCAAGGCACGCAATTGCGCCGCTAGCTTGG
>CAYFSA010000158.1:0-6221 GCA_964345605.1 uncultured Ectothiorhodospiraceae bacterium
TTTACGATTTGAGCTGCAATTGGCGTAAGTGAGGCGGGCTAAAGCCCGCCTCACTTCCTTTTGTCATGGAGAAACAACGATTCCCGAAAATCCTCTCAAATGGTTGGCACGTAGAGGATTAACCAGCTCGACACTGGCTTTTGGTCTACCAACCCAATGCAAACCTCAAGCGATACCACTGTAAACCCAGCCATTCATGCAGCTTCAGGCTGACCGCCTGCTGGCTGCGGGCGCTGGGCAGCCAGTCTTGCCAGGTCAGGCCATCGCTGTTCGCCGCCGGCAGTTCCAGTGGTGCCGCCAGCGGTTCCATGCCGAAGCGGCGAAAGGCATACCGCGCTCGCGGCAGATGCCAGGCATGGGTCACCAATGCAAAGCGCTCAATGCCGTATTTCTGAAGCAGGCGGGTCACTTCCCGGGCATTGTCGAAAGTTGTGCGACTGGTTTGCTCAAGCCAGCGCACCGGCACTTGCCATTCGTTTTCCAAAACGCGGCGAATAAGCTCGGCTTCCGCTGTTTGGGCGGCAGGCGTGACCTTGCCCCCGGCGATTAACAAGGGCAACCCGGTTTGGCTTTGCAGATAAGCCCCATAACGGGCCCGTTGCAGGCTGAAATGATTGGGTACATCGACGCCGCCGTATTCAGCGGCCGCCTCACGCCGCCCGCCGGCCAGCACCACGATGGCTTCGGCCTGGGTCGCCAAATGCTCCACAGCGACGGTATCTAGTCCGCCGGCAAGTTGGCGGTACAGCCAGGCGTGAGTCGCCGGCAAGGCACTGAAGTATTGCAGCAACAGCGCTATGCCAAGCACAACAATTGCGAAGGTGAGCCGGCCGCGCGCCATGAGCAATAACGCGCCGAGGCCCAGCAGTAAAATGCTGCCGGGCGGGAACAGGAAGCTGTGAATGAAAGGGGCGGCCGCGACAGACAGATCGCTGCCATTCATGAGGACTGGCGATTCGGCTTGTTCCGCCCGGAAATCAGTGCAGTAATTAACTCAGGCATCGAGCTGCATTTCGGCGAGATCACCGGGCGTAAAAAACGCGGCATTGCGGATAAAGCCGGCAACAATGCCGTCTTTGAGGGAAACAGCACGGCCGCGCTCATCCCGCTCGTCTATCCAGTGCTCTGGTACCCCATCGAATAAATGGACTACAGCGACATGACCATCGCGATACACGGATAAATGCGTTTCCCCCGTCAACGGATCCTGAAAGGCAGGCATGAAGCCGAAGGCCAGATCGGTCAGGCTGAATTGATGGACAGGATAACTACCGGGCTCATACGCCTCGGCAGGAGTCGGAATTGAAACATTCATCATCGATGACTCTGCGGTACTTTTATATGTCTATCGGCAGATAGCGAGCCGACTTAAGTACCGCCGCGCAATTTTTCAAACTGAGGTCTTCTCTGTCTCCGGCAAGGCAATATTCAACTCCAGGACCTCGTAGTCGCCTTCGCGCTCAAGATTCATTTTGACACGGTCGTCATCGATAGGTACGTACTTGCGGATCACTTCCAGAATCTCGGCATGCAATCGTGGCAAGTATTCTGGTCCGCCACGCTGCGCTCGCTCGTGCGCGATGACGATTTGCAAGCGCTCCTTGGCGACCGAGGCGGAGGCCTTCGAGGAGCTGCGAAAATAATCAAGAATCCCCATTAGCATAGCCTTAACTGAAGATCCGTTGGAGGAAACCTTTCTTCGTACCTTCGACGAATCGCATTGGGCGATCGTCACCGACAAGCCTGGCCACGGCATCACTATAAGCGAGCCCGGCCTCGGCTTTCTGGTTAAGCACCACAGGTGCCCCAGCGTTCGAGGAGGTCAGCACATCGGTCGATTCCGGAATGATACCGAGTAGCGGGATCGCCAGAATTTCAACAATATCATCGAGACTGAGCATATCGCCCGAAGAAACGCGGCGTGGGTCGTAACGCGTGATCAGCAAATGTTCCTTAACGGGATCGCGACCTTCGATAGCGCGTTTGGACTTGCTTTGCAAAATGCCGAGAATCCGATCTGAATCCCGCACGGAAGACACTTCAGGATTGGTCGAGATGATCGCTTCGTCAGCAAAGTGTAAGGCAATCAAAGCCCCATGTTCGATGCCAGCGGGCGAATCACAAATGATGTATTCGAACCCTTGCTCTTTAAGCTCAGCGACAACCTTTTCAACCCCTTCCTCGGTTAAGGCATGTTTATCGCGGGTTTGGGAAGCAGGGAGAATGGAAAGCTTGTCAATGTGCTTATCGCGGATCAATGTTTGACTGAGCCGCGCTTCGTTGTTAATCACATTGACAAAATCGTAGACAACACGGCGCTCGCACCCCATAATGAGATCCAGATTGCGCAAACCGATATCGAAGTCGATCACCACGGTTTTATAGCCCCGCATGGCAAGTCCCGTGGAAATGGAAGCAGCCGTGGTTGTTTTACCTACCCCACCTTTGCCGGAGGTAATGACGATGACTTTACTCAAGCGGCGATCTCCTCGAAGCCGTGTGTTGAGCGGATGCTAGGACGCTATTAGATGCACGGATTTTAGTTTAAATCAGAAGCGTTTATAAATCATACCGAATCCAACCTCAAGCGCTCGCCTTCCAGCTTGATGCGCACAGGCCCCGGCATTTGCTCCTGGCGCTCTTCCAGGAGCTGATAACAACCAGCAATAGAAAGCAGCTCGGCTTCCATTCGCAAACAGAATATCCGTGCTTCGCGATTGCCGCTCACTCCAGCCAGGGCACGTCCCCGCAGCGAGCCATAAACATGGATGCTGCCAGCGGCAAGCAGCTCCGAACCGGGACTGGCGGCACCGACCACCACGAGATCGCCTTTCGGCGCCACGACCTGCTGGCCCGAGCGCACCGGCCGTTCCACCAGGACCGTCCCTGCTTGGCTTCCAGCATTGCCATTGGCATGATTGTCCACGGTTTTCGCCCGGGACTCGGTTCTCGCCGCAGACCCTGCGCCCGCATGCAAAACCCCGAGGCCAGCGGCTTGGACTTCGTCATGGCGTTCGGCATCCATACCGCGCACGCCGACCGGTACCAAGCCGTGGTTGCGCAGCATCTCGGCCAAGACCCTCAAGTCCAGCGCCAGCGCGACCGCCTCCGGGGCAGTTTGCAGATCGATCACGACCGGCAACTGCCGAAACAGCTCGCTGGTTTGCGCCACCTTATCCGTCAACCCCCGGGTAATCTGCTCCAAGTCGCCGGACAGCGGCTTGAACACGGTCAGCATGGACATCTCGCCCTTGAGCTCGAAACCCGGGGAAGAATCAGAGGAGGTGCCGGCCATTTACGCTTCCACCAAAATCGAGGTTACCTAAAGACGCTAGCGCCGCGATCCACGCCCTTGGGCAGTGAATCGCGGCGACCTAAGCGTTATCCGACGCGTCCCATCACGGAGAAACTCTTAATAAAGGGCCCGGCCATACGGGGGTCTTTCAGCATACTGCTGTAGTCACCTTTCTTGAATTTCAGCTTGCCGCTGGCAGCCGCCATACCCAGGCCTGCCGTACCCGGCGGATTGTCGAACCATTTCCGCCAATTCTCCTCTTTAGCCCGCAGGTCCCAGTTGAGCTCCTGGTCGGCATAGGCACCGGCTTCGACACAGCGGCCGCCTGCCACCTTCAAGTAGCCGCGCGGATTGTCTTCCTCCGGCACCCCATAGCCAATCACCGAGTGAAAATCGATTTTAGCCAATGCCTCGGCCAGTTCAGGCTCATTATTCCAGGCTTCCATATAACCCTTCATCCATTCATCGGAAAAGAGCTCGGACATAGAATTGCTCCCCTAGTGATTATTGGTGTTGAATCATTTCGTGCATACTGCATAAGCGCTTCGCCGCCCGTCATGATCGCGACTCGGCGCCTGCAGATTATAGGCAATCACGATAGGCTTGTACGCCCTGCCTGGAAACCCCATGAGCTGGAATCACGCCGACCATAAAGAAGAAACCGCCGGCTTGCAACAATTTCCTTCGGGGCCTGCAGCCGCTCGCCCCTGCTCTTTCATAATCGATGTACGAGACATAAACCGCTGCTCACAGCAAGCCATACAGCGGCACGGTCGTCACCCATTCACCAGGCGCTACACCGCCATTGTCAGGCGGCAGCACAATCAAACAATTGGCTTGGGTCATGGAGCTCAGCACATGCGATCCTTGGGGCCCAGTGCTGGCTACTCGCCATTGGCCGTCGACATCTTGGCTCAAGATGCCGCGTTGATGATCCTGGCGGCCAGGGCGTTTTTTCAGCTTGGAGGTGCAGCGCGCCGGGACGGTCGGTAACGGCGGCATCTCAGTTCCAGCCAATCGCAGCAATCCTGGTCGCACCAACATCAAAAAGCTGACCATCACCGAAATGGGATTGCCCGGCAGGCCAAAGTACCAAGCCTTTTCTACATGGCCGAACACCATCGGTCGGCCCGGTTTCATCGCGACCTTCCAGAAATCCATGCCGCCCTGTGCAGCCACAGCCTGCGGCAGATAGTCGGCCTTGCCCTCGGAAACACCACCGCTGCTGATAATGGCATCCGCAGTTGCGGCCGCCCGCCTCAAGGCTTCATCAATCGCCTCGGGATGGTCAGCAATCCGGCCCAAATCGACAGCCACACAGCCCAGTCCTTCCAGCAAGGCTTTCAAGGTATAGCGATTGCTGTCGTAGATTTGGCCAGCCGCAAGCGGTTGGCCCAGACCAACCAGCTCATCGCCGGTCGAGAACAACGCTACCCGCGGGGCGCGCAGCACATTCACCTCAAATATCCCGAGCGAAGCCAGCAAACCGAGCTCGGCGGCACCCAGCCGCTTGCCCGCCGGCAAACATACCTCGCCCTGGCGCAGATCCTCGCCAGCCGCGCGGACATTAGACCCGGCCGACACGCAACCGACCCGGATGGTCCCACCTTCTAGCGTCACATGCTCTTGCATGACCACTGTATCGGCGCCTTCCGGCAGGATACCGCCGGTCGTGATGCGCACACATTCTGCACCAGTCAAGGTGTTCGGCCAGGGATGGCCGGCCAGCACCTCACCGACGACAGGCAGCTTGCGTTCACCGGTTTCCGGCAGATCAGCGCTGTTCAAGGCGTAGCCATCCATGGCTGAATTGCGTGCTGGCGGCACGTCGAAGGGCACATAAACATCGGCAGCCAGAATCCGGCCGCTGGCGGTAGCCAAGCAAACTTGTTCAGCGTCTTGGCACGGCTTGATAGCCGTCTCGATACGGGCACGCGCTTGCTCAAGACTCAGATCACTGGGAACCTCATGGACTAATTGAGGTGATTTGGCAGACACATGGCCCGAGTGGGAAGCTGACATAGACATAATTCGGTTACATCAAGCGGCTAAACAATATTGATGAATGAACGTGGCAATAGCCTCGGTATCCCCGAGGGGCAGCAGCGGCACAGGCGGCTCGACAGGCAAGGCAGCATCGGCGGCAATCGCGATGATGTTAGGGTCATCCGGAAACAGCAACGGCTTGCCGAGGCTCGGCCGATGCAGCTCTAACTTGGGAAATGCCTCCCGTTTCGCCCCTTCGATCAGCACCAAATCGCACAATGCCGGATCCAGCTGGCTCAGCAAGGTTGCCAGCGACCAGGTTTGCGCTTTGGGATGCTCGGTAATGACCGCCCAACGATGCGCCGCGGCGATCATTATCTGGGCTGCTCCCGCCTGCCGGATTTCATAACTATCCTTGCCTGGGCGATCAATGTCAAAGTCGTGATGGGTCTGCTTAATGACAGCCACACGGAGATCTTTATCCCGCAACACGGGAAGCAGGCGTTTGAGCAGTGTCGTTTTGCCGGTACCGCTGAATGCGGCCAAGCCCAACACCGGGCGGTCAAACAAAGCATGCGACAAGAGTGAACGACTCCAATACATCCCGACTGCCCGACCAAGCCAGGCTCAATTCGATGCTATCAATGGCCAACTTTTGCCGGCCAGCGCGTGTCTACGGTTTGGTATTAATGTTTGCATCAGCTCTCGTCGTCACACTGGCCAGCGCCCCTTCCACCTAGGTAGCCAGAGGGTCGCCGCCATTAAGTTAGCAACCCAGTAGTCGGGTTACGCTGCGCTAACCCGACCTACGGCGCCGGGTAGGGTCGGTTTCAACCGACCACGGCGCCTGCGTAGCGGCTCGGCGGGGCGGGTTAAAACCCGCCATACAGGCGCCCTTCCGGGCAGCGCATGAGCTTAACTTAATGGCAGTGAGCCAGAG
>CAYFSA010000159.1:0-6204 GCA_964345605.1 uncultured Ectothiorhodospiraceae bacterium
CGGTTTCAACCGACCGCGGCGCCTGCATGGCGACTCGGCGGGGCGGGTTAAAACCCGCCCTACAGGTGCCCTTACCAACGGTGCCGGGTAGGGTCGGTTTCAACCGACCGCGGCGCTTGCATGGAGGCTCGGCGGGGCGGGTTAAAACCCGCCCTACAAAGATACGCATCAATCATTTCATGCTGCAGGGGGGTAGGGATGGCAGCCCTGACTGCGAGCCAAGCGCAGCGATCAGCCTTTTTTGCTAAATGAAGCTGGAAACAAGCACCATCGATTCGAGTCCGCGGGCAACGGTAAACGCGCACCAATTTCGCAGCATACAAACCTTCGTGCGCCGCGAGGGTCGGATTACGGCCAGTCAGCGTCAGGCCTTGGCGACCTTGTTGCCTCACTATGCACCGCCGTCCGGCGTGCTCGATTGGGCCGCATTATTCGGGCGCGAGGCGCCAGTGACCTTGGAGATTGGTTTCGGCAACGGCGAAGCCTTGCTGGCTATGGCGCAGGCGCAACCTGAGCGCGATTTTATCGGCATCGAGGTATACCGGCCGGGCATTGGTCATTTATTGCACGAGCTGGCCCGAGCCGAGCTGACCAATGTGCGGGTCATTGAAGGGGATGCGGTCGCCGTGATACGTAACCGAGTGCCCGCTAACAGTTTGGCGCGGATTCAGATTTTCTTTCCCGATCCCTGGCCGAAAAAACGCCATCACAAGCGACGCTTGATTCAGCCAGGCTTCGTCGAATTGCTGACGGACAAGCTGCAGCCTAGCGGCCAATTACATCTGGCGACCGATTGGGAGCCCTATGCGCTGTCTATGCACGAGGTGTTACAGGCCGCGCCGTGCTTGACCAACCTGGGCGATGCCTCAGGATTTGCTGAGCGGGGTATGCGGCCGTTGACCAAATTCGAGCAGCGCGGCGCACAGCGCGGCCATCAAGTGCGTGATTTGCTCTATGAGCGCAGCGCAAAGCGCGGGTTAAGGGGCGATCCATAAGAAGGTTTACCGGCTGCTCACACGCTGGCGGCTAACCGCAGGCCGGCGAATATATAGCGTTTTTCCGGGGTATGGAAATTGCGAAAGGAGGCGCGGCGGATATCGGCACGGGAGTAGCGGCTGCCGCCCCGCAGTGTGACGTGCGCGCCGTCGAACCAGGGCGTGGAATATTCTTCATAGGGAAATGGCCGAAAGCCGGGATAAGCGAAAAAGGGGTTGGCGCACCATTCCCAAACCAGCCCAGTGGCCTGCAACAAACCAGTGCGATAAGCAGCCTCCCATTCGTATTCATGCGGCAGGCGAGCCCCGGCCCACCAGGCATAAGCCTGGGCTTCATGGTGATTGATACCCATGACCGGCGCTGCGGGATCAAGCGCTGCCGGCCCGCCCGGTGTGATGGCATACCAGCCGCCGGCAGGGGCTTGTCGCCAATGTTCCGGGGCCTGCAGGTGGGGCTGCTCGGTAAGCCAGGTTTGGCCCGCCGTGTCCCAGAACTCGGTAATCCGGTAACCACCAGCCTGCATGAAAGCCAAATAGTCGGCATTGCTGACCGGTTCGCTGGCAATCGTGCAGGCGGGTATGTCGACTTCATGGACCGGTAACTCGTTATCGAAGGCATCCGGGGGTTGGCCGCCGATAGCATAAGTACCATGGGGCAGGTTGGCCGTCAGCGGGCGGGGCGAACGCGGCTCAGTCAACAGGGCCTCAGGCGGGGGGTGACCGGCGGCTGCCGCGGTCAAAGCGCGTTGCTGCAACACCATTTGCATGGTTTCCAGGTGCTGGACATGGTGCTGAATGATGAAACGTTCCAGGTATTCATCGGCTAGCAGCGGATGGGTCTCATTTAAGGGCTCGGCGAAGCCGCTGAGCAGCAATACATTGGCGTCTTGCTGACGGCTGAGCTGCTTGAGTAGGCGGCGCCGCCGTGGCAGCCGCCGACCGCGCCGCGTCTTGCGCGAATACTGCGGGATATACAGGGCGTGAGCGCCGCGGGTGGCACGCCGATCGCCTTGAATCCGCTCACGCAGCCAAAGGTTTTCGATAAAGGCGCAATGGCCGATATGCCAGCCCAACGGACTGAGATCGGGATGATACTGGGTGCGCAGGGTCCGTTCGTCCCAGTGCGTGGCGACCGCCTGGAGTCGGCGCTGCACCGCGCGTAGGCGAATCAATGTCGGCAGCGAAGTCACAGGGCGATCAGTCGCGGTTCGGCATGCTCGGTCATGACCAGAATGTGGTGATCCGGTACAGCCTGCCAGTTGGGATCCGCCGGGGTGAGCCGCTCAGAGGCAAGGAGCTGGCCGCCGGCCGGGAATTCGGCAGCGGCGATGTTGAAATACAACGAGGGGGATTCGCCGTTGACCGCATGACGAGTGGCGTACAGGGTTTGACCGTCGCTAATGGCGATATTCAGCAAGGCTGTCGCGCCTGCCTGCCAGTGGGCAACCCGCTCGAAAGCCTCGGCGATAATGGCTTCCATTGAATATTCCGGACGCTCCAGGCGCAAATGGCGCAGCAGCGCGAACAGGTACTCCGAGTCGGTATTGCCGCATAGGTCGGTGGTCACCTCGGCACGCAGCTCACGGATCAGAGCAGGGCGGGCACGCTCGCCGAAATGATCCAGGTAACCGTTATGCGTGTAGCAATAGCCGCCGGTGCAGAACGGGTGGGTGTTCATCGCCCCAGAGGCAAAGCCCGGCGTGGCGCTGCGGACGCTGGCGATCCACAAGCGGCTTTGCAGACTGCGGGCCAGGCTGGGCAGATTGATATCCGACCAGATCGGCATGGCGTTGACGTAGCGACTGGTCGTGTTGGTGGCATCGAACCAGGCAAAGCCGAAACCGTCGGCGTTGAGCTTGGCAAATTTGAGCTCTTTGGGCGCGTAAGCCTGTACCACCAGGCTATGGCTGGGCGCGGTCAGAAAGCGCTCGAGAAGGATTTCGGGCCCGAGATAGGCGGCAAGCCTGCACATACCGGATTGTCCACTGTGGTTGTTAAACACTTCTGTTAACGCGTAAGTATGCATGCTAGCCTTGCGCCAGGCCAAACGATATGAATGCGTAAAATCATGCAAAACGCTGCTTCCGCTGTTGCCAAGCCTGCGAGTTGTCAAACTGTGCCGCCCACGCGTCCCGTTCCCAGCTTACTCGACGACGTGCGGGCGGGGTTGTTGACCCCGCCGCGGAGCTTGCCGCCCAAATATTTTTATGACGATACCGGCTCGCAATTGTTCGACCGCATTTGCGATGCGCCGGAGTATTATCCGACCCGCACCGAGGCGGCCCTGCTCGCGGCCCATGCCGAACGCATTATGGCCCAGGTGATGCCGCGCCATCTGGTCGAGCTGGGCAGCGGTACCTCGCGCAAAACGCGGCATTTGCTGGACGCGCTGGCCTCTGACCATCTACACGCGACTTATTGGCCCTTCGATGTCTGCGAGGCGATCGTCAAGCAAGCGGCCAGCGAGTTGCAGCAGCAGTATCCCTGGCTGGAAATCAACGGCTTGGTCGGCGATTATCACGCTGGCCTGGATGGCCTACCGGCGCCCAAGGGGGGGCGGCTGTTCGTGTTCCTGGGCGGTACCATCGGCAATTTCAGCCGTGCCGAGGCGCTCGACTTCCTGCGTGAGCTACGCGCCTGCATGGCCCCCGAGGATTGGCTGCTGCTCGGCGCTGACCGGGTCAAGGACCCGCGCGTGTTGGAGGCGGCCTACAATGATGCGGCCGGGATGACCGCTGCCTTCAATCTGAATTTGTTGGCGGTGCTCAACCGCGAGCTCCAGGCTGATTTTGTGCCGTCGGCGTTTGTCCACCGGGCGTTTTACAACGAGACGGCCCAGCAAATCGAAATGTATCTGCTCTCCCAAACCGCACAAACCGTGCGGCTGCCGACTTTGGGCAGCGAACTGCAACTGGCCGAGGGCGAGGGCATTCTGACCGAGATCAGCCGCAAGTTCACCCTGGACGACCTGGACCAATTGCTGGCTGAAGCGGGTTTGACCCTCATCGATCATTTCGAGCCGGCCAATGGTTATTATTCCCTAGTCCTCGGCCGGCCGACAGCGGATAGGGATTGAGGCGTTGGCCAGGGTGGCTGTCACCGTCCTGTCATGAAATTTCGTTGTAATGAGCGCTGCTTACCGGGTCACTGCCGACCCGACGTTATTTCAGCTGCATGAGTCACGCGAAAGACATGAGTAACGAAAAACGCATCTTGTTCGTGGAGGATGAGCCGGCCATCCGGGAGATGGTCGGTTTCGCCCTGAATAAAGCGGGCTTTGAGATGATCGAGGCGGGTGACGCCAACGAGGCCCAGGCGCGCATCGCCGAGGCCCTGCCTGATTTGCTGCTGATCGACTGGATGCTGCCCGGTGTCAGCGGCATCGATCTGGCGCGGCGGTTAAAAAAAGACGATTACAGCGAGGCGGTGCCGATCATCATGGTTACCGCGCGCGGTGAAGAGGATGATCGGGTCGGTGGCCTGGAAGCCGGCGCCGATGATTACATCACCAAGCCCTTCTCTCCCCGGGAACTGGTGTCGCGGGTCAAGGCGGTGTTGCGGCGCACTCAGCCGGAGCTCGAAGAGCAAACCATCACCACCGACGAACTCAGTCTGGACCCCGGCAGTCATCGGGTCTCGGCCCGCGGCGAGCCTTTGGAGATGGGACCGACCGAGTTCCGGCTACTGCATTTCTTCATGACTCATCCGGAACGGGTCTACAGCCGGGGGCAATTGCTCGACCATGTCTGGGGGCGCAGCGCCTATGTCGAGGAGCGTACCGTGGACGTGCATATTCTGCGCCTGCGCAAATCCCTGGCACCGCATGGTTATGATCGTTTGATCCAGACCGTGCGAGGTGCGGGGTATCGGTTCTCCACCCGGTTTTAGGCCCTGGCCATGACCGGGCCAATGGCCGCGGAATATTGGCGCCTGGGGCTGCTGCTGGCGCTGGCTCTGCTGGTCGGCCTGCTGTTCGGTATACCCGGTTGGGCGGTGAGCGTGGTCCTGGCGACCGAGCTGGCCCGGCAATTCATTTTTTTGCAGCGCTTTCTTAACTGGCTGCGCCAGAGTAAGGCCGCGCAGCCGCCGGCGCTCGGGGGCGTCTGGAACGAGTTGGTCTATGCCGTGCAGCGCCTGCGGCAGCGGTATCGCCGGCGCAAAAAGAAAATGGGCAAATTGCTCAAGCGCTTTCGCGAATCCAGCGCGGCTATGCCGGATGCTACGGTAATTCTCGGGCCCAACGACGAGATCGAATGGTTCAATGAAGCCGCCATGCCCTTATTGGGTCTGCAGGCCCCGCAAGACGCGGGCCGGCCAATCACGCATCTGCTGCGCCATCCTCAGTTTATCGCCTTCATGCGGGCACGCGATTTCGGTGAGGCCGTCGAACTGCCGGCGCCCCATAATGAATCGGTCTGGCTGAATCTGCGGGTGGTGCCCTATGGCAAGAATCAATCGCTGTTGGCCATTCGTGATGTGACCCGCCTGCATCGCCTCGAGCAGATGCGGCAGGATTTCGTTGCCAATGTCTCTCACGAATTGCGGACGCCGTTAACCGTCATCAATGGCTATCTGGAGGCTCTGAGCGAGCCGGACGAGCACCATCCCGCTCATGTGCGTCTGTCGCTCGAGCAAATGCAGCGTCAGGCCGAGCGGATGCAGCGCCTAGTCGATGATCTGCTGATGCTGTCGCGGTTGGAAACCGATTCGCAGCGGCCGCGAGAAACTGGCCCCGTCGACATCGGCGGCTTGCTCACCCGCCTGCAGGAAGAAGCCCTGCTCACCAGTGAGGGACAGCATCAAGTCGAAGTGGAGGCCGATTTAGACCGGTGGCTCCTGGGGGTCGCCAGCGAGCTGCATAGTGCCTTTTCCAATCTGGTGACCAATGCAGTGCGCTATACCCCCGAGGGTGGCAAAATCGTCTTGCGCTGGTATTGCTCGCGCACCGGCGGGCATTTCGAGGTGGCGGATAATGGCATCGGCATCGAGCCCCATCATATTCCCCGCTTGACAGAACGCTTTTATCGTGTTGAAAGGGATCGGTCGCGAGCAACCGGCGGTACGGGCTTGGGGCTGGCCATCGTCAAGCATGTCCTACAGCGCCATGGGGCGCAGCTGCGCATCGAGAGTGAGCCAGGTCAGGGTAGCGTCTTTGCCTGTGATTTTCCGGCGGAGCAACTTTGTCCAGTGATTACCTCTGCCCAAACCG
>CAYFSA010000160.1:0-6168 GCA_964345605.1 uncultured Ectothiorhodospiraceae bacterium
GCGGGGAAGCAAGCCATGAAGTGCTGCATTTGCCGTTGGTAGTTCGCCTAGGCGATTCAAGCTATCGTCAAGGGCACTTCGTTAGCCTGCTCAAGGACGACACCGGCCAAACGAGCAGCGTGCTGTTGTTCCATGCGGCGCCTCATACGCGTGGCAATTGGCCCGAAGGGACGGCAAACCGCGCTCGGCTTCAGCAATGCACACCGGACCTCAGCGAGTGCGCGGATGTGACGGCCGCGGGAGGATTAGGGGACGGCAAGTTCTTCTTCCTGGCTGATAATGCCGAGCATGTCTACCTGGCCAAGCAGGGCAGCGCAACCTTGTATGCCTTTGACAAGACAGTGGGCAACCTGAGCCAGGTCAACGGCGTGCGTTTCCCGGCCCCCTTCGACAAGCATGTTCATCTACAAACGTCTACCGGCCACGGCGGCAGCGCTGTCCTTAATAACTTCAGCTCCCTGCCCGGGCCCCGCACCCATTTGAGCGATGGAGACCATGCCTATCTGGCCATTAACTATGACCTGGACACCCAAGACCCAGTCGGCAGCTACCGCCATCTGGGCGACATTTTCATCTACAAGCACGCGCAAATACTTAAACTCAGCGGTACGACCGGCGAGCTTCTGTTTGATAACGGCGATGGCGTGGACAATGGGGATGCCTCCGATGCCGAGACCGTCGCAGGCCATGTCAACCTGATCGCCGTTGCCAATGAGCGCCTGTTCTTTGAGATCGGCAATTATGAGGCGGCAAGCGCGGGCGGGGGCTGTGTGCCGGATGAGTCGGGCTACTATTGCTCGGCGGTGCGCTACGGTTTCGTGCGGACCGATACGGTCGCGGCCGAGGATTTCGACACGGTACTGCATGAGGCGGACCGGCTGCGGTATTTCGTCGCCCGCCGTCTGCCGCCTTATGCCATCAATGACCGCATCTACATCAGCATCCTGCACGAGGAAGGCGGGCGCGGCAGGCCGCATATTTACGATCTCTATGGGCATGCCAGCGACGCCCCGGTCGACGATATCACCGTCAGTCGGGGTCGCTCCTATCTGACCCGGGCCGGTGAGCGTCCCAATGGACTGCTTACCGGCACGGTCCTGGCCTGGGACGGCACCACCCATGCATTGACCAATGTCAGCACCGGCCAGACGCTTGGCAATGTTGCCGGCGTCACGGATAACACCGCCATCGGCTCAGTCTTTGGTCGGACTTCAGGCATTCCGCTTGCGGGGATCGGCAGTCTGTACGCCCTGCGGGCCGACCCCGGCGGGCATGATTGGTATCTGCTTGCTGGTGCCGCCGAAACGCCGGATGGTGCCACTAATGTCGGGTTGGAGCCGCTTAGCACCTGGCTTTATGAGTAACCCGCTAAATCGATCTGGCTGTCTCCGTAACCTCGGCATCATGGAGGCAGCCATAGTTGGTTGGCTGGGCTGGCTGAACCCGAGCCTGTCCGGCTGCTGGGCGGCAGAGGAAGACGCCGCACCGGTGGAAATGACCCCGATCGTGATCAAAGGCGTTCCGGATCCAAACCGCCAGGATACTGTGGACGATTTTTTTCGCAGTTATCGGCGGACCCGGATCGATCAAACGGTGATCGAACAGGAATCGCTCAGCGATGTGACCAGTCTCATCGACCGCGCGCCGGGCGTGACCATCACGCCGGCAGGGCCGTTGGTGCAACGCCCCGAGATTCGGGGTCTCGGCGGCGAGCGGGTACTAACGGTCATCGACGGCGTGCGCCTCGCTAATCAAGGCTTAACCCATAACGGGGGCGGCGATGCCAATCTGGTCGATCCGGCTCTGATCGATCATATCGATGTCATCAAGGGCAGTCCGGCGGTCTTGTACGATCCGGGGGCAGCCGGCGGGATTATCAATATCCATCTCAAGAGCCTTCCCGAGGCTGAGCGGGCCCGTCTGCAAGCCCGCTTGGACGGGGATAGCGGGCTGGGCAAGCGGCGCTGGTCGGTGACCGCCGGCGGCCAGCTGCAGGGTTTGAGCGGCATGGTGACGCAATCCCGGGAAACCACGCAGGATTATCGGGTCCAGGACCAGGCTCAGCTCGACGAGTTGTTGCGGGCCACCAATGTTCGTGACGAACGCGTGGGCACAGCGCACGAAATCACGGATCTCGGCTATCGTAAGCGCAGTGTCGGCGGCCAAATCGGCTATGCCCGACCGGGCTGGGGCGAACTTGAGCTCCAGCACCAGCGCTATCGGGCCGAAGATATCTGGTTCACGCATCCCGGCAGTGCGCGGTTGTTTTTCCGTGATCAATCCCGGCGGCAGCAAACCCGCCTGGGCTATCATCTGGATGCGCTGGCGCCGCTCCACGATCTGAACCTCGCCGTGTATCGGCAGGCCGTCGAAAACACCACGCATACCGGTTTTGGCGAGGATATCACCGAGCTCGAGAGCCGTGGTGCAAGGGCGCGCGGGCGGCTCGATCTCGGGGCCTGGCGGCTGACGCTGGGTCTGGAGGTTATGCAGGACGAAGCGCGGACACAGGTTCTGGCAGATCAGCGTTACTGGGCCGGATTTTTTCAGGCTGAGCGGGGTTGGGGACGCTGGCTCGGGACCGTCGGTGTACGTCTGAATCATTGGCAGGCGACGGCCCGCGATCGGCCGGGACGCGCCCCGGCGGTTGCCGAGCAGCTGATCGGTGTGACGGGAGCGCCCGGCGACAGCAGCGAAACGGCGCCAACGTATGCATTGGGTCTGGTATATCAACTCCATGATGCCCAGAACCTGACGTTTAATTACAGTCGCACCTACCGTTTTCCTAACCTGTATGAACGCTACGCTGCGGATGGTTATTTTGGCGGCGGCACCGTTTTACAGGCCGAAGCCGCGCACAACCTGGAGCTTGGCTGGCGGTATTACCGGGACCGGTTCAGTGCCTCCCTGGCTTTGTTTTACTCGCGTTTTGACAACTATATCGGCAACCGCGAAGTCCGCCGCCTCATTGACCAACCGGCACTGGAAGCCTGTATCGCTGCCGGGCGCTGCGATCCGGCAGCCGGCGATTACGACGATCGGGAAGATGCCTTTTTCCATACCGGTTTGTTTTTCGAAAATTTTGACCAAGTCCGCAATCGGGGCATCGAGTTTGCCATGACACACTGGCAAGCACGGTGCTACGAGGTGCGCTTTAACACCTTCTTAAATGATTTCCGTGCCGCTGATCCGGCCGCCGAAGTGGACGAGAACCCCTTAGAGCTCAATCTCGTGGCCCGGCGCCTGTTTCCCGTCGGCCATTTCGCACCCTGGATCAAAACCAAACTGCGTTATACCGCCGCTTGGCCCCATGTTGCTGATCCGGCATTTGAGCCCTTTTTGCTGATCGACGCCTATGCCGGCATAAACTATCACTATCGCGAAACGGCCGAATTTCGCCTCAACCTGGGCCTGCGCAATCTGGGCAATAGCGCGTATCAGGAACCCTATACCACGCTTCCGGGTCTCAAACGCGCTCTCATCGGCGGGGCACAGATGGCCTTACGATTTTAGCCAAGCGGGGATAACACGGTTGGGCTGAGCTTTTGTCGGCGCGGCCATGTGCGGGCTGCATGTAGAAAATGGAGTAGTGGCCTTGTTGGTAAAAAAAGCTGATGGTGATATTGACAAGGTTTGTCGACTAGTTTATAAATGAAAACAATTATCATTCGCAATATATCTATTGATATTTCTCTTCCCGCAACAGCTGCCGTTGCGGATTCCCTGTCCCCTCTCATGGCCTTGAGCATGGGCCATCGTTACCCGCGGCTGATGGTCGCGGGTCTTTTTAAACGGAGACGGGCAGTGGGCAAATTCGCTCAGAACGGGGCAAGCAGGTCTTGAATAGGCAACCCGCAGTCACATGAGGTACACCAAATGACTAATTCGACCGTGGCCATCGTGGGTCTTCCCCACACCCAGAAAGCAACCCTATTCAATCACTTGATCGGTGCTAAACCGACAATGACGCACAAACTGGGCTTAGCCAGCAGTCAGCGCCTGGGCAGTTATGACTATGGCCAGGAAACGGTGCAGGCGGTCCATTTGCCCGGTATTCATTCGCTTCATGAGTCAGCCGCCAAGCCTGCCCTGGATGAGCGTATGGCCCAAGAGTACCTGCGCAGCGGGCATGCCGACCGCATCGTGCAGGTCATCGATGCCCAACAGCTTCAGCCCAGCCTGGCGCTAACGACCGAGCTGTTGGAGCTGCAAAAACCTTTGGTAATAGCGATCCAGCGGTTCGATCAGGCGGAACGGCTTATTAACACCCGGGTCCTAGGCAGACAGCTCGCCTGTCCCGTGCTGCCGCTGACCGCGCGTATCGGCCCGCAAACCATTGCGCTGCTGCGCCAGGCCGTGTTCGAGGCAAGGCAGCAGCAACGCTGGGTCATGCCCTTCGGTTCGCCGTTGGACGAGGTCCTGCATGATCTGGCGACCGAGATCAGATGGTATGTCGAAGAACAATCGCTTGAAAACGCCTGTTTGTTGACCAAATGCTTGCGGCCTTCGCCGATGTTGCGGCGTTCCATCCAGCGCTTACTGACTGCGAGCACGCAGCATACGGTATTTCCCTGGGTCCAGCGGATTTCGCCATATTGGCTCGCGATTCGCTTGTTAGCCGGTGATTTACTCGTGCAGCGCTTGGTGACCGAAGATATCCGCAGTCAGGCCGCTGCAACGGCAATGTGGCTAAATGATGACCAGGGGCGTACCGTCAGTGCGCAGCTTACCGAAGCTCGGGCGTTGTTCATCGAGCGGCTGCTCACCGACTGCACCGCATCTGTAGCTACCCCAGCAGGCCAGCATATGCCTAGCTTGCCACCGCTTGAGCTCGGCGCCAAACCGGTCGGGCTGCTGTCGTAACCCCACCTAACACCCATTAAGTGAGGCCAACTATGCTCTACGATATTCGACACTATTTGCAGCGGCACGGCCCGGCCAGTGTCGCGGACCTCGCCGACGATTTTGCCTGTGATCTTGACGATCTCGGTGCTATCCTAGGGGTATTGGAACACCATGGTTTTATCCGCCAAGCGACTGGCGGTCATACCCCTTGTGCTGGTAAGTGCGCGGGGTGTCAGGCGAGCGAAATCATCTATGAGTGGGCTTGTCCGGACTAATCCATAACTTGTATATTGAATACGAATCATTATTACTGTGTATTCTACTAATATATTTGTTTACATTTCGCTGCCTTTGTCATACAATATCTTTGCTGCATCTATGCCTCCGTGTGAGTGGCCATTACCTCGTGAGGCCACGCTGCAGAGCGTCGGTGGCCATTTGTCCCGCGGTTCTAGGCCGCGGGACATCTTTTTGTTGGGTTGGTGGCTCGGTTCCTGGTTGCGCTGCCCGACAAAATATGGCTATAAATAATAAACACGAATCATTACTAACAATGCTAATATTAATTATAAGTCATATGTTTCGATATTGGCTGCTACTAGGCAGTCTGATCGGCATTGGTGTGTTAGCCGAATGGGTTTGGGCCGCGGAGGTGGTGGAATTAGACACCAAAGTCATTACCGCCACCCGCAGTGAAAAATCCTTGGCCGAAGCGCCCGGTTCAGTCGAGGTTTTGAGCCGGGCGGCTATTCGCGAGTTGGGGGCGCAGACCGTTGAAGACGTTCTCGAAACCGCAGTCGGCTCCATCCTGACCAACAATCCAGGGCGGGTCCGCCAAGCCTCGATTCGGGGCAGTGGCACCGGGCGCACCTTGATTTTGATTGACGGCCGACGGATTGCCCGGGGCTATCGCGATAACATCGATCTCGGCCGCATCCTTGTTGGCCGGATCGAACGCATCGAAATCGTGCGCGGGCCGACTTCGGCTTTGTATGGCGCCGACGCCATGGGCGGTGTCGTTAATATTATTACGACGAAACCCCAGCAATCCGAGGGGCATGCGCAGCTGCGCTACAACGCCGGCGATGCTTCGGGCTGGCGGGCTTCGGTAGGCGGCGGGGCCGCCACTAAACGATTCGGAATAATCGGCCACGCCGGGTTTTTGAACCGAAACGAGTACAATGCGGACCCGGATGACGGCTTGTCGGATGTCGATGACCAACAGCTGGTCAATGGTACGGCCCAGGCCGAATATCGCTTGAATGATCGGCATTTGTTGCGTTTAGGGGGTGGCTATGCCGCTTTCGATCGCGACGGAGACCG
>CAYFSA010000161.1:0-6164 GCA_964345605.1 uncultured Ectothiorhodospiraceae bacterium
TAGCCGAGCAGCGCGGGACCGAGCAGGCTCAGCGTGCTGCCGAAGAAGCGCAAGCCCGTCAGGCAGCGGAGCAGCAAACAGCCGAGTATGCGCGGCGGGCTGAAGCGGAGGCAGCAGCGCACCAGCAAGAAGCTTCAGCCCGTCAAAGGGCAGAGGCCGAACTTGCGCGACTCAAAGCAATGCTTCAGGATAAATCCGACCGCGCCTAGCGATATATTACCGCCAACAGTGGTAAATCTTATCCCTCGCTACCCCCAAGCGCAGGCATGCCGAGAATGTTATAGCCGGCATCGACATAGGTGATTTCGCCGGTGATGCCGGCTGCCAAATCCGAACACAGGAAGGCGCCGGCGTTACCCACATCGTCGATGGTGACATTGCGCCGCAAAGGGGCGCTTTGCTCGACCTGATCGAGCATGGAGCGGAACCCGCTGATACCGGAGGCGGCCAGGGTACGGATGGGCCCGGCGGAGACGCCGTTGACGCGAATGCCTTCCGGTCCTAGGGTGTGGGCCAGATAGCGGACATTGGCTTCGAGGCTGGCTTTGGCAAGGCCCATGACGTTGTAGCTGGGCATGGCGCGCTCGGCGCCGAGATAGGTCAGGGTGAGGATGGCCCCATTGCCCTGCAGCATCTGCCGGCCCGCCTTGGCCAGGGCGGCCAGGCTGTAGCTGCTGATGTCATGGGCCATGGTGAAGCCTTCGCGGGTGAGATTGTCGAGAAAATCCCCTTCCAGTTGCTCTTTGGGCGCGAAGGCCACCGAATGGACCAGAATGTCCAAGCGATCCCAATAGTTATCCAATTTTTCGAAAACGCTCTCGATATCCTCGTCACGCGTGACATCGCAGGGTATGAGAATATCTGAGTCGCATTCCGCCGCGAGCTTTTCAACCTTGGGCTGCAACCGTTCGTTTTGATACGTAAAGGCCAGTTCGGCGCCCTCACGGTGCATGGCCTGAGCAATGCCCCAAGCGATGGAACGATTACTGGCCACCCCCACGATCAGCGCGCGCTTGCCGGAAAGGAAACCCATGCCTGACTCCTGTTATGCTGTTGCTTATGACTCACGGTTTCGCATGATAGGGTGCGTCTGCGCAAGATACAATGAATTCCGCCAGTAATCACCAGAAGAGATGCTATGGGTAACCGTTTCGGCTTGAAAGACCTGGCCCTGTTCCTGCTATTGGCCATCATTTTGGTATTCATCCTGCTGCTGATGTACCAAGTCGATCGCCAGTGGCTGCGCATGGGGGAAATGCAGCGCAATCTCGCCGAGCAGAGCGATGATTTGCGTGGCTTGCGCAAGCAAATGAACCAATTAGCTGAGCGTGGCATCAAGTTGGCGGCCGAGGGCGAGGTGGTGCAAGCGCCTGCCATCCCGCCCGCCTTTGCCCGGGCTCAGGCGGCCCAGCGACAACCGGATTATGCCAGCGGGGGCTGGTTGGTACAGGCTTTTGCCACCGGTTTGAAAACCCTCACACCGCTTGTTTCATCGGATGTCTATTCCTCCCAGGTGCAAGGGTTTGTGCTGGAGACTTTGCTGACCCGCAATCCTGAGACGCTCAAATGGCAAGGCTTGCTTGCCCGCGATTGGCAAATCAGCGAGGACGGCTTACAGATCGATTTCACCTTGCGCTCGGATGTGCGGTTTTCTGACGGCGAGCCCTTGAGTGCCGCGGATGTGGCCTTCACCTTTGCATTCATCATGGACGAGCGCATTGCCGCGCCACGCCAGCGCGCCTACTACGAGAAACTGCAAAGCGTCGAGGCCCTGGCTCCGAACCGCGTGCGCTTTCATTTCAAGGAGCCTTATTTCAATGCCCTGGCGCTGGCCGGCGGTCTGGAAATCCTGCCCGAGCATTTCTATCGGCCGTATCTGGACAAGCCCAACGAGTTCAATCAATCCAAGGGCTTGCTGCTCGGCAGCGGCCCTTATCGTTTGCCCGACCCCAAGGGCTGGACACCCGATCAAGGGCTGGTGGAGCTCACTCGCAATCAGCGTTATTGGGGACCGGTCGAGCCGCCGTTCGCGCGCTTGTTATGGAAGGTTATCGAAAACGACAGCGCCCGCTTAACGACCTTTCGCAATGGCGAGATCGACGTCTACTCTGCGCGGCCGCGCGAATATGACGATTTGCGCAATGATAGCTCGCTCGCCGAGCGGGCCCGGCATATGGAATACATGAGCCCGACCGCCGGCTATACCTACATCGGCTGGAATCAGCAGCGTCAGGGTGAACCGACCCGCTTTGCCGACGGCCGCGTGCGCCGGGCGATGACCTATCTGACCGATCGGCAGGGGATTATCGAGGAGATCATGCTGGGTTACGCCGAGCCCGCGGTCAGCCCGTTCAATCCGCGCAGCGATCAGCATACTGAGGCGTTGACACCGCGTAGCCACGATCCGGCTAAAGCCAAAGCCCTGCTGGCCGCCGCCGGCTATGCCGATCGTGATGGTGATCAGGTTTTGGAAGGCCCGGACGGCGAGCCATTCGCCTTCGAGCTGGTGTACTTCCAAGCCAATCAGGATACCGAGCGTATCGTATTGTATCTGAAAGACCTGTATGCCCGGGCTGGCGTCTTGCTGAAACCCAAGCCGAGCGAATGGTCGGTGATGCTCGACAAACTCGATCGCAAGGATTTCGACGCGATCACGTTAGGCTGGTCCAGCGGTGTGGAAACCGATATTTACCAAATGTTCCACTCCAGCCAAACGGTCTCGGGCGGTGATAATTTCATCAATTATACCAATCCCCAGCTGGATACGCTGATCGAGCAGGCCCGGGCAACAGTTGAGGAAAAGGCACGCATGCCATTATGGCAGGCCGCCGAGCGAATTTTGTACGCCGATCAACCCTACACGTTTTTGATGCGGCGCAAGAGCCTGGTCTTCCTTGACCGGCGGCTGCAAAACCTGGAAGTCACCCGGCTCGGCTTGAATCTCAATCTTGTACCGATCGAGACGTATATACCCGCGGCGCAACAGCGTTACGACCGCTGAATCGTCAATTCCGGCCGGCGCGTTGATTCAGCATCGCGGCGAGCTGCTTGGGGGAGCGGTAGCCAGGCAGAAGGCTGCCGTCCTCGAGCAGAATGGCCGGAGTACCCGAGATGCCTACCATTTGCCCGAAGGCTTGGAGTTTGGCCAGGGGATGCTCGCAGCTGCGCTCGGGCATGGCTTTGCCGCGCTTGGCCCGGGTCAGGGCTGCTTGCTGATCGTCGGCGCAATAGACGCTGACGGATTTGTCGTAGGCAGGGCTGCGCTCGCCACCGCGGGGCCAGAGCAAGTAACGAACCTGAAAGCCCTGGTCGATATACTCATCAATTTGCTGATGAAGTTTCTGGCAATAAGGGCAATCGATGTCGGTGAAAACGCTGATCTTGTGCTTGGCGTCATCAGGACCGAAGACCACGGCGTCGTCGGCATTGATGCCGGCCGCTAATTGCTGGCGGATGTCACCGCGTGATTGCTCGGTCAAGTTGACCCGTTCCTTCAGGTCGATGAGCTCGCCCTTGAGCAGGAACCGGCCGTTTTCACTGAAATACAGAATATCGCTGCCGTAGGTGACCTCATAGACACCGGCCATAGGTGTTTCATTGATGGCGTCGGGGGTGCGCTCCGGCAGTAATTCCTTGAGTTTGGCGCGCAGGGCAGCATCAGGTTCAGCGGCGTTGGCTAGGCCGAACAGGCCTAATAAGACCAAAACGAAGAATATGCCGGGCTGGCATTGCAAGAGGGATTGATTCATGGGCTTTACCGGGTCGGCTGTTAGGAATGATGTGAAATTTGTGGGCTCGCGGGCGCCAAGGTTCCCTGTAGGGGCCACCGGCCGGTGGCCCCTACAGCCGGATACCTCAATTGCTATCGCTTTTAGGCTGCGTAACACGCTCCGTGAAGGCCTGCATTAGCTCCATCGGCAGCGGGAAAAAGACTGTCGAAGCCCGTTCATTGGAAATATCCGCCAGAGTCTGCAAATAGCGCAACTGCAGGGCCGAGGGCTGACTGGCGATAACGCCCGCCGCCTGCACCAGTTTCTCCGAAGCTTGATATTCCCCTTCGGCATGGATGACCTTGGCGCGCCGCTCGCGTTCGGCTTCGGCCTGGCGGGCGATAGCCCGGATCATAGATTCGTCCAGATCGACATGCTTGATCTCCACATTGGTGACCTTGATGCCCCAGGCATCGGTGGCCTCGTCTAGAATGCGCTGAATATCGGCATTGAGTTTGTCCCGCCCGCTCAGCATTTCGTCCAGATCATGTTTGCCGAGCACCGCGCGCAGGGTCGTCTGGGCCAGCTGACTGGTCGCCAGGTAATAGTTCTCGACCTGGATCACGGCCCGCTCTGGATCGATGACCCGGAAATACAGCACGGCATTGACCCGCACGGTGACGTTGTCCTGCGAGATGACATCCTGTTCCGGCACATCCATGGTGATCACCCGCAGATCGATCCGCACGATCTGCTGGATGAACGGGATGATAATGATCAATCCAGGCCCTTTGACCGCTTGAAAACGGCCCAGGAAGAACACCACGGCCCGCTCATATTCCGGCAGAATGCGGAAAATTGAGACGAGAATGGCGACAATCAGGGGGATGAGAAACAGTAAGGCATATCCGGCGATCATGGCGTTTCCTCTGACAGGGGTTCAATTTGCAACGTTAAACCATCGACGGCGAGCACCCGGACCGGCTGCGCTGCGCGGACCGGCTGCGTGGAGACAGCATTCCAGGCTTCACTATGGATCCAGACGCGGCCCTGGCCGGTAAAGTCTTCCAGGCCATGACCGACGCTGCCGGTCAATTGCTCGACCCCGGTGACCGGTTGGCGGCGGCGCAGGCCGATAAATTTGCCGATAACCCAGATGAAAAACAGTGCGGTTAGCAAGGCGGTCGTGCCGATCAGCGGCATGGAAATGCCGATGCTGTCCTCATCGACCAGGACGATCGAGCCAACCACGAAGGCGACAATACCCCCGAGTCCGAGAATGCCGAAGCTGGGGGCGAAGGCTTCGGCCACCATAAAGGCGACGCCTAACAGGATCAGACCCAAACCGGCGTAGTTGATGGGCAGCACTTGAAAAGCGTACAGCGCCAGCAGCAGGGCAATGCCGCCGATCACACCGGGCACCACCGCGCCGGGATTGGCGAGCTCGAATATCAGCCCGTAAATGCCGATCAGCATGAGGATGTACGCCACATTGGGATCGGTGAGGACCGCCAACAGCTTGGTTCGCCAATCCGGCTGAATGCGCTCGACCGTCAGTCCAGTGGTGTCCAAGGTGCGCTCGCCGCTGCTCAAAGAGACGCTGCGGCCGTTGATTTGCTCCAGCAAATCGCCGAGATCACCGGCAACAACTTCGATCACATTCTTATCCAGCGCTTTGCGGGCCGAGAGGCTGACCGCCTCGCGCACTGCTCGTTCCGCCCAGTCGGCATTGCGATCGTAGCGCTCGGCCAGGCCTCGAATATAGGCGGCGGCATCGTTGATTCGCTTGCGCTCCATGGCGGTTTTACCGTCGCTGGCGGGTTCGGCCTCGCCGGTTGTCTCGCCATCGTCCGGTGGCTCCCCGGACCCGGCAGGCTCCTCGCCCTCCGGTTCGCTCGGCATGCCGGGCAAGCCGCCAATGGCAACCGGGGTGGCGGCCCCGAGGTTGGTGGCCGGCGCCATGGCGGCAACATGGCTGGCATAGAGAATATAGGTGCCGGCGCTAGCGGCCCGCGCGCCCCCGGGCGCGACATAGCTGACCACGGGCACAGGCGAGGCCATGATAGCCTTGATGATATCGCGCATGGAGGAGTCCAGCCCGCCTGGGGTGTCCATACGAAGAATGACCAGCTCAGCACCGCGATCTTGAGCCTGTCCCAGCCCCCGGGCAATATAGTCTTTGGTCGCCGGGCCGATGGCGCCATCGATATCCAACACCACGGCTAGCCGGGATTCGGTGGCCTGGCTAGCGGCGAGCCACAAGGGGACCAACAATAGCAGACACCATCGGCCGAGATGGCGACTGACACGTTGCATATCCAAGGTTCGACTCCTTATTGTTGTTGCCATGATGATAGCATTAAGTGGCCGATATGAATCATTTCATCAGTTTTCGCACCCTCTGGCTCACTGCCATTAAGTTAAGCTCATGCGCTGCCCGGAAGGGCGCCTGTA
>CAYFSA010000162.1:0-6147 GCA_964345605.1 uncultured Ectothiorhodospiraceae bacterium
GCATGGGCGCCGAAGTCCTCGCGGATATAGCGATAGAAAGTGGCAAAGGCATGGGTCGGCGAGAAACCCTGCTCGAACAGCAGGCGCATGGGATCGCCTTCGTAACCAAAGGCCGGCTGAATGCCGACGAACACATTGCCGAACTGCTCGCCCAGCACGAACAAGGTCGAGCCATCGGTCTGCTGCCTGGCCGGCGCCGGGCCCCACTGCTTCTCGATATCCTTGAGCCAGCGCTCGCGGCGCACATGATCGTCGACCGGAACACGGGCATGCACATTGGCATGGGCGCCATAGCGGGTGGCATTGCCATTGACGATGCGCTCGCGCAGTTCGTCGACACTGGCCGGGACCTCGACGGTATAGCCGGCATCGCGCAGCGTGATCAGGGTGTTATACAGGGAATTGAACACTGACAGATGCGCCGCTGTGCCCGTATTACCGGCATTCGGCGGGAAATTGAACAGCACCATGGCGACCTTGCGCTCGGCCCGCGCGGTATAGCGCAGCGCGACCAGCTTCTCGACCCGCGACGCCAGGGTTTCCACCCGCTCCGAGTGAGCCTGCATGTCGCGGGCGCGCTCGCCGGTCGCCGACTCCGAGCGACCGCCGAACAGGATCGGCCCGGTCGCCCCATCCAATTCCGGAATGGCGACCATCATGGTGGCCTCAACCGGCAGCAAACCGCGGTCCGACTGCTGCCATTGATCCAGGGTCTGGAATTCCACCGCATGGGCGGCGAGATAGGGCACGTCGAGCTCACTTAGCAGGGCCTCGGCAGCCTTGGCATCGTTGTAGGCCGGCCCGCCGACTAGGGAAAAGCCGGTCAGCGATACCACGGCATCGACAATCGGCCCGCCATTGGCGAGAAAAAAGCGCTCGACCGCGGGGCGGGCATCCAGCCCGCTGGCGAACGCCGGCACAACATCCATGCCGCGCGCCTCGAGAGCGCGGATGACGGCATCATAATGGGTGCTGTTGCCGGCCAGGACATACGAGCGCATCAGCAACAAACCGACCTTGGGGCGCTCACCGCGGACCGGCAAATGGGCCAGCTGATCGGTAACCCGCTGCTGCAAATCCGGGTAGTAGACGCCGACCTCGGGATATTCGATCGGCGGCTGCACCTTCAGCGAACCGCGCAGGCTCTCGCGCGGCCCGGCCGCATAACGATCGACCAAAAAGCGCACCAGATTGGCCATGTTCTCGTCGGAGCCGGCCAGCCAGTATTGCAGGGTCAGGAAATAGGCCCGCACATCCTGGGCGGTCCCCGGAATGAAGCGCAGAATCTGCGGGATACGCCGCAGCATGGCGGCCTGCTCGGCGCCGGCACTCTTGTGCTTCTTGCTGTCGTCCTTATTGCCCCGCAGGCGTTTCAAAAAGGCCATCGGCCCGCCCTTGGTGCCATCCATGCGGAACCGCCCCATGCGGGTGAGCTTCATCACCTCGCCGGCCGACATACAGGACACCATGGCGTCGCAGTCGTCGCGGCGCTCCTGCAGCACAGGCAGGATCGGTTTGATATGCTCTTCCATAACCAGCATGGTATTGACAATGATGTCGGCTTCGGCCACATCCTGCTGGCACTGCTCCAGTGCCGCGGGATCATCCGCCCAGTCGGTCGCGGCATGCATGCTGACTTTCAGGCTGGGCAGCTCTTTACGCAGGGTCGCCCGAACCCGTTCCATAGTGCTGACCAGATGGTTATCCAGGGTAATGAACACAACCCGCATGGGTACCGAATCAACGGCCGAAATGTGCTTTGGCATCATATAATGTCTCGACGGTGATCTTTGTGACTTTGCGTTCCAGGGCGTAGCGCTCGGTGTTACGCCGCGCCTTGCCACGAACGAAAAAGGGAATTTTACGCAACTCCTGTTCGGCTTCCGGTAGCCATTCCAATTCCTCGGCGGTACGCGCCGCCGGCGTGGTTGTCGCAGTACTTTTAGTGGCTTGATGCGTTTGCGTTTGTTTGGCGGAACCCAAATGTGAGGGCGCCGCCTCGTCATGGAATTCGAAATCGCCGCGGAACATGGTCAACAGGTGCTCTTCCAGCCCCATCATGAGGGGATGCACCCAGGTATCGAAAATCACGTTCGCCCCTTCCAGGCCCATTTGTGGCGCGTACCGGGCGGGGAAATCCTGCACATGGGCCGGCGCGGAAATGACCGCGCAGGGCACCCCCAGGCGCTTGGCGACATGGCGCTCCATTTGCGTGCCAAGGACCAGCTCCGGCTGGGCTTCACTGACCTTAGCCTCCACCTCCAGGTAATCGTCGGTAATCAGGGCGTCGAGCTCCAGCTCGGTGGCAGCAGCCCGCACCTCCCGCGCCAGCTCGCGGCTGTAAGTGCCAAGGCCGACCACGTCAAAGCCCATTTCCTCGCGGGCGATCCGGGCCGCGGCCAGGGCATGCGTCCCATCACCGAAGATAAAGACCCGCTTACCGGTCAAATAGGTCGAGTCGACTGAGCGCGAATACCAGGGCAGGCGGACTGTGGCGTCGGCGAACAGTGCGGGCTCATCCACCGTCAGGCCGAGCACCCCAGCAAGCTCGCGCACGAAGTCCCGGGTCGCGCCGATACCGAGCGGCACCGTGCGTATCGCCGGCTGCTTGAAATGCTTCTCCAGCCAGCTGCAGGTGCTTTGCGCAATTTCCGGATACAGACAGACGTTGGCGTCGGCCTCGGGCAGGGTCAGCAGGTCAATGACACTCGCCCCGGCCGGCGCAGTCACATGGACGTCGACGCCCAGCTTGGCCAACAGCCGCTCGACTTCGACCACATCGTCACGGCAGCGAAAGCCCAAGGCAGTCGGCCCGAGCAGATTGACCCGCGGTCGCCGGTCGGCAGGCCGCGGCGGGCGTTCAGTCAGCGGCGCTGGCTGTTTGGCCAGCAGCAGACCACGCACCAGCCGATAGAAGGTCTCGCTCGCACCCCAGTTCTCTTTCTTGGAATAGGCGGACAGCTCCAGAGGAATGACCGGCACGCTCAAATCCAGCCCCTGGGCCAGGGCCCCCGCCTGGTTCTGCAGCAGCTCCGCGGTACAGGACTCGGCTACCAGCAGGGCCTTGGGCTGGAAACGCGTCTGCACGTCCAGCACCGTGCGCCTGACCAGCTCGGCCGTATCGGCGCCCAGATCGCGGGCCTGAAAACTGGTGTAGGTCACAGCCGGCCGCTGCGCGTCGCGGGCGATCATGGTAAACAGCAGATCGGCGTAGGAATCGCCCAGCGGCGCGTGCAGCACGCAATGCACATCGCGCAGCGAGGTCGCGATGCGGATCGCGCCGATATGCGGCGGGCCTTCGTATGTCCAGACAGTTAACTGCATCGCCTACACCACCAGTCGCTGTTGCCGTGCCAATGGCCGCGTGAACAGCTCCGCCAGATCGGCAACCTGCTCGAAACCATGGATGGGCGTGAAGACCAGCTCGATCGACCATTTCGTGCGCAGACCCTCGGCCTCCAGGGGATTGGCCAGTCCCAGCCCGCACACCGTCAGATCGGGGCGGTCGGCACGCAGGCGCTCGAGCTGGCGGTCGACATCCTGGCCCTCACACAGGCGAGCATCGGCCGGCAGCCGCGGCAGCTCGGCCGCGAGCAATTGCTGATCCAGATACGGCACTCCCACTTCGACCAGGTGCATGCCGCATTCCTCACCCAGAAACCGCGCCAGCGGCACCTCCAGTAATGAATCCGGGAACAGACTAATACGCTTGCCCGATAGGGCCTGCCGATGCGGTGCCAAGGCCCGGCGGGCCCGCTCGGCGCGCGGCGCGACAGCCGCCTCGAAGGCACTCTGGCTGATCCCCCAGGCGTCGGCAATGGCCCGCAGCCAGGCGGTCGTACCCTCGACGCCGAAGGGATACAGCGCCTGCAGCGTAGTCACCCCGCGCCCTGCCAGCGCCCGCGCGGTCTCGCCCAGAAAGGGCTGCGCCATAATCGCCAGCGTCTCGCGCCCGAGCGGCGGCAGCTCGGCACCCTGGCGCGGCGGCAGGAAATGCACCGGGCCGATCCCCAGCTCCGCGAACAGGCGCGCGAACTGATCCTCGACCACATCCGCCAGGGTACCGACGACCAGCAGCGAGCGCTGTTCCTGCTGTGCGGCGGGCAGCTCCCTGACTAGCGCTTGCAGACAGCGATCCTCGCCCTGGGTGAAGGTCGTATCGAGGCCGCTGCCGGAGTAGCTGAACACCCGAGCCCGGCCGCGATGCGCTGTCGCCAGGCGCTCGGCGGCTTTGTCCAAGTCGAGCTTGATCACCTCGGAAGGACAGGACGCCACCAGAAAGATGTTCTTGACATCCGGCCGCCGCGCCAGGAGTTGATCCACCACCCGATCGAGCTCTTCATTGCAATCGGCGAGCCCTGCCAGATCGCGCTCTTCCAGGATGGCCGTGGCAAAGCGCGGCTCAGCGAAAATCATCACGCCGGCAGCTGACTGCAGCAAATGCGCGCAGGTACGCGAGCCCACCACGAGAAAAAAGGCATCCTGAATCTTGCGATGCAGCCAGACCACGCTGGTCAGGCCGCAAAACGCCGCCTGCGGCCCCCGCTCGTGCAGCACCTCGCACGGCGGCTGTGCAGCGCCTGCCGTAACCTCTGCCGTCATTCAGCTACCCCGGCGACCGGCTGCTGCTCGCGGGCCTCGCTCAGGCGTGCCGCACGCAGCTTTAGCACGAACTGCGCCGCGTTGATGACATAAGCGGCATAGGCAGCCAGGGCGATGTACATCTGCACCGCCGAACTGCCCCAATTGAAGCCCAGGGCCAGCAGATAGGCCGTATGCAGGGCCAGCACGAGCATACTGAACACGTCTTCCCAGAAAAACGCCGGCGCGAACAAATACCGGCCGAAGACTTGCTTCTCCCAGATCGAGCCCGTGATCATGATGGTATACAACACCAGGGTCTTGAGCACGATCGACACGACCGCCGCCGTCTCGCCCAAGCCAGTCGCCAGAAAGCGCAGCACCAGCACCAGGCTGACCAGAAACACCAAAAACTGCACTGGCGCCAGGATACCCTGCACCAGAGTCCAAACCGTGTTATCGCGCCGACGGCGTTCAGCGGGGGTATACAGCGGCTGTGACCGCTTCGGTGATGCTGCCATGTAACGCTCTCTCGCAAGCCCTGACGAACGAAATTTAACTGAATTTAGACTTCATTCGCGTGAGTGTCAACAACACTAGACGTAAGTTTAACTTGACAATCTGGCCGCCCACTACGAATATGTGGAGTAGCTCGAATTAAACGACAATGTTTCAAGCGTAGATGGGGTGGGAGGAAATTGCTAGTCGCATAACATTCCGGCCTAGCGAGTAGCCTTAAAAACATCCGCAATTGCAGGGCCACCCAACCCCCCTCCCGTCGTCGCCAAAAATCGCATGGTGCCGCACCGCAACCGCGTCTGCGCCGCAACCGCGTCTGCGGGACACCCGCGGGCCCAGCCGGGATATGAGGATAAGCATGTTTGGCTCTCAGCATGGTTCTCAACAGCGAGTCAGGCTAACCCAGCCCGAGCAAGATTCGAGCAACAGCTGTATGTGGCCGCAACTCGGCCACATGCCGGGCACGACCTTGGATTTGGCAAGCCAGCCGGGCTCGCCCGCTGCGCTCACGGCCGCCGCCCAGTCAGCAGATATTACGGGCATGATCAGCGATGCTGTAATTCCAAGGCTAATGCTAGCCCATCACACGGCCCCGGCTCATAGTGCGCGCCATTGTGGCCTTGATACCAGGCATATACAAGCCCTGTTGAACGCTGTTTTAGCCTACGATGAACCCGCTGCCAATGGGCTGATCCAACGCCTGTACAACCAGGGTGTTTCGCCTGTTTCGCTTTATCTTGGTTTATTCGCGCCTGTGGCACGCGGCCTAGGCGAATACTGGCAGCAGGATCGCTGTAGCTTTGCCCAAACCAATTTTGGCGCCTGTCTGCTGCATCAGCTGATTTACCGCCTGGGCGCTTGCTGGCACCAGCCGCCCTCAGTACCGGACCATGGCCGCAGAATTTTGCTTGCCTCGCTTCCCGGTGACCGGCACGGCCTGGGCTTGGCAATGGTTGCCGAATGCTTTCGGCTCGATGGCTGGGAAGTCTGGGGGGGCAGCGCCTTACCGCATGAAGCGTTGTTCACCCTGACTAAGCAGCGCTGCTT
>CAYFSA010000163.1:0-6055 GCA_964345605.1 uncultured Ectothiorhodospiraceae bacterium
AATGCCTGCTAAAACACACCTAAACCGCATAGGCTTCAACCAGGTTTTGCTTAGGCACGTTGAGTGTTCGGCTCTGGCCTAAGATTTCCAAAAGCACAACGGCGCGTTCGGTGCCGGATTTAGCCTGGAAGATCGCTTCCAGACCGGCAAATGGCCCATCGACGAAGCGCAGCTTTTTCCCCGGCTGCCATTCCCGGTCAGGGGCACAGATTATGCCGGAGTCAGGATCTTCCTGAGCCCGGAGTGCCTCGACCAGAAACGCGGGAACAGGGATGTTTTGACCACCGAAGCGGACCATGCCCACCGCGCCTGTGGTCGAGCGAATCGGCGCGACGTCCTCGCAGGTTAAATCGGCATACACAAACAGATACCGTGCGAACAGAGGCATGGTGCGCCGCGTCCATTTGCCCCGTTGCCGGCAGGGCTCACTGAGGCGCGGCAGATAGATCTCGAAGCCTTGGCGCTGCAGATTGGCTTCGGCCAGGGATTCTTGCCGCGGCTTAGTGTAGACCGTGTACCAAGCTTTCATGTTACTCCTGCACTTGTTTCGATCGCGTACTGAGCGTTTTCACAAAACGCGCAGGGTCAGTCGAACGTAAACCTTGCTGCAAACCACCGAGCACTTGCTGCATATCGCCCCGCAGCAGCGCTTTGTCATCCAGCCACAGGCCAGGGAATAAATGACTGGGCCACAAAGACGCCAGCGACGAACATAATACTAATCACCATCAATCCGGCCAGTAGTCGTTATCCATGGCTTGTTCGAATGACCAGGGACGCGTTTGGGGAAACTGGTCTTTGACCAGTCCCGTTTCTTTCGCGGCCGCTAACCGCGCATAGCGATAAGCACGCTCGAGCGCTTCGGGTAATCTGGCGCGCAGACTAGGGTTGTCAGCAAGATGGTCGGCCAACTCGCTGCGCTGCTCTTCAATGCTATAGCGCCAGCTATTACCCCGATAGGCCGGTTGATATTGCCATTTGAGCAAATGCATGAATAAGATTTTCAAACGGCTTTCGAGCTCGCGCTGCTGGCTTTTGCCCATGGCCTCGATTTCCTCAGCCAAATGATCACGATCAAGCGCCTGCAGCTGGCCGCTTTTGAGTAAAGCCGCCTGCTCCTGAGTCCAGCCATAATAATCGGCATGATAGAGCCCAGTCATACCTCAATGCCTCGCCTGTCTGCTAACGCCTTGACCTGATCACACACATGCGCCTGCTCGGCTTCGCTCAATCCCGGATGCAAGGGCAATGCCAGTGCATAATTGTAATACATTTCGGCCTGCGGACAATCATCCCTTGCCTCACCATACTGCGCACGGTAATAAGGATGCCAGTGCACAGGGATATATAACACTTGCGTGCCGATTCCAGCCTGGCGCAGGCGCTTCATTGCCGCTTTCCGGTCCACACCGACCATCGCCCAATCGATCTGCACAATATACAGATGCCAGGCGCTATAGACATCCGGCACTTCATAGGGGGTTGTCAGCCAGGGCAGCTCGGCGAATGCCGCATTATATCGCGCCACGAGCTCCCGCCGACGAGCAACGAAACGATCGAGCTTATTCAATTGACTTCGGCCAAGCGCGGCATGCAGATCGGAAAGCCGATAATTGAAGCCCAGCATCTGCATTTCATAGTGCCACGGGCCGGGATAATCAGCGCACTGAGCAGGGTCTTTTTCGATGCCGTGCGTTCGCAATCGCTGCAATCGCTGATAGAGGGCGGCATCATTAGTAGTGATGATTCCCCCTTCAGCACTGGTCATGTTCTTGGCCGGATGCAGGGAAAAAACGGTCATATCGGCATAGGCGCAGCTGCCGACCCGCTGCCCCGCGGCATACCGGGCGCCGAGGGCATGGGCAGCATCTTCGATGATGGCCGCACCAACCGAGCGGGCTATCGCAGCGAGCTCGGCCATATAGGCCGGCTGGCCGGCAAAATGCACCGGCAAAATCACGCCGGCCGCCTGTGCCGCTATTGCCGTCTGCAACGCCGTCGGTGCCAAGGTATAAGTCTGCGGATCAATATCGACCAAGCGAGGCGTCAAGCCCGCATAAATCAACGCATTGGCAGTGGCGACGAAGGTATTGGCCGAGGTGATCCCACTGCTGCCCGACGGCAGTTCCAGCGCCAACACCGCCAAATGCAATGCCGCCGTGCCGCTGCTCACCGCTACGGCATACCGTGCCCCCGTATAAGCCGCCATGGCCTGCTCGAAGGCCTCGACCTCAGGGCCCTGCGTTAAATGTGCCGAGCGCAACACGCGCAGGACGGCTGCCTCGTCCTCGGCATCAAGGGTATGTTGGGTATAGCGCAGCAATGGCGCAGACCTCCGCTACGCTGCTAAGCTGAATGCGAGCTCACCCCCGAAATCCAGGGCGCAAGCAGCCGCTCGAGCTCGGGAATCGAGAGAAAACGCGGGTTCGTCCCCGATTCATATTCAAACCCATCAGCGACGGGCCGGCCTGTTTCGCCATTCGCATCGCGGTAATAGTCCACCTTGCCGTCGAAAAACTTGATCGCCGGCCGAATGGTATAATAATCCTCAAATTCAATCACTTGATTGGACATCTCGGCGGGACACATGACCTCGTGCAGTTTCTCCCCCGGGCGTTTGCCGACCATCTGCAATGGGCTATCCGGCGCCATGGCCGCGGCGATATCGACAATCCGGGCCGAGGGAATCTTGGGCACAAAGATTTCCCCGCCCTTGCCCCGTTGAAACGCCTCGAGCACGAAATCAATCCCCTGCTGCAGCGTGATCCAGAAGCGGGTCATGCGCCGGTCGGTAATGGGCAGAGTGTGCTCGCCCCGAGCCAATAAATCGCGGAACACCGGCACGACCGAGCCGCGCGAGCCGACCACATTGCCATAGCGCACCACGGCGAAGCGGGTCGGCCGGCCGCCGGCGATATTATTGCCGGCAATGAACAGCTTATCGGAGGCGAGCTTGGAGGTACCGTAGAGATTGATGGGATTGGCGGCCTTGTCCGTCGAGAGCGCGATGACCTTTTTGACGGCATTCTCGATGGCGGCATGAATGACATTCTCGGCCCCATAGACATTGGTCTTGATGCATTCCATGGGGTTGTATTCGGCGGCCGGCACTTGCTTTAAAGCGGCCGCATGCACGACATAATCGACATCGCGCATGGCATGGCACAAACGCTTGGCATCGCGCACATCGCCGATAAAGAAACGCAGCGCCGGATGGGACAGCGCCGCGTCCATTTCGGATTGCTTGAGTTCGTCCCGGGAAAAGACGATCAGGCGGCGCGGCGTATAGCGCGCCAGTACTGTCCTGACAAAACCCTGGCCAAACGACCCCGTTCCGCCGGTAATAAGGATACTCTGGCCATTGAACATGCGCGCTTAATTGAGCTGGGCTCCGGGGGCGATGCCGTCCCAGCCTTCTTTGATTTCGTTGAGCAAATCGGCAACCTCCTGCAGAATGCCCGCATCATTGAGCCGATTGGCTTCGAGCAGACGGCCCAGCATATACTCGTACAGGGCATCCAAACTCTCTGCCAGCTCGCCGCCATTGTCCAGATCCAGGCAATTGCGCAAGCCTATCACAAGGTCCATGCATTTCCCAATCAGCCGCCCTTTCTCGGGGATATCCTGCCGCTCGACCGCCCCTTTGGCGGCGGCAATCCGCGCGAGCGTGCCATCTAAGAGCATCTGAATCAAACGATGCGGAGACGCATCCTCCAGGGCCGACTGAACGCCAACTTTGGCATAACAGTTAACGCCACGCGCTGCGCTGCCATACATAATCATCAACCTCGCTGCAATTAAACGCTTTTTTTATGACCCGCCGCCATAGCCAGGCAGGTTATCCAGTGTTTGTTTCAAATAGTTCTGCGTCGATGTCATTTCGCCGATAATCCGGTCCATTGAGTTAAATTGCGCATACGTGCGCTGCTCGAAGCTTTCGATTCGATCATCCAATTGGTCACGATCTTTATCGATTGTCTTAAGGTCAGCCTGCAGGCTATCCTCACGATCATCGATCAGTCCCCCGAAACCTGCATAATTGCCAACCACCTCATTGAGCCGGGAAGCGATCCCTGATTCGCTGGCAAACAAAGCCTGCAAATCCGCGCCGCTGTCGATGGCGTTACTCAACTGAAAGGAATCGAGCTTCAAGGTCCCATCACGCTGCACCTCGACGCCGATCGACGACAGCGTCTGGAATCCCTCGCTCGCAGCGGCAACCGAATCTCCCATGATACGCCGAACCTGATTCATGGCGCTGCGCAGCATGAAATCACCCTGTAAGGCGCCACCTGCCTCGCTTTCCTCGCCCTCTTCATTGGTGCCGGCAGAAGAGAGCTTGTTAATGGTCGCAAGCGATTCATTAAAGGCATCGACAAAACCGGACACCGCTTCTTCGACCCCGGTTTTATCGCGCGACACCTCGAGCGTATAGGTCTCGCTGGTATCGGCATCGAGCAGGTCGATGGTCACCCCTTCGATGGCATTTTCCAGCCGATTGCTCGAAGCCGTGACCGTTTGCCCGTCGATTTCCACAATGGCATCCTTTGCCGCGGCGATTTCGGTAAGCTGCTGCGTCGTATCGTCAAATGTGAGCCGTGACAGGCCATTCCCATCGTCATCGACCCCATCGCCATCCCCGGATACCGTGATATTCAGCTCGTTCGCCGTCCCTGCCCCCTGGGCCTGCAAGATCAGCTTGCTCCCACTGTCGCTATTGACGATACTCGCGACAGCGCTATCATTGTTGCTGGCCTGGTTAATGGCATCACGAATCCCTATCAGGGTGTTATTCGTCTCATCGATGGCAACACTAAAACCGCCCTTTTCCGTGCCGATGCTCAGTGTGCCCGTGCCGACCTCGGCTTGCGCATTGGTAAAGTCTCCCGTTGCCAGTCGCTGGGTTTCCGCGAGCTGATTCACTTTAATCTCATGGCGGCTCGCGCCGGTCACGCCCAGCGCGGTCGCGGTAAAGGCGGTTTCATCGCTGGATTGTGCGACATAGCGGTTAAAGGTGCTTTCCCTCGATAACGGCGCTGCCGCATCCTGCACTTTGGACAAGGCCCCCTGCAGCGTACCCAGCGACGTTAGCGTAACGGTTGTTTCCGCTTCCCGCGAATTGAGCCGATTTTCCGTCGGGGCCCGCTCGGCTTCGACCAATGCCTTCACAATGGATTCGACATCCACACCTGAACCGATACCCGTCGAGGTAATCGCTGTCATCAGAAGGCCTCCGTTCGGATTGGCTAACCGCGGCTAACACCGCTGGGCAACCGATTTATCAGACTTGCCCGTTAAACAAGACATTCGAGCTGTTTTCCCTGAGACTTCTGGCAATATGATTCAGCTCTTCCGGCGGGATTTCCCGAATCATTTCCCCGGTCTCGGCATTTTTGACGCGGATGATGGTCCGGTTGGTTACTTCGTCCACCGTAAACTCCAGTTGCCGTCGCACGACTTGTGCCTGTTCATTGATCTCGCCGACAAGCTGCGCCAGGGCCTGTTCTTCATGCTCTGCCTGACGCCCCTTTTCATTCACCCCGCCTGATTGCGGCAGGGCCGGCATTTGCTCTGCTGCTTTCTCGACGCTGGTTTGTTCCCCTTCCGGCAAAGCGGCCTCCTTCCCTGGCAGCGGTCGCGGTACTGCCATCAGCTCGACACCACTGAGCGCTGACATGTCATGATACATGGTGTCTTATCTCCCTGTAGGAGAGCACCAGGGGGTCAAAGCTGGCCCCCTGGAACGAGAAGCGCTTCATTACTGAAGCAAAGACAGTACCTGCTGCCCGGAGGCATTGGCCTGCGCCAGCATGGCTGAGCCTGCCTGCTGCAGCACCTGGGATTTGGACAGCTTGGCCGATTCCGCGGCGAAGTCCGCATCCCGAATCCGCGACCGGGCGGCCGAGGTGTTCGTCGAAGAATTCGACAAGCTATTGATCGTGGATTCCAGCCGGTTCTGGACCGCACCGACGCCTGCACGCTGGTCATCGACAAATGAAAGCGCCACATCAACGAGTTTAATGGCGTCCACCGCCCCCTGAACAGAACCAATATT
>CAYFSA010000164.1:0-6048 GCA_964345605.1 uncultured Ectothiorhodospiraceae bacterium
CGGCAGACGCTGTAGCGACTTGATTCTCAAGCCTATACGGAGTCTGTGTCTTGTTATTGCCACACCTACAACGAACTCGTGCCGGGCCTGATGCGTCGGCCCTGATCCGCCTGCGCGGTCTGGCGATGGACTTCGATAGCCACCGGATTCTCGAGAACGTGGATCTGGATTTGGCCCCCGGTGGCATGGTTGGGCTGGTCGGCCCCAATGGGGCCGGCAAGACCACCCTGCTCAAGCTGCTGATGGGCTTGCTGACGCCGACCGCCGGCAGCATCCGGCTGCAGGGCCGCTGCCTGCGGGCGTTCAAACGCCGTGAGCTGGCCCGCTTGATAAGTCTGGTGCCCCAGGATACCCACATCGGCTTTGCCTTCAGCGTCGAAGATATCGTCGCCATGGGCCGCAATCCGCATCTGGGCCGCTTTCAGGTCGCTGGTAGCCATGATCTGGCCCAGGTCCGACAGGCCATGGAGCAGACCGCGATCGGCGAGCTTGCCCGGCGTAGCGTGGCGACCCTCTCCGGCGGCGAGCGGCAGCGTGTTCTCATCGCCCGCGCCATTGCCCAAGAAACCCCCATCGTCCTGCTCGACGAAGTGACCGCGAATCTGGATTTATGCCATCAACTCGAGGTTCTGACGCTGGCCCGGGAGCTGGCCCAGGCAGGACGCCTGGTGATCGCGGCCATCCATGACCTGAATCTGGCGGCACGCTATTGCGACCGGCTGTTGTTGCTGGCCGAACAGCGGATTCAAGCGGATGGTCCACCTCGCCAAGTGCTCACCCAAACCCATTTGCGGCGCTATTTCCGTGTCGAGGCCGCGGTCGATGAGCGGCCGGTCGGCCTGGGTCTGCAGATTACCGCTTTGCACTCGGCTGCTTGAATGCTTGGCTGGCTTGATCGGCACACTATTTAAGCAGGCTAAGCGCTGTCCGGTGCCCTATCAGGCCACCTGCAGCGCCGCCTGCGGCTCGGCATCCGCCTGCTGGGGGCAGCGGTGAGTTTCTACAGTGATATGCACTAAGCCGAGCTCATCGGGCAGCAGCTGTTTATAGAATTCGGGCGGCTGTGGCTCATCGCTGACCACCGTTACGATGACGCCATAGAGGCCCGGACCGATAGACCAAAGGTGCAGATCGGCCACCTGATCACCTCGGTCGATCAGCGGTTGTTTGATCGCCTCCTGGAGTGGAGCGGGCCCTTGTTTGTCGAGCAGGACCGCGCTGGTATTGCGCAACAACCCCCATGACCAGCGACTGACCAGGACGGCGCCGACGATACCCATCAGGGGATCCATCCAGAGCAGCCCGGCGTACTTGGCAATCAGCAGGGCCACGATGGCTAATAACGAGGTGAGGCTGTCTGCCAAGACATGAAAATACGCGGCTCGCAGGTTTTGATCATGCTCGTGATGATGCTCGTGGTTGGGTTCGCCGGCAGGCTCGTGCGAGTGGCCCAGAATCAATACTGAAGCCCCATTGACCAGCAAGCCGACAAAGGCGACCAAGATTGCCTGATCGAACGCGATTGTGACCGGTTCAATGAACCGGGACACGCTTTCCCAGATCATCATGAGGGCAAACACCGCCAGCAGCACCGCACTCGTGAAACCGCCGAGGGCATTGACCTTGCCCGTGCCGAAACTGAAGGCGGGGTCGTGGGCATGGCGCCGGGCGTACACATAGGCAAAGGCACTGATGGCAAGCGCGGCGGCATGGGAAGCCATGTGCAGGCCGTCCGCCAGCAACGCCATCGAGCCGAAGAGAATGCCCGTGGTGATTTCCACGACCATCATGGTCGCGGTGATGGCAATCACAAGGAGCGTGCGCCGCTCACCCGGCCGTTGCCGGTCCTGGCCGAAAGCATGCGAGTGTTGCCAGTGTTTTAGGTTATCGTGGTGCATCAACCGCTCCAGTCATGAATGCCTTAAGCCTATTTGTTACCAGGTCAACATTGCCCGCCAATGTTGCTTGCCAGAAGGATCAACCGGGCTTGCTCTGTGTTGCTTGATGAATTAGGTGCTTAGATGCGCATGCAAGAATCGATAATGATTATTATAGGCTAATGATTGTTATTATATCTTTTGTTGTCAATAAATTGGGGCGCGAAGCGCTTATTTTCAAGCTTCTCGGCGAGTGCCATGGGGCGTACCTCATTTTTAGCGGCAATAGCATTTGACAAGACGAGCAACCGATTCGCTGCGTGGGCGACCCGCTTAGCCCGGTAGCCCGGTAGGTTACGCATCGCGTATCTTAGTGCTGGGACGGACCCGCTCGTCCTGAGGCTGAAGATGCCCGGCTCATGATGTGGCCTTATGCCGCATTTTTCATCACCAAGCTGCCGGATCGGCCCGGCTGTCACCGCAATCGCCTTCCAGTGGCGCTTCATGAGCCAATGACACCTGTTGACCTGGGGTACCCATCAGCCGAAACTTCGGCTCAGGCGGTTGGATTTTCTATCCTTCGCGAGGTGGTCTATGGAGTGTCCCAAGTGCGGTGCAGCGGAGCAGGACGGGCAGGCCATCTGCACCGCCTGCGGCCTTGTCTTCGAGAAGTACTGGAAGTATCACCCGCGGCCCGGCGACGAGGCTGTCGCGGACAGGATGGCCTCCCCGCCGGTGGCCGGCCGCCGGCCCGCGGGCCGGCGGCGCAGCCGGACGAGCGCTGGCAGCGGGCGCGGCCCGCTTGCCAATCTGGTGCTGCCGACACCCAAGGCGGACCCGCTGGCCGCCTGGGCGCGGGCGGCGCTGTTGGCGGTCCTGGTGGTTTGGGGGCTCTGGTTTATCACCTCGTCGGTGGCGAGCAACGCCGCCGGCGAGTCCTTTCTGCACCTGGTGAACCTACCCTTTCACGAGGCCGGGCACGTTTTCTTCGGTATCTTCGGGCAATTCATCGGCTCCCTCGGCGGCACCCTCGGACAGCTCCTGATGCCGCTGACCGCGATGCTGGTGCTGCTGCTCAAGACCCGCGACCCGTTCGGGGCGTCCGTGGCCCTGTGGTGGCTCGGCCAGAACTTCCTCGACATCGCGCCCTATATCAACGACGCCCGTGCCGGCCAGCTGCCGCTGCTCGGCGGCAACTTCGGTCATTCGGCCCCCTATGGCTTCCACGACTGGGAGTACCTGCTGACCGAGACCGGCCTGCTCCGCATGGACCACCAGATCGCCCAGGCGAGCCACTTGCTCGGCAGCCTGATCATGCTGGTCGCGATGGTCTGGGGCGGGGTGCTGGTGTATCGGCAGTTGGCCGCGGAGCGGTGAGCTCGGGCACAGACTGTTGTACAGCTCGGACAATTGCCCGGCGCTCTGTTCGGCAGTGTGCTCGGGGTCGGGTTTGGTCAGCACACTGTTTGCCAACTTTTTGGACACCCAGTCGCCGTAGGTCGGGTTAGCGCAGCGTAACCCGACTGAATCGGGCGAAGCTAAGCTAGGCCATTGTAGTAGGGCATTTCCTGGGAGTTGCCAAGCAAGCGTAGGACAGGTAGAACGGTTGCCTACATGAATTGCGGGTTATACCAACGGTTAGCGGCGAAGTGAATCGGATCAAGCCATTAAATGCTGCATACGAGGCTCGACCCGTCGCCCGGGGTGGCGCCGTCTCCCCGGGCGTTCTGCTGGCCCTGGCGGGGCTCTGCCTCCCCCAGGTGGGCCAGGCCAACACCGGCATCGGCTTCGCCGGCGTCTATCTGGAGATCGCCTGGGTGATGCTGCTGCCGGTGATGCTCCTCGAGGGCCTGGTCGTGGTGGGGATGCTGGGAGTCTCGCCGGGGCGGGCGGCGGACCTGGTGGTGCCCGCGAATCTGACCTCCGCCGCCATCGGGCTGGTGGCCGCCGTGGTGCTCTCCGGGGTCTTCGCCGGCGGCTGGCCGGACCTTGTAGTCGTCTGGCTGGTGTTCTGGCTGTCGTCCGTGGTCATCGAGGGGCTGGTGGTCCGCGCGCGCCTGAAGGCACTGATGCCCCAGGGCGAGCCGCTGGCCGAGCGCGCTCGCACGTTTCTGGCGGTGTTTGCCGGCAACACCCTGAGCTACGTGGCCATCCTCGTGGCGGGCGACCTGCCGGGACGCCTCACCCGGGCCCTCGCCCACTGGGCCCACACCAGGGGTCTCTAAGGGGGCGTACCGGCATTCCGGGCGCTGCTTCCCGTCGGGAGCGAGTCATCCCCCCGCGGGGCTGCGCCGTTCTCGCGCCGGGGCGAGCTTGGTGAAGCATCGGTTCTTGACATATTCACGCACCTGCGGCAGGTTACCTCTAATCCTACCTCTATACGTATAGTGCGCAAATCGGACCGTTTTGCCGGCACGGAAGCTGAGTGGTTCGTTTTGCATGCAAGCCAGTGCATTTGCGTGCGCGTGAATAGCTCTATGGATCAGTTGATCAACTCGGTGCGCTCAGGGTCCGGCCGCAGCCCATCCGAGGGGTGCCGAGGGCACGCCCTAACGGAATCAGGCGGTTACTGGCGAGCACAGATCGGCATCGTTGGCGGGCTGGCATGCAAACTGACGCCGTTCGTCCTGCATGCAAGCAAAGCTGTTCGATTTGCGTGCACACGAAACACTGTTATGTATCAGATTAGGACCAGACGTGATGGTTTGTAGAACACGAGGACCTTAGTTTTGTTTAATGCTACTACGACTCTCTCTTGTAGTGATCCTATCTGCGTCAGTTAGTGGATGCGGTTTCTTCAGTGATGCTGATGAAAAGTTCTACTTCGGCGAGGAAAGGAAACCTAATGGACTCGAATACCAATACCGGGCTCTTGCCAACGAGATATATTCCATTAAACCATGCTATTTGATTCATCCGCATAGCTTAAGCGGAAGCGGATTCAGTTCTGTAGGGACCCAAGTATCATTGCTACGGAGTAGATGCTTTCATGTGGTCGCGCAGCGCTTAGGGGACGAGCAGCTCTGCAAGAAAGTCCGATCAGCCAGCACGCTATTTCTATCGGGTGCGGAACTAGATGCAGACAATTGCCGCCGCGTAGCACAAGCCAAGGGCGGAAGTTCGTTTAATTTGGATGTACAACAGATTGTTTACCTCGCAGGGTACGATAATGCTGAAGTGGATCAATATTTAGTCTCTGAAAAGAGGTTTTCGAGTATTGACGCAGCGATGATTTATCGTCGGGATAGATCGTCTACCTACTGGAATGAGGTGCGGATGACACTTCTCCATACAGAGCAGTTTTTCAATCGGATTGGTCAATTTCCCGAATTCGGTACACCCGAAGATCGGGCCAAAATGAATGCCGTGGAATGGGCGCCTCGACAACAAAGGCTTTGGACCCCACCGGAGGAGCGCACGCATTCAGCACCAGAGCTCAGAGTTCCTGCGCAACCAGACGAATAATTATGATTGAGCGGGGCGTATGGGCATTGGGAAAATACATAACCAAGCCATGCAGCCGACGCTCGTGACTCGCGCGGCTGATGTCTAGCGTTATGGCACGGCGGGAAAATCTGACAATGGGGGAGAGTGAGTGATTGGAGATCCGGAGGAGATACGAAACCTAGTCCGTAACGGGGAGCTTCGAATATCTGAGCACGGCTATGATGAGTTGGCAAACGATCAAATCACAGCCAGGGAAGTAGTCTCGGGCATAGAGGAAGCGTTGGTAGTTGAGAACTATCCGGAATATCCAAAGGGTCCTTGCGCGCTATTTTTGCATAGGGATAGAGCCGGTAACGCGATTCATGTAGTGTGGGGGATACCAAGGGGGCGCGAAAAGCCCGCAGTTTTGATTACAGCGTATCGACCGGACCCTGATCGTTGGGACGAAACTTTTATGCGGAGGAAGGACCAATGAAAAAGCGGACGCGAACGAAATATATTCATGAAGGCTACTACGTAGCTGAAGTGAACGTTGAGCTCATTGAGGACGAAACTGATTGGTCGCCATATTTGAGCATCGATGACGCATACAAATTGGATGACGTAAGGGACGCTCTACGTCAAGGAGACTTGGAGAGTGTTTCGAAGTACGGTCGCATTTATGAGATGCACCCGATAGCTCAGTAACGGCTGTAAGAAACGCCTTAAATGATATAAGGGGGGG
>CAYFSA010000165.1:0-5931 GCA_964345605.1 uncultured Ectothiorhodospiraceae bacterium
GGTCGGATCAATCCGACCACAGGTTAACTGTCCAAGGTTTCCTGATCGCCGCCGGCGGCCTCTTCTTGAGACGCCGCCTCGGCTACCTCGCTGGTCTTCGATTCAACCGGCCGCGGCGGCAGCATATCCAGCCCCATGTGACGCTTACGCCGGCGCTCGTTGTGATAAGCCAAGCCGGAGCCAGCAGGGATCAGCCGGCCGACGATGACGTTCTCCTTCAAGCCGCGCAATTCGTCCTTGCCGGCACGGGTCGCCGCATCGGTCAACACGCGGGTGGTCTCTTGGAAAGAAGCCGCCGAGATAAAGGATTCCGTGACCAACGACGCCTTGGTAATGCCGAGCAACAAGTCTGCATAGCGCGCCGGAATGCCGTCCTCGGCCATGACCCGGGCGTTTTCGTCGCGTACCCGCACGCGCTCGACCTGATCCCCGGTCAGCAGGCGCGTATCGCCGGCGGAAGCCACCTCGACCTTGCGCAGCATCTGCCGGATAATCACCTCGATATGCTTGTCATTGATGCCGACCCCCTGGAGCCGATAGACGCTCTGGATTTCCTGCACCAGGTATTCAGCCACTTGGGTAATGCCGAGCAGGCGCAAAATATCATGCGGTGAGCGTTCGCCATCGGCAATGATATCGCCTTTCTTGACGGTCTCCCCTTCAAACAGGTTGATTTGCCGCCATTTCGGAATCAGCTCCTCATGCGCGTCGCCATTGGCATCGGTGATAATCAGGCGCTGTTTGCCCTTGGTGTCCTTGCCGAAGGATATCGTCCCGTCGCTTTCGGCCAGGATCGCCGGCTCCTTGGGCTTGCGGGCCTCGAACAAGTCCGCGACCCGCGGCAAGCCGCCCGTAATATCACGCGTGCGCGAGGCTTCCTGCGGCAGTCGGGCCAGCTCATCACCCACCTTCACTTGCGCGCCGTCTTCCAGATTCACCACCGCCCCGGGCGGCAAGATGTAGTGGGCGGGCGTGTCAGTATGCGCCAACGTCAAATCGTTACCGGCTTCATCGACCAACTTGATCATGGGACGCAAATCCTTACCGCTCGCCCCCCGGCTCTTGGGATCGGTGATCACATTGGAGGTCAGGCCGGTAATCGCATCGACCTGCTTATCGATGGTTACCCCTTCCACAAAGTCGTGGAATTTCAGGGTTCCTGCCACCTCGGTGATAATCGGCTGAGTATGCGGATCCCAGGTAGCAATTTCGGAACCGGCCTCGACCCAGCCGCAATGCTTTTTCAAGACATTATACAGCGCGTCGTCTTGATAGTCCTGCAATGCCTCGACGGTTTCGATGCCTGCGCTCTGCAAGCCAGGCAGGATTTGCGCCGATAGCTCGAGCGCTGCCAGCGACGGCCCGGCTTCGCCGGCCGCAGGCGCCGCGGCGAGTTGCGCCTTGATTTCTTCGAGGGCTTCCGTAGCCACCTGGGTCTCGTCCTTTTCCAGAATCACGGCACCATAGGGCAGCTTATAGCGCTCGCGCTCACGGCCTTGCTCGTCGACCACGCCAATTTCGCCGGAGCGCGACACCGCCACCAGCTTGCCATCGCGGTTCTCGACGGTTTTGATATTGTGCAGGCGAATCTTGCCGCCGGATTTGGTCTCGATGTTGTTCTTCGCCGCGGCACTGCTGGCAGCCCCGCCGATGTGGAAGGTCCGCATGGTCAGCTGAGTGCCGGGCTCACCGATCGACTGGGCGGCAATCACGCCCACGGCCTCGCCAGTGTTCACCAGATGGCCCCGAGCCAAATCGCGGCCGTAACACGCTGCGCAGATACCGTGTTTGGTCTCGCAAGTGATCGCGGAACGCACATGGATTTCATCCACGCCCATATCCTCGATCTGCTTGATCCAGTACTCATCCAGCAAGGTACCAGCAGGAATCAACACCTGTTCACCATCACCGCCCAGGACGTCCCGCGCTACGACCCGGCCAAGCACCCGATCGGTCAGGGAATCGATGACGTCGCCGCCTTCGATGATCGCCTTCATCGACAGACCTTCTGTCGTCCCACAGTCGGCCTCGGTAATCACCACATCCTGGGCGACGTCCACCAGGCGTCGGGTCAAGTAACCGGAATTCGCCGTCTTCAGTGCCGTATCCGCCAACCCTTTGCGGGCCCCGTGAGTGGAGATAAAGTACTGCAGGACATTCAGGCCTTCGCGGAAATTGGCCTCGATGGGCGTTTCGATGATCGAGCCATCCGGCTTGGCCATCAACCCGCGCATGCCGGCCAATTGGCGAATCTGCTGCAGCGAGCCCCGCGCACCGGAATCGGCCATCATGAAAATCGAGTTGAAGGACTGCTGTTCGACCTCGCGGCCCTCCTTATCCTGCACCCACTCTTTGCCGAGCTGGGTCATCATGGCCTTGGCCACCGTATCGTTGGTCCGCGACCAGATATCCACGACCTTGTTGTAACGCTCACCCTTGGTGACCAAACCGTCGGCGTATTGATCTTCGATTTCCTTGACGTCCGTGCGCGCCTTGTCGAGGATTTCGTGCTTGGACTCGGGTATGACCATGTCATCGGCACCGAACGACGAGCCCGAGCGGGTGGCGAAGGAAAAGCCGGTATACATGAGCTGGTCGGCAAACACCACGGTTTCTTTCAGGCCGACCTGCCGGTAGCACTCGTTGATCAAATTGGAGATCGCTTTTTTATTGAGCACCTTGTCGATCAGCTCAAACGGCAGCAGCACCAGCTCATCGAGCTCGTTCACCCAATCCTTCGGTGACGGCTCGGCGAGGCGCAAGCGCAAGCCCAAATTGGCCAGCACGGCCTTGATATCCTCCAGGGCGCTGCTCTTTAGCCCCGTCGCCTCGGCCAAGCGCTGCTCGGAATACTGGATCAATTCGCCCAAACGCCTAATGCCTGCCTGCTTGACGCCCTGGGCCGCCTTGCTAACAAAGCCGAGACTGTCGACCAGCTTATTCGGGTCGATGCGCGGCCGCGAGCGTGACAGGATGGCCCGCCCAACGGTGGTCTGCTTGCGCTCGATGAAATAATCCGACTCGCCGGTTTCCGGATCCCGGCGCATGTCGTGCAGACGCACCTCGATCTGCGCATGCAGATCGACCACGCCCGAGTCATAGGCGCGCTGAACTTCATCGACATCGCTAAAGCGCATGCCTTCCCCGGGGGCATTCACCTTGGCGCGGGTCATGTAATACAGCCCCAGCACGATATCCTGCGAAGGCACGATAATCGGATTACCATCCGATGGCGACAGGATGTTGTTGGAGGACATCATCAGGGCCCGCGCCTCGAGCTGGGCCTCCAGCGACAGCGGCACGTGCACGGCCATCTGGTCGCCGTCGAAGTCGGCGTTAAAGGCCGAGCAGACCAGCGGATGGAGCTGGATCGCCTTGCCTTCGATGAGGATGGGCTCAAATCCCTGAATTCCCAATCGGTGCAGGGTGGGCGCACGGTTCAAGAGCACCGGGTGTTCGCGAATCACCTCGGACAGCACGTCCCAGACCTCGGGCCCCTCGCGCTCGACCAGTTTCTTGGCATTCTTGATGGTCGTCGCCTGGCCCTGACGCATCAATTTGCCAAAAATGAAGGGCTTGAACAGCTCCAGCGCCATCTTTTTGGGCAGACCGCATTGGTGCAGCCGCAGGGTCGGGCCGACCACAATGACCGACCGGCCGGAATAGTCGACGCGCTTGCCCAGCAGATTCTGCCGGAAACGGCCTTGCTTGCCCTTGATCATATCCGCCAGGGATTTCAGCGGCCGCTTGTTACTGCCAGTAATGGCGCGGCCACGGCGGCCATTGTCCAAAAGGGCGTCGACCGCCTCCTGCAGCATGCGCTTTTCATTGCGCACGATAATATCGGGGGCGTTGAGCTCCAGCAGCCGCTTGAGCCGGTTATTACGGTTGATCACCCGACGGTACAGGTCATTTAAATCCGAGGTTGCGAACCGGCCGCCATCGAGCGGCACCAGCGGGCGCAAATCGGGCGGCAAAACCGGCAGCACGGTCATGATCATCCATTCCGGCTTGTTGCCGGAGTCGAGGAAGGCCTCGATCAGCTTCAGCCGCTTGGACAGGCGCTTGAGCTTGGTCTCCGAATTGGTGGCGGCGATATCGTCACGCAGCCGTTCGGCCTCGCCCTTCAAGTCCAATTGCCGCAGCATGGCATCCACGGCCTCGGCGCCCATGCGGGCATCGAATTCGTCGCCATATTCCTCGATGGCATCGAGATAGGCCTCGTCCGAGAGCAATTGGCCCCGCTCCAAACCCTTGGCCATGCCCGGGTCGATGACCACGAACGCTTCGAAGTACAGAACCCGCTCGATATCGCGCAGCGTCATGTCCAGCAGCAGGCCGATACGGCTCGGCAGCGACTTCAAGAACCAGATGTGAGCCGTGGGGCTGGCCAGTTCGATATGCCCCATGCGTTCGCGCCGCACCTTGGTCTGGGTTACCTCGACCCCGCATTTTTCACAGACGACGCCGCGATGCTTAAGGCGTTTATATTTGCCGCACAGACACTCAAAATCTTTGACCGGACCAAAAATCTTGGCGCAAAACAAACCGTCGCGCTCAGGCTTGAAGGTCCGGTAATTAATCGTCTCAGGCTTTTTCACCTCTCCGAACGACCATGAGCGGATCATTTCGGGAGACGCCAAACCGATCCGGATGGCATCGAAATCCTCGACTTGGCCCTGTTGTTTCAAGAGGTTGAGAAGGTCTTTCATCGTGTCTCCAGGCGTGTTGTCGCCCGCCGGGGGGTGGCAATCCCGGCCGGCGACCTGAAAAGAGATACCAAAGCAGTGACTATCGCTGAGCCGCTATGGGGCAAGCCACGCAGGCACGAAGGGCACAGCGCAGCATGCCCCTCAATGCCAAGCTTGACGGGCGTGGCTTGTTGCTTGGGAAGCGTTGCTTGAAGCGCTGCCGGTACTGGCGGATTTATCAAAGCACGCTGCCTCAATCTTGCTCGAGCTCGATATTAATGCCCAAGGAACGAATCTCTTTGAGCAGCACATTGAACGATTCCGGCATGCTGGCTTCCATTTTGAGATCACCGTCGACGATGTTCTTGTACATCTTGTTGCGCCCGCTCACATCGTCCGACTTGACTGTCAGCATCTCCTGCAGGGTGTAGGCGGCGCCATACGCTTCCAGCGCCCAGACTTCCATCTCGCCAAAACGCTGGCCGCCGAACTGGGCCTTGCCGCCAAGAGGCTGCTGGGTCACCAGGCTGTAGGGCCCGGTGGCGCGCGCATGCATCTTGTCATCCACCAAATGGTTGAGCTTGAGCATGTGCATGTAACCCACGGTCACGGGGCGGTCGAATGGCTGACCGGTGCGGCCGTCATACAGCTCGGCCTGGCCGGATTCCGGCAAGCCCGCCAACCGCAACATGGCTTTGATCTCCTGCTCATCGGCGCCATCGAAAACCGGCGTCGCCATGGGCACCCCAGCGCGCAGATTATGTGCCAGGGTCAGGATTTCGGTGTCAGTCAGGCCGTCCAGATCTTCTTTATGCACCGCGCCCTCGTTGTAGACCCGATGCAGGAAGCGACGCAGCTGCTGGACTTTGGTCGCCTCATCGACTGAGTCCGCAGTCATCGCTTGCCCCGACTGCGATTGCACCGTAACGTCCGTGGCATCGGCGGCCGACATCGCACTTTGCTCGGGCCTGTTGTGGCCAGCGGCCGTCGCCGCGCCAGTCTCGTCAACCGCTACCCGCGTCAAGGCTTGTGGATTGCCGGCTAACAGCCGCTCGATCTGTTTACCCAGCCCATAAGCGGCCCAGCCTAAGTGAACCTCCAAGACCTGGCCGACGTTCATGCGCGAGGGCACGCCCAAGGGATTGAGCACGATATCCACGGGCGTGCCGTCGGCGGTGAATGGCATGTCTTCCTCGGGCACGATCATGGAGACCACGCCCTTGTTGCCATGCCGGCCGGC
>CAYFSA010000166.1:0-5919 GCA_964345605.1 uncultured Ectothiorhodospiraceae bacterium
CAAGCTCTTGTGTCGCTGCTATAGGGAGCTCAGGTGAATCCTGGAAAGCGAAGCGCTTCACAGCGTGTGACTGAAGTCGTACCTACAGGCTTTGCAGCATATATGAGCAATCAGCCGTATACGCAATGATCTAATGCAGTGAGGTCTGGCCGCTTGCAGCTAAGCGACTGATTTCCAGGTCGCTTAGCCAAGTGTCCTGCACTGAAATATTCCAGCCGGCCTTTTCGGATAGATTCAGCAGCGCCGCCAGCATACGATGCATTTCCGCCCGTGTGGGCTTTAAGCGCAGTTGTTTTTCATGCTGGTTGAAGAACGTGAGATTGAAGCGCTCACCATTGAGTTGCACATCCACGTGGCTGATCAGCACGTCAGCAAACTCTGCCGATTGCGCTGAGTCCTGCGCTGGGGCGGGCTGTACCTCTTCGGTATGGGCGGATTTTTCCGCCGCCGAGGCCCGCCCGCCTTCCAGTTGCGCAACGGCTGCAAAATGTTCATGAACCAAGGAGTTGGTTTGGCTCGATGTCGGTGTCGCCAGGCTCTGCCAGCTTTTGCGTTCCAATAATTTGGCAAACCCGTTCACCAGACGCAGGGCAAGCCGGCGCGTAAACATCAATGAACGCGTCGGTTTGCCGGGCAGCTCACATAGTAGGCGCAAACGATCCTCGAACGCGTCATATTGGAAGCGGATATTGCTCACGCCAGCCCCCATCGCGGTTGCCGCATTCGCCGAGGCGTTGCTTAGCGAGCGTTGCATGCGTTACAAGCTGCTAAAGTTGAACGTGTCGTCAGTGTCCTCGGCACCGTCCTGCTCGGTATTGGCGGCCTGCTGCACAGCCATTTGCCGGCGCAGGTTGGCCAGGCGCTGGAAGGTCGCTACTTTGCCCATGGACAATAACTGGGTATAGGCCAGGGTCAAGGCGCCACCGCTGCGCAAGGCGAGGAAGTCATTGTCGGCGAGTTCGTTGAGCGTTTGTTCGTTGACCCGATAAAGCCCTTTGGTTTCGCGTTCGGTTTCCGAGCCATCCTTGTATTTCAGGGCCCAGGGTTCAATCACCTGCTTGTCGTCGAGCAGATGACATAGGCGCAGGCCAGCCTGTTCCTGCTGTAGCATTTGCTGGAAGAACTGCCTGGCTTCGCTGACCGGGCGACCGGCCTCGCCCTCACTGGTAAACAGCGGCTCGCCTTCAGTTTCCGATAAGCGCGAGCTGCCCTCATCGATGCACAGGGTGGGCTCGGCGTTCTCCCCAAGCCGGGCAACCGCAAACGGATAGGCGCGAATCTGCGCCGGCACATAAGCACTTAGCCATTGGCCATCCTCGGCAACGTACAAATTCGTCCCGGGTCGGGGAGACAAAATGCCGATCAATGTCAGCCGATCATTTTGGCGCGCAAAGCCGACAGGGAGCTCCAAGGCGGCGCGTGGCAGTTCCGCCGGCACCAGGGCGACCACGGCCGTGCCGGCCGCAAATCGATAATCGGTGCGTGGCAGCAGTAATTTATTGCCATGGCGCTCGGCGGATAACGGGACGAGTTGTTGGTACAAGAAAGCCTCCTTACGAATCGATTAAAACATGCGAAAACACGAATTCAGGATCGCAAATGATCGACCATTTCGCTCTATGAGTAAAGCCCGGCAATAATGTCATGCTAGCCTGTTCATCCCCCCAAAGTTTGGGCGCAAGCGGCCTAAGTATGGCCGCATATCGCTTTACAGATGGAAATCCTCGACCAGTGCCTGCAGCTCGGCCTCCCTGGTCTGCGCTTGTGTCGGGGCAGGCGCTTGCGCAGCGGGACGGAGCGGTTGCTCAGGTAGCGAGCGTGTCGACTGCTGAGCGTCGGGGTCTATCTCGGGGGTAAGCATATGCCACCAAGTGGGCCATTTGCGAACATCGTACCAATTGAGCATGTTGATCATGGGTTATCCTCCAGCAGGCTTAACTAACTAGAATATGGGGGAGTGAGGGGGCGAATAACACCCCTGTTGACAATTTCATGCCACTGATTAGACAGCACCTTTTGAGGCATGTCCAAACCGAACAGCAACCCTTTGACAGGTGAGTCATGCAATATTCCTACCTAGGCAATACCGACATTCGGGTCAGCCGCTTGTGTCTCGGCACCATGACTTGGGGCGAACAGAATACCGAAGCCGAGGCCCACAACCAGTTAGACTATGCCATCGAACGCGGGATCAATTTTATCGACACCGCCGAAATCTACCCAGTGCCCCCGCAAGCCGACACCCAGGGCCGGACCGAAGCCTATATCGGCAGCTGGCTGGCCAGGCGGGGACGGCGCGACGATCTCGTGCTGGCCAGCAAAGTCTCCGGACCCGGCGAATGGGTCAGTTATCTGCGCAGTGGCCCGCAGCTGACCGCCGCGCATATTCGAAAAGCCCTGGTAGCCAGCCTCGAGCGGCTGCAGACCGATTACCTGGATCTATACCAAATCCACTGGCCGGCCCGCCAGACCAATTTCTTCGGCCGCCGGGGCTATGCCGATGACGACCAGCCTTCGACACCGCTTGCCGAGACTTTGCAGGCGCTCGCCGAGTGGGTCAAGCAGGGCAAAATCCGTACGATCGGGTTGTCCAACGAGACACCCTGGGGGGTGATGCATTGCCTGCGCCTGGCCGAACAATTGGGCCTGCCGCGGGTGGTCAGCATTCAGAATCCTTATAATCTGCTCAATCGCAGCTTCGAGATCGGCCTGGCCGAAATCGCCCAACGCGAGAAGGTTGGGCTGCTGGCCTATTCGCCGCTGGCCTTCGGCGTGTTGACCGGCAAATACCTGCAGGGCCAGCGGCCGGCCAATGCCCGGCTGACCTTGTTCGAGCGTTTTCAGCGCTATACGGGCGAGCAAGCGAGCCGGATTGTCGAGCGTTATGTGCAGCTGGCCCGCGACCACGGCCTGTCGCCGGCGCAAATGGCCTTGGCCTTTGTCACCAGCCAGCCGTTCGTGACCGCCAATATCATTGGTGCGACCAGCATGGCGCAATTGCAAGAAAACATGGCCAGTGCCGATCTCGAGCTGCCGGCCGCGGTGCTCAAGGGCATCGAGGCCATTCATCGTGAGCTGCCCGATCCTTGCCCCTGAAGAGGGCATGCGCCGCACATGCCCAGCGTTCTGCAGGGGAGGCGGTTACCGGCAGATCGGCTAGCTTGCAGGGCAGCGAAAGCGCTATTCTTAATGCTCAATGAAACACGCAATACAACGCGGTTTACACGCTCGGCAGATTTACTTACGGGGAGGGCAAACCATGCCAGTTGATGCATCACAACAATGGGTCGTCGCGTTCGAGGAAGGTGACGGTCACGATAAAAAACTCCTCGGTGGCAAAGGGGCCAATTTGTGCGAAATGACCCAAATCGGTATCCGGGTCCCGCCCGGTTTCGTCATTACCACGGCGGCCTGCTTGGCCTTTCTCGAGCATCCCGAGCATGCTCTGCCGACCGGGCTCATGGAGCAGGTCCGCGCCCAGATCTCGGCCCTGGAAGCCAAGACCGGCAAGCAGTTCGGCGGCGTCGATAACCCCTTGACCGTTTCGGTCCGCTCCGGGGCCGCCCTGTCCATGCCCGGCATGATGGACACGATCCTCAATCTCGGCTTAAATACCGCGACGGTCGAGGGTGTCATCAAACAAACCGGGGATGCGCGCTTCGGCTATGATGCCTATCGGCGTTTCATTCAGCTGTTCGGCAGCGTCGCGCTCGGCATTGCCGATAAACAATTCGATACGGTGTTCCAGGCCGTCAAAGACGAAGCGCGGGTTACCGAGGATGTCGGTTTGGGCGCGGAGGAGCTCAAGGATGTCTGTCACCGCTTCCTGAACGTCGTCGCCCAGGAAACCGGTCAGCCCTTTCCAGAAGATCCTTACGAGCAGCTCGAGATCGCCGTCAAGGCGGTTTTTAATTCCTGGATGGGCCGGCGAGCGGTGGATTACCGCCGGCAATTCCATATCACCCCCGAGCAGGCCAACGGCACCGCGGTGAATGTGGTCGCGATGGTGTTCGGCAACCGCGGGCCGGACTCGGGTACCGGGGTCGGCTTCACGCGCTATCCGGATACCGGCGAGAACCGGATGTTCGGGGAATACCTGGTCAATGCCCAGGGCGAGGATGTGGTCGCCGGCATCCGCACCCCCAAGCCCATCGAGCAGCTCGCCACGGAGATGCCCGCCATTTACGAGCAGCTCGTCACCCTGCGCAATCGTCTGGAGTCGCATTATCGCGAGGTGCAGGATTTCGAGTTCACCATTGAGCGCGGCACGCTCTATTGCCTGCAGACCCGCAATGGCAAGATGAACGCCACCGCGCGCGTGCGCACTGCCGTGGAAATGACCCAGGAAGGCCTGCTCACCCGAGCGGAGGCCCTGCAGCGGGTCGAGCCGGAGGTGCTCAACAATATTCTTTACCCGCAGATCGACCCGGCCAACGCCACCCAGCCCCTAGCCGCGGGCCTGCCCGCTTCACCGGGGGCCGCCGGTGGCGAGGCAGTATTCGATGCCGATCGCGCCGAAATCCTGGGCAATCAGAAGCATGCCGTTATTTTAGTACGCGAGGAAACCAAGCCCGACGATATTCATGGCTTTTTCGCCGCCCAGGGGATTCTCACCGCCCGGGGCGGCAAGACCTCGCATGCCGCCGTGGTCGCCCGTGGCATGGGCAAACCCTGTGTGGCCGGCGCCGAGGGGATTGCCGTCGATGACACCGCGCGCAAAGCGGTGGTCGGCGGGACCACCATCAACGAAGGCGATTGGATCACCATCGATGGCAGCACCGGGCATGTCTACCTCGGCAAGATCAACATGATCGAGGCTGCCTTCTCCAAGGAGCTCGACACCCTGCTGCGCTGGGCCGATGACGTCGCCCAGTTGCGCGTGCTGGCCAATGCCGACACCCCGGAAGATGCCCAGCGCGCCCGCGGTTACGGCGCGGCCGGGATCGGCCTGTGCCGCACCGAGCGGATGTTCAATGCCAGCGACCGCCTGCCTATCGTGGTCGAGATGATCCTGGCCGAGGATGTGCAGCAGCGCCAGGCGGCCCTGGATAAGTTGTTGCCTATCCAGCGCAGCGATTTCAAAGCCCTGTTCGAGGCCATGGCGCCGAATCCGGTGACCATTCGCCTGCTCGACCCGCCGATTCACGAATTCCTGCCCTCCGAGCGTCAGTTGCAGAGCGATATCGCCTACCTGCAGAAGCTGCGGGAGATGGCCGAGGGCATGAGTATTCTCGATACCACCTTAAGCTTCATGACCGAGCCGGGCACCCCTGCGGCCCCGGCCGGCGTTAGCCTGGACCCGCGCCAGGTCGATGCCGCCCTGCTGAAAAAGCAGCGCATGCTGCAAAAGGTCCGGGCCCTGAGCGAGGTCAACCCCATGCTCGGCCATCGCGGGGTGCGGCTGGGGATCACCCATCCGGAAATCTACACCATGCAAATCCGCGCCGTACTTGAGGCGGCGGCGGAATGCCAGCGCCAGGGCCTGGCGGTCAAACCGGAGATCATGGTCCCGCAGGTCTGCGCCAAGACTGAGCTCGATCGGGTCAAAGACCTGTTTGCCAACGTGCGCCAGCAGGTGGAAAGTACTTACCATGTCAGCCTGGAAGACGTCGCCTTCGGCACCATGCTCGAGGTGGTCCGGGCCTGTCTGCAGACTGAAGCCCTCGCGGCCACGGCCGAGTTCTTCTCCTTCGGTACCAATGACCTGTCGCAGGCGGCCTTCTCGTTCTCGCGCGAGGACGCCGAGAACAAATTCCTGCCCGGCTATATCGAGCGCGGCATCCTGGCCGAGAACCCGTTCGAGCATATCGATCTCGACGGCGTGGGCAAGCTTATGGAAATGGCGGCGAACTGGGGCCGGCAAACCCGGCCGGGGATGAAAATCGGTATCTGCGGTGAGCAGGGCGGTGACCCCCGCTC
>CAYFSA010000167.1:0-5873 GCA_964345605.1 uncultured Ectothiorhodospiraceae bacterium
GCCAGCAGTATCATCGCCGGTGCCGCCTTCACCGTCACTACCTGAATCATCGCCATCATTGCCGACATCATGGTCACTGCCGCCGTCGGGGGTTCCGTCCGTATCCCCAGTCGTAACGGTCAGATCAACCCAGACGAGCCGATGGTCGGAGGCTTCCATCAAGTAACGCCAAACATGGCTTGAGGTCGGCCAGAACACTTCACCCTGTTCGATGTCCAGGCCGGTTGCGGATGGCAGCACATAATCGGCACGCAGCTGCCAGCTGGCTGTATGGCTCGCGGCATGCTCATGGTTCGGGGCATTTTCCAGACCTCCCTCGCTCGTTGGCTTGAAATCACCCTGCACCAACGGATTGTCGAGCAACAGCGCCATGGGATTATCTGTGCCATCTCCTTCAACCGCGGAAGCATTGAGATCGCCTACAATCACGAAGGGAGTATCCGCAGCCAGGCCGCCGGTATCGCCGGCATCATCATAGATGTAGTCGCTGTTAGCGGGATCGATGTGGTCAGCCCAGAAGCGGATTTCATCATGATTACGGGTGCCGTTGCGGTCTTCCTCACCATCAAAGACCGGCGGGGTTGGATGACTGGCCAAGATATGAACAGCCTTTCCGTCGATTTCGACCGGCACATCCCAATGGCTTTTCGACGAGAGTCGGAAGATGGCCAGCTCGGCTTCCGAATACCACGATGAGCCATCAGCAGGATCGCTCGGGAGCATCGGCTCGGCCATATCCTTCCAGAGGAAGGTTTGGAAAGTGCGGACTTGGTCTTCCAGGATGGGGTATTGCGAAAGCAATACCATGCCGTATTGGCCGTGGAACATGCCAAATCCCATGGCATCGTTGCCGACACCCGTGGCTTCGCCGTCGTTATCAAAGTCATACACCGCATCCGCCGAGGCGTTCGGGGCGTCCATGGGATCCATGCCGGTGTTCACCGGCGCCCGATAGACATAGGGATAGTCAATCGGAGCGGCACCGTTTTGACTGACCGAAAGATAATGGGTCAAAAATGCCTCGACCGCGGCATCCGGCTGATTCTTGTGCCAGTCGAATTCATTGAGAATGACGACTCCGGGGCGGACTCGCTGCAGCGTCTCGGCAATGCGCTGGGCCTGCAGATCATCGCCAGTGGCCAAATCTTCGATCAGACCCGTGGCGCTATCGCGGAACAAGGAGGTATTGAAGCTCGCGACCCGCACATCCCCGGTTTTGGCAGGCACATCCGTGCGGGTGACTTGGGCTGCTTCGACCAGATCGTCCTTGGTTACGGCGACCTGATTGTTCATGGCATCAGTAATGGTCACGGTAACGGTATACGTGCCGGCTGTCAGGTAGGTGTGCTCAACCGTTTTTCCGGTAGCGGTGCTGCCGTCACCGAAATCCCAGGCGTAGCTATACGGGGCTCCGGCACCGTTGAGGGCGTTGGCCTCGAAGCTTATGGTATCGATTTCGGTGCGGACCTGGGTATGACTGGCCGAAAAACTGCCCGATAGAGGGAGGGCCTGAGCTTCGGTAAGTTGGTGAGTCTCGATATCAGCTACATACCAGGCGGCGCCATCGCCGGGGCCGGTACCGGTCGATGTGTATTTGAAGCCCAGGTGGACACTGGTTTCGCCCAGATAGTCGTTTAGGCTAACTTCGCCAGATGGGGTCCATACTTGCGAATCGTCCTCTGGGCGATTGAAGCTCAGTTCCTGCCAGCTCGCCGCCGTCGGATCGCCTGTATAGTTCGTTGCCGCAAAAAGTTGGAGATCACCACCACCATACTTGACATAGGTTTGGAAGGTCGCAAAAGCGGCTTGAGCCTCGCCGAGATCGATTGCCGGTGAAATCAGCCAATCCTCGCTGGCGACATCAGCGCCAAAGCCATTCATATAGGCAGCCGGAACGCCCTCTGCCTCTGTACGGGTCTCCCAACCGGCATCACTGGCTACATCCTGCTGCTCCCAACTGGTGTCAGCGATGGTGCCGGCCTGAAAGTCCTCGGTCTGAATCGCTTGAGCACGGTCTTTGCCAGTAATCTCGACATTGTCGATTGCCCATTTCGGTCCATCACCGGCTCCAGTGCCAGTCGAGATATAATGAAAAGCGAGGTAAGCATCGCCGTCTGTAAAGGGCGTCAGATCTACTTCGGTATCGCGGATCCAAGTATCGAACGGCTGCCAGTCGCCATTGGCATCCTTGGTATGCTTAACGGCATCCAGCGTATTCCAATTGAAGCCATAGGGATCGCCGCTGCCGTCATAGTCGGTGGAAATTTTGACATATAGCTCCCCGCCGCCGTATTTCGTCCATTGATCGAATTTAAGTTGGGGCGAACCGAACCGGTCGAAATCCAATGCCGGCGAAATCAGCCAGTCATCCGAGGCCGTATCGGCGCCGTAGCCATTGATGTAAGCCGCCATTTCTTCGTTAGCGGTATCGGTGGAGGGCGTCCAATTCGCATTACTCGCAACGCTGACCGGATGCCAGCCATTTAGGCTGTTATCGTTGAAATCACTATCGACCAGCTTGCTGCGATCACCGGTTACTTTGACGTTGGTAATATACCATGCCGGGCCATCGCCGCCGCCGGTTCCGGTCGAGACATAATGGAAAGCCACATAGGCGGTCTGACCACCAAAATCAGCCAAAGCGACAGCGCCCGAATCGGTCCAGGCTTCATCCTGAGTATAGGTGCCATCCTCATTCTTGGTATGCGGCACGGCATCTAAAGGCGTCCAAGATGCCGCAGCGGGATCACCGTCACCGGCATAATCCGTCGAGACCAAGACTTCCAGCGTGCCCCCGTCGTACTTGACATAGGAGTCGAAGGTCAGGGTCGGATCGTCATAAGCGGGCAGATTCAGTGCAGGGGTGAGCAGCCAATCGTTGGAGGCTTCATCAGCCCCATAGCCGTTCATGTAGGCTGCATCGAGGCCGTCGCGCACATCATGTTTCCAGTCATTGTTACTGGTATAGCTTACCGCTTCCATGGCCCCGAGATCGCCCTCGCTGAAGTTTTCCTTAAGCAATACCGGGCGGCCCTCATCCTGGGTGGTGACTGTGACCGGGTCGCTATAGTCCGAGAGCCCATAAGCGTTCACGGCGCGAACTCGGTAGGTATAATCCGTCGCGCTATCCAGACCTTGCGCAGTATATTCGATGGTATCGGGGTCAAGGCGATTGTCGACAATACGCCAGCTCTCCTCGCTGTCTTGTTGCTGCAGCTCGTAATGCACTTCATTGTCGGCATTATCGGTCCAGCTCAGTACGATTTCTTCGGTCGAACTGGCTTCGCCAGCGAAATCGCTCGGGGCAGCCGGTGCTGTGCCGCCGGTGCCAGCCATGACGGCCGTGAGGTTCATGTCAAAGCTGACATCGGAGCTGTCTGCCGAGCGTTGATGCACTTCGACGGCGACCGTGTTTTCACCCGCCGCAACCTGCTCCGGGCGTACGGGGATTTGCACAAAGCTGCTCTCGTCAGCGGGGCTGCCCGAGGCCGACGTGTCGAATGCCACTGGCCCGTCCGGCATATTCTGCCGCAGGATTTCCGTGCCATTGAGATAGACGATAGCGCCATCGTCCTGTTTCAGCCATAGATTTAACCGCAGGATATCTTCGGGATTGTTCAGGGTAAACTTCTGGCGGAAGTAATAGGTGAGGTGCTTGATGGCGTCGTCTCCGCCATAGCCGATCGGGGTCGTTTCATCGCCGTCGCCGTAGCCGAGCTCGGCTTGGCCCTGCTTCCAACCGCTGTCATCGAAGTCAGTTGCGCGCCAATCGGTTCCTTGATCACTGCCGTCGTCTAAGTAACGCCAGTTACTGCCGGCTTCGATCAAGTCCAGATTGTTCGTGCCAGTGTCAGTGCCCGCAAACGGTAACGTAAGGACCTCGCCGCTTAAGGGATTCCAAAGATCCAAGCCAGCCGGTATGGCAAACGGGTCAGCATCTTGTTCGGCTTGAGTCAGGGCAGTGACATCGTCGAGATTATATTCAATGCCGGCATCCAAGTCCTCCTTGTTACCGAAACGGACGGTATGGATCTTCAGCGTATCTGGGCTGGCGTGCACAAGCCTGAATTGCCAAAAGGAGTCTGAATCTATGGTCCAGGGCTTGTAGTCGTTATCCGGGCGGGTTGGGGCGCCCCAGCTCCCTTCGCCAGTAAATACAATACCGTTTTCATCACGGGTAAAGCTTTGGAAACTGCCTACGCCAACATTTTCGGCCCCGGTAACATTGTCACCATTACCCGTTAATGTGTGGCTGGGCTTGACCGGGAAGGTATGTTTGCTCATGTGCGTATCACACTCGATGGCCAAATCCACGCCATGTTCGTACATGGGATCGGCCCAGGCGGCAATTCGGCCGAGGCCTTCGGTTTTGCCCGAGGTGTGCGGACGCATCGGCCGATGGTAAGTCACGATGTTCCAGGTATGATCCGCCGCCTGCGTTTGCAGATCCTGTTCAAGCCAGGCGGCTTGTTCATTCCATTTGGTGGCGTCCTGGCCGCTGAATTCACCATAGCCGACGCCCGGCTCAAGCTCGGAATTCAGGGTGTACAGACGGATCATGTTGCCGGCCACGGACAGCCCGAAATAGGCATCGGGTTCGCCGGAAGCCGCTTTGGGGGTATCGAAGATGTTGTGCACCATCTCCCGGTCGGCATTCTCATGGTTGCCATGCACCGGAATGATGGGATACATGCGGCCATCGTCACTTTGCGTGAGCTGCCATTCATCCAGCCACTGGTCCCACTCGGCAGCGGTGCCGTCATCCAGGAAATCACCGGTTTGGACGATGAACAGCGGCCGAATCTTGCCGACTAGCACCTGTCCCCAGCGCCGGGGCTGTTCATTGGTGCGGGAATCGCCTCCGGCGATAAAGGTAAAGTCGCTCGGGGAGGCGGGCGCCGTTTTGAACCACATGGTCGCGCTGGCCCCCTCGGAATCCTGCACCTGAAAATAATAAGCGGTGTCCGGAGCCAACCCAGTCAGGCGCACAAACTTGTTGTTCATTTCGCGATATTCGATCTCACGATCAGGCGCCTGGCAGGTATCGAGCGCTGCCTCACTGGTGCCGTAGCAGACCTGGTAATCAGTGCCGCTTAACTGATTCCAGCCAATGGTCATGGTCGTGGCCGGGTCATCCCGCCAGACCAGCCGATATTTTTCGGTTGCTGCCTGAGTAATGCTGGTGATGGCAAGTAACACTGTGCCGAGCGCAATAGCCAGCGCAGCACGTACAAGCCATCGATCCCAGTATGATCGGCCGTTTTGTTGGGATTGCATCATATAACCTCATCGTGGTTTGCAAAGCAGTGAAAAAGCTGCTAATGAAGCTAGTAGCTTGAGTTGGCTAACCTAACAAACCGAGGTGTCACTTCTGTTACAGGATTATACCGAGCGATAACCGGTATACACAGACATCACCTACGTGCGCTTGGCGCATGGGTTTGCGTATCTGGTTGCGATCATCGACTGGTACTCGCGCCGAGTCTTGGCCTGGCGGTTATCCAACACGCTTGAGGCGGGCTTCTGCGTCGACTGTCTGCACGAGGCGCTGCGCGCGCATGGAGCGCCGGAGATCTTCAACACCGACCAAGGCACACCGTTCACCAGCACGGTGTTCACACAGGTGCTCAAAGACGCCGGGATTGCCATCAGCATGGACGGCCGCGGGCGGGCCTTGGACAACATCTTCGTTGAACGCCTCTGGCGCAGCGTGAAGTATGAGGACATCTATCCCAAAGGCTATGAGACGCTCCCTGAGCTGCTGTTGGGGCTGAGCGACTACTTCGCCTTCTACAACAGCGAGCGCCCGCATCAGGCGCTTGGCTACCGGACGCCAGCAGACGTCTATCGATGCGCAGAAGGTGGCGGGGCGG
>CAYFSA010000168.1:0-4216 GCA_964345605.1 uncultured Ectothiorhodospiraceae bacterium
CCGTGATAGTGGCACGCTTGTGCAAGCATGTCAGCAACCGCAACATTGAACGCATCTTCATGGCGCCTGGCAGCCTCTGCCTACACGGCTTGGCTTGGCTTGGCGCTGACCAAGGCTGCAGGTTCTCAGCATTTGATGACCGGCGCGTCCTGCTAGCGACTAAAGCTAAATCCGCCAGCTTAGCCGCTAGCCCATGATCATCCCTAATTCTTCAATGAGCATGCCCTTGAACAGCGGCACCTTGTAGCCGTTTGCGGTCATCGGCACAGCGTTGGCCACACTGGCCGCAGCCGCCTGCTCGATCAGTGCTGGGGTCAGCTCCTGACCGCGCAGGACTGCCTCGGTAGCCTGCGAGCGCCAGGGTATCGGCGCGGCACCGGCGAGGAAAACCCGACAATCGCCCACGGTGTTACCGTCCATCTGTAGGGCCAGGGCGCAGCCGGCAATGGCGAAATCCCAGGCTTGGCGGGTACGGATTTTCCGGTAGCGGCTGTACAACCCCGCGGCCGGCGCCGGGATATCAATCTGCACAATAATCTCACCCTGTTCGAGCACGGTTTCCCGGGTGGGATTATCGGCGGGGTCCATGTGTAAATCCGCCACCGCAATGCGGCGGGCACCTTGCGGGCCGATAACGCGCACTTCAGCATCGAGGGAGGCCAGGGCCGGCGCCGTGTCGGACGGATGGACAATAAAACAATTGGCGCCGCCGAAGATACAGTGATAGCGATTATCGCCATTGACGGCATAGCATTTATGCCCGCCTTTGCGCAGGCAAGGGAAATCGCCGCGATAATACCAGCAGCGCGGCTTCTGGCAGAGATTGCCGGCGAGCGTGCCCTGATTGCGCAATTGCGGGCTGCCCACCGCAGCCGCCGCCGCGGCCAGTCCGGGATAACGCTGCTTGACGGTCGGATGCTCGGCAATAGCCGTGAGGGTTGTCAGCGCACCGATGATCAGTCCCCCGTCATCGCGCTGGCTGATACGATTCAGGCCCTCGATGCCGGCCAGGCTGACCACGGTATCGGTCGTGAAGACTTCGTCGCGCAGACACCCGAGCAGATCCGTACCGCCGGCATGTAGCATGGCCTTGCCCTCAACGAGCTGGGCCACGGCGTCTTGCAAATGTTGCGGGCGGGCATAAGCGAAGGCTGGAAACATGAACGGACCTCCTCAGGCGGTGGTGGACGAGTCGTGCAGCCGGGCAACCAGGCTGGTCGGATTGATCGGCGTCTTGAGCAGGCGCACGCCGACCGCGTTGTAGACGGCATTGGCAATGGCCGGGGCAGTCGGAATAGTGACCGGCTCGCCGAGCCCCTTGGCACCGACGATATTGGCTTGGGTATCGTTGAGGACCACCGGGTCGGAGATCACTGCGGCCGGCACATCGAGCGCCGTAGGCAGCTTGTAGTCATGCCAGTTGGCATTGCAGAGCTTGCCGGTTGGCCCGTCCAGCACTCGAAACTCGGTATTGGCAAAGCCCACCCCCATGGTAACCCCGCCGACGAGCTGGCCATCCCAGGTAAGGCGGTTAATGATCCGGCCGCTTTCGTTGGTCCCGAGTAGGCGCAGCAGGCGGATTTCACCGGTCAGGGTATTGACCTCGAGCTCGCAGAATTGCGCCGCGAACGGGGTGATGCTGATGTCGGCGGGGTTGGCCTGGCGCTGGCCGACGCCGACCACCACCTGCTGCTGGTTCAGACCCTTAAGTTCGCGGACCTTGACAGTTGTTTCGCCATTTTGGGAATGCAGCGTGTCACCAGCAAAAACCACCTGATCACGACCGATCCCCAGCTCACTCGCGGCCATATCCATTAGCTGAGCCTTGAGATCCAGGCAAGCCCGGCGCACGGTCGGGGCTTCCGTGGGCACCGTCTTGCTGCCGCCCGACGGGGTGGCATATTGCGTCGTGCCGGTATCGGCATGCTCAATCTGCACCGAGTCCGGGCTCAACCCCAATTCCTCGGCCACCACCATGGCCATGGCGGTCTTAGTGCCGGTGCCGATATCCGAGGCCCCCATGTTGAGATTCGCTGTACCGTCGGCAAATAGCCGCACGATCACCGTCGCCGGCGGGCCGCCATCGCCGACGAACCAGTTGGCTGCCGCCATACCGACGCCACGCTTGAGATGCCCCGCCTCCTGTCGTTGCGCGGCAACCCGCTCACGGGCTTCTTGCCAGCCAAAGGTTTGCGCCCCTTGCTCGATGCACAGGCGCAGCCCCTCGGTGGTATAGGGCTTGTTGCCGCGCGCCTGAGTCCCATCCGGGATGTTCTGCAGGCGCAGGGCGACGGGATCCCTATCCAGCTCGACCGCCAGGGCATCGAGCATCTGCTCCAGCGCCCAGGCCGCCTGCACATAGCCAGGGGCCCGGAACGGCCGGGTCTGCTGGGCATTGATATAGACATCGGTTAGCTCGGTCGCCACGTGTTCGCAACGGTACATGTCCTTGGGCAGCCAATCGAGCAAGGCCGTGCCGCCGGCGGCATAGGCTCCACTGGCGCCGATGCCCTTGAATTGCGTGGCGGTTAAGCGGCCGTCGCGGGTACTGCCGACCTTCAGGGTCATGGTGCTTGGCGGGCGGTTACCCATGGTCAGCAGGGTTTGCTCACGGGTCAGGAACAGCTTCACCGGCCGGTTGATGCGCTTGGCCAGCAGCGCGGCGATCACCGAATATTTGCCGGTTGACAGCTTCGAGCCGAAGCCACCGCCCATGTAATGGCCGATCACCCGGATTTGCGACAGCGGCAGTTTGAGGACATCGGCAACTTCGCTTTGCACCGCATACACCCCCTGGGTCGATTCCCACAAGGTCAGGCGATTACCGTCCCAGCGTGCCACGCAGCCATGCGGCTCGAGCGGCGTCTGCATTTCACTGGCAGTACGATAGGTTTCTTCCAAAACCACGTCAGCGTTCGCAAAGCCTTGCTGGACATCGCCACGGGCATACTGATTGGTGTTGATGGTGTTGCCGCCATCATGGACTTGCGGGGCATCGGGCTTAAGGGCCGCGAGCTCGTCGCTCACGCACGGCAGGGTTTCGTACTCGACCTGGATGGCCCGCAGGGCATCATGAGCCCGATCGGGCGAATCGGCGGCGACCGCGGCGACGGCATCGCCCTCGAAGCGGCAGTGGCTATTGAACAATTGCCCGGTTTGTTGCTTGGCATAGGGCCAGGCCGGATTGGCATCCGTGGTGTGGCGGCTGATCACGGCATGCACCCCGCTCATGTGCTCAGCGGCGCGGGTGTCGATCGCCTTGACCTTGGCATTGGCATGCGGACTGCCGAGGATCGCCCCATAGACCATGCCCGGCAGACTGACATCGGATGGGTAGATCGCCGTGCCGCTGACGCGCTCATAGGCATCCACGCGCGGATGGCGGCGGCCGACGGTATGGGTGGTCTCGCCCCAGGGCTGCGGCGTGCCGGCGGCGCCGGCATCGGGGGCTTGCGGATAAGCCGAGCGACGCTCGGCGTAATAAGGGGTTTCGGCCATTGTTGGGTCTCCGATTTGCTAATGGGATGGAGCCAAGCAGCGCCGTTACGCTTGCCGGCGCTCGGCGGCCGCGGCCACGGCGTTGAAAATATGGGCATAAGCCCCGCAGCGACAGAGATTGCCGCTCATGGCCAGACGGATTTCCTCGAACGAAGGGTTGGGATTCTTGCGCAGCAGACCTTCGGCGGCAATGATTTGCCCGGGGGTACAGTAACCGCATTGCAATCCATCTTCTTCGACAAAGCGGGTTTGCACCTCGCCGAGGGCCTCGCCAGCCATCAAGCCCTCGACCGTTTCGAGGCGCTTGCCCTGGGCCTCCATGGCCAGGGTCAGGCAGGCATAGCGCGGCTCGTCATCGATCAGCACGCTGCAGGCCCCGCATTCACCCCGCTCGCAGCCCGGCTTGGCCGCGCTCAGGCCGAGCTTCTCGCGCAATACGAACAGCAAGGTCCAGCGCGGCTCGATCAGCAATTCGTGACTGCGACCGTTGATGTCGAGCGTCACCCGGGTCATTTCATCACCAGGTGCGGTGTCGGTCGCGGCTGACGCTGCACCGCTGGCAGTACCGACCAGGCCCAGCGCTACCGTGCCGGCACCCCAGGACTTGATAAAGGCACGGCGGCTCACGCCGTCGCTATCTGTTGCTTCGGTTTGATCTCGCGGGTCTTGTGGGGCCATATTGATGCCTCCTTAAGATTCGATTGCGGCGGGATAAGGG
>CAYFSA010000168.1:4316-5853 GCA_964345605.1 uncultured Ectothiorhodospiraceae bacterium
GCTGGACATTTTAGACGCTGAGAACTTATGCAAAAAGCAATACAGTATGGCGCAATCTTTCAGCCGAGCAATAACGCCGCATCCGTTAACCGACTCGTTGCCTTTCATTGCATAACCCGATACCTATGGCCTACCTCTATCTTGCCCTCGCGATTGTCGCGGAAGTCATCGCCACGAGCGCCTTAAAGGCCTCGGCGGGTTTCACCCGGCTTGGACCCACCTTGTTGGTGGCAAGTGGTTATGCTTTAGCCTTTTATTGTCTAACCCAAGTGCTGCGTTACTTACCCCTAGGCGTGACCTATGCCGTCTGGTCGGGATTGGGCATTGTGTTAATTACCCTGGTCGGCGTTGTCGCGTTTCAACAGATACCCGATTGGCCCGCGATTATCGGCATGGCCTTGATCGTAAGCGGCGTAACGGTTATGCATCTGTTCTCCGACACGGTGCATTAGTGATGGGCGCCGCAATAATCGCTGGGGTCTCACGTTGCAAGCTCGGTCAATGACAACAACCACGCAATTAAACCATAGTTTTTTATGGGTGCTTTATCAGGCGTCGGTCAGCGATGATATGGTACAATCCGCTGTCAAGTTGACTGCGAGCAACTTATGCAAAAATTCATGGCCATTCGCACCTGAGGCTTGCTGCGCCAAGCGATTGTTTGTGTGGCCCCTGATTTGACTTGGGTCAACCGATGCCCCAACCTTCACTGCAAACCTTTTTGGCTGCCCTGCTTGCCATCGACCGGCACAAGCTCGGCGAAATGGCGACGGCGGTCGCTGCGGCCGAGCCGCTGGCAGCGATCGACGAGCTGGTCGTGCCGGCCCTGGAGGAGATCGGCGCACGCTGGGAACAGGGCAAGGTATCGCTGTCCCAGGTCTATATGAGCGGCCGGCTGTGCGAGGAACTGTTCAGCCAATTGCAGCCCAGCGAAGCGGCTGGGTTAGACGGCCGGGATGAAAGCGAGCCGAATCGGCCCCTGCGCATCGCGATCTCCACGCTTGATGACTATCACCTGCTCGGCAAGCGCATGGTGGCCGCCGTCTTGCGGGCCAGCGGTTACCCGCTCCAGGATTACGGCACCGCGAATGCCGCGAGCTTAGCCGAATGGGTCGAGCGTGACCGCATTCAAATACTGCTGCTGTCCGTGTTGATGCTGCCCTCGGCCCTGCGGGTCCAGGAACTGCGCAAGCTGCTCGACGCCGCCGGCGTGCAGGTTCATCTGTTGGTCGGTGGCGCGCCTTTCCGTTTCGATCCGAACCTGTGGCGGGAGGTGGGCGCTGACGGCACCGGGGCTTCCGCGGCCGATGCCCTGGCTTTGGTGCGCGCCGCCGAGGAGACGCTGCCATGAAGGCAACACACCCTGCCAATGCGCCCATGAGTTCATTGCAGCGCGTCTTAACCACGCTGGATCAGCGTGAGCCGGACCGCGTGCCGTTATTTTTGCTGTTGACCCTGCATGGCGCCAAAGAATTGGGCCTGCCCATTCGTGACTATTTCGCCTCTGCCGAGCATGTCATCGAAGGCCAGCGGCGCC
>CAYFSA010000169.1:0-5850 GCA_964345605.1 uncultured Ectothiorhodospiraceae bacterium
GGCGTGCCGTCGTACATCTCGCCGGCGCGGCGCGAGAGCACCTGACCGGCCAGCAATAACCGGCGGTGGGCGCGCACTGAGCCGTTCAGGCCGAGTTCGGTAAAGCCGAACGAAGTCTGTGCACTGTCGCCAAACCAGCTATTGGCACTGGTATTGATCACTGCCTGAGACGCAAAACCATGCACCTGCAGCTTGTCGAGAAAACCCTCGGCCAGTACCACAGCCGGCACGAGCAGCAGCCACACAATAATGCCGAACCATCCGTACTTCATCTCAACGCACCTCCAGCACGTCAACCTGGGCAGGCACCTTGGCCGAACTCACGTAACCGACGGCACCGGGCGTCGAGGTAACTTTGCTGAGCATCTCGGCTTCGCTGTCGACGGTGATGGGCGCGCGCCCGGTGCCGGAAAACAATTGCCGATCCCAGACCCGCCGCAATTGATAAGGAAACAGGCCAAGCACCGTTTTAGCGAATTGCCGATGGAGCGGATGATCATCGGGCAGCACAAAGACCTGAACCGGCTGCTTGTTTGGCCATTCCTCGAGACGCATGGTGAAATACAAGCGCGCTTCGTTCTGACTTAACGCATTCGCCGTCAGATCCTCGCTGACAATCAGCTCCTGCGCATCGCCCGAGGCAACCGGCAGGGCCAGAGAACTAATGCTCAGCATAAAGCAGATAACATGCCTGCCGACTGGCCGCTCGCCGCAATCACCGCCCCTAGACCTGTCTGACGGCCAAACCAAGCGCCGACCAGCGCGCTGTACCAATCGCCAGACTCGCCAGCCCCGCTTGTCTCCCCCCGTCTTCTCGCCTTGAATCCAAACCATTCTTTGCCCTCATGCCAGGACAGCTTTGTCATGCGTTATTTAGGCTTAATATCCGCGGGCCAGCTTGATCCAACTGACGGCAGTATAAGGATTTTGCTTGACCGGGGCCATGGTGGCTGGCAAAAGGCCGATTGCGCCCCTTGTACACCCGCGCCATATTGACCAAACTACGGGCATATTGACAACGAACGCGGTATCCCACCATGGCTATAGCACAGACACAACAAACACAATTCGACGAAGCCCTGATTCGCCGTTACGACCGGGCCGGCCCACGCTACACTTCCTATCCGACCGCGGTGCAGTTTCATGAGGGTTTCACCGCGGCCGATTACCAGGCGGCCGCGCTCGCCACCAACGCGCGTGGCAACCCCTTATCGCTGTATTTCCATCTGCCGTTCTGCGACACGGTCTGCTTCTACTGCGCGTGCAACAAGATTGCCACCAAGGACCGCGAGATGGTCGGCCCTTATCTCGACCGGGTCTATCGGGAGCTGGCCCTGCAGGCGGAACGCTTCGATGGCCAGCGCCCCGTGACCCAACTGCATTGGGGCGGCGGCACGCCAACCTTTATCAGTCACGCCCAGATGCGCGAGCTGATGCGGGTCACCGGCGAGCATTTCAAACTGCTCGATCAGGATCAGGGCGAGTATTCGGTGGAGATCGATCCGCGCGAAACGGATGCCGATACCATTGATATCCTGCGGGAAATCGGCTTTAACCGCATGAGCTTAGGGGTGCAGGATCTGGACCCGCGGGTGCAGGAAGCGGTCAACCGCGTGCAAAGCGAGGACAAAACCTTCCGTACCCTGGAGCAAGCCCGCACCGCCGGTTTTCGCTCGATCAGCATCGACCTGATGTACGGCCTGCCCCATCAAAGCGCGGCAAGCTTCGCGAAAACCGTGGACCGCATCCTCGAGGTCCGTCCCGATCGCTTCTCGGTGTTCAATTACGCCCATCTGCCCGAGCGCTTCATGCCGCAGCGGCGCATCAACCCCGAGGACTTGCCGAGCCCGGCGGAAAAGCTCGCCATCCTCGCCGACACCACCGAGCGCATCACCGCTGCCGGTTATGTCTATATCGGCATGGACCATTTCGCCCATCCCGATGACGAGCTGGCCATCGCCCAGCGCGAGGGCACCCTGTATCGCAATTTCCAGGGCTACTCGACCCACTCGGATTGCGATCTCATCGGCATCGGCGTCACCTCGGTCGGCATGGTCGGCAATACCTACAGCCAGAACCAGAAAGAACTCGAGGCCTATTATGCCGAGCTCGACGCCGGCCGCCTGCCAATCCTGCGCGGCGTCCAGCTCGACGAAGACGATATTCTGCGGCGCAAGGTGATCACCGAGCTGATCTGCCACTTCCGGCTGCGCTTTGCCATGATCGAGCAGCGCTTCGGCATCGATTTCCATGACTATTTCCGGGATGCCATGGAAGAGCTCAAACCCATGGCTGATGACGGCCTAATCGAGCTCAGTGACGACGGCATCACTGTAACGCCGGCCGGCCGCCTGCTGATCCGCAATATTTGTATGCCGTTCGATAAATACCTGCGCCAAGCCAGCGAGCAGCGTTTCTCGAAGGTGATCTGAGCCAGTCAAAGTCTGCTGTGATATGCAGGGGCGACCGGCCGGTCGCCCCTGCCCGATGCGCCTCATTCCCTCGATTCCCGTTTGTGCGTAATATCCCTGTCATTGCGTAATATCCCTGTCATAATGGGTTCAGCTAGTGCTACCCTTAAATGACCTAGTATAAATGTACCCCTTCGATGTTGATTGACTCAGGACGCCGGCAGAGCACCCCGGACGTCGTCGGGAATAGTGTAATGAGCCGCTACATCTTGGATAACGCCCCTGATTTCCGCGTCATCGTCGGTTGGGATCAGGTGAACCAAACCTATTATTTACGGGTCGAGGACAAGTTCAAAAATCATGAAGTGGTGGTGCAGGAAGGCATTCTGGAGCCGCTCGACGATCTGGAGCAACTTATCGAAGCCCTAGAGCCATTCGCCAGCCTCCCGGATACCTTGCAACAACAGCTCGAGGCCGATCGGCTCACGCCCCGTTAGGCCAGCAGCACCCACTTTGGGGATGGACCCATACGGCTTGGCATGATATGAAGTCTCCCTTTCTATCGCCGGTTCAACTCTCATCAATCTAAAGTCTTGACGACCATTTATCGATGACCGCCGCTGTTATTCACTCACCCGCGCCTGCCAGCCCGCTGCCGACGCCTGCCGAGCCTTTGCTTGCCGCTTCGGGATTGGGTTGTGTGCGCGATGACCGAGTATTATTTCAGGATCTGGCACTGACTGTTCCCGCCGGCCGCGTGCTGACCATCGAAGGCGCCAACGGCAGCGGCAAAACCAGCCTGCTGCGCATGCTCTGCGGCCTGGCCGAGCCTGATGCGGGTGTCATCCGTTGGCGCGGGACACCCATCAACGAAGCCCGTGCCGGTTTTTATGCCGAGCTGCTGTATCTGAGCCATCACCCTGGTATCAAAGCCGCCCTGACCGCGCGGGAAAACCTGGCGTTGGCGGTGCGCCTAACCGGCGGCGAGCTGCAGGGCGATATCGTCGAGGCCCTGGCGCAATTCGGCCTAGCCGGTTATGAGGACCTGCCCTGCCGCGGTCTGTCGGCCGGTCAACAACGCCGGGTCGGCCTGGCGCGCCTGCTGCTCACTCCAGCCAGTCTGTGGGTACTGGATGAGCCGTTCACCGCCATGGACCGCCGCGGCCGCCAATTCATCGAGGCCTTGCTGCATCGCCATACCACCAACGGCGGCACAGCGATCGTGACCACCCATCATCCCATGGACTTGCCGGATGAACATGTCGAGCGCCTGCATCTCGGGCCCGAGGTGACTGACTCGTGAAAACGCCGATCATTGCCGCGGTCATCGCCCGAGATCTGCAGCTCGCCATGCGCTCACGCGCGGAAATGGTCCAGCCATTCCTGTTCTTTATCCTGGTGGTCAGTCTGTTCCCGCTCGGGGTCGGCCCCGAACCCGAGCTGCTGCGGCGCATGGCGCCAGGCGTGATCTGGGTCGCCGCGCTGCTGGCAACCTATACGGCGCTGGACGGGCTGCTGCGCAGCGATTTGCAAGATGGCACGCTGGAGCAATTTCTGCTTTCGCCGGTGCCCCTGCCCTGGCTGTTATTGGGTAAAATCATCGCCCATTGGCTGATTACCGGCCTGCCGCTGGTCGTTGCCGCGCCGCTGTTGGCCCTGCTGCTGGATTTACCGGGCATGGCCATGAGCACCTTGCTGCTGGCGCTGCTGCTTGGCACACCGACCCTGAGTCTGGTTGGGGCCATCGGTGTGGCGCTCACCGCCGGGCTACCGCGCGGCGGCTTGCTGCTGGCGCTGATCGTCATGCCGTTGTACGTGCCGGTGCTGATCTTCGGGGCGGGTGCTGTGGCGGCAGCCGCGACCGGCCTGACCGCCATCGGCCAATTGTATATCCTGGCGGCCATGCTGATCCTGGCCTTGACGCTGGCACCACTGGCCATGGCCGCGGGCTTGCGTATCGCCCTGAGCTGACCCGGGAACCAATCACGCTATTCGTAATACCAATGAACCGTAGCTGTATTCAAGGGAGACTGCGCTAATGCTGAAAGCCTTTCATCGTCTCGGGACCCCCCGGGTGTTTTATGGGTTGTCCGGCCGTCTGATCCCCTGGCTGGGCGGCCTGACACTCATCATCCTGCTGATCGGCTTGTACGATGGCTTGGTATTAGCGCCCATGGATTACGAACAAGGCGAAAGTTACCGGATCATTTTCATTCATGTCCCGGCGGCCTGGATGTCACTGATGGTGTATATGATCATGGCTGGCGCGGCGGTCATCACGCTGGTCTGGCGGCTGAAGCTTGCCGAGGTCATTATGATGACCTCGGCCCCGATCGGCGCGATTTTCACCGCTATCGTCCTGATCACCGGCTCGCTGTGGGGCAAGCCGATGTGGGGCACCTGGTGGGTCTGGGATGCCCGCCTAACCTCGGAGCTGGTGCTGCTGTTCATGTATCTGGGGATTATCGGTCTGTACGGCGCCATCGAGGATCCCCGCAAAGGGGCCCGGGCCTGCGCGGTGCTGGTGCTAGTCGGCATCGTCAATATCCCTATTATCCATTTTTCCGTGGAATGGTGGAGCACCCTGCATCAGGGGCCAACGGTGACCAAGCTGGACAAGCCATCGATTCATTTGAGTATGCTCATCCCGCTGCTGATCATGTGGATGGGCTTTATGTTGTATTATGCCACCACCTTGTTAATGCGTGTCCGCTGCGAGCTTTTGACCCGCGAGCGTGATAGCAGCTGGGTACGCAACCTGCTGGAGAATCAATCATGAGCGAGCTGCGCGAATTCCTTGCGATGGGCGGCTATGCCGTCTATGTCTGGCCGGCCTATGGGGTCGCCCTGGGACTGATGCTGATTAACGCGGTCTCGCCGCTGTTCTGCGAGCGGCGTCAATGGCAACGGCTCAGGGCCCGGCAACGCCGCCTGGCCCAGGCCCACACGGGAGGCACCGCATGAAAGCCAAGCAAAAACAACGATTGGCCATTGTCGGCCTGATTGTCCTCGGGGTCGGGGTCGGCGCCTCCCTGGTGCTGCTGGCCCTGCGCGAGAACATGAATCTGTTTTACAGCCCGGCCGAGGTCCATGCCGGTCTGGCGCCCACCGACACCCGTATCCGGGTCGGCGGACTGGTCGCCGAAGGCAGTGTCAAGCGGGCGCCGGAAAGCCTGCAAGTCGGTTTCGATGTCACCGATAATGCGGCCTCGCTGCGGATCGAGTACGAGGGCATCCTGCCCGACCTGTTCCGTGAGGGTCAGGGCATCGTCGCCTCGGGCACCCTGGGTCCGAACGGCATCTTCCAGGCGCAGCAAGTCCTCGCCAAGCATGACGAGAATTACATGCCGCCGGAGGTTGCCGACGCCCTGGCTAAAACCGAGGCCCGGCGCCGGGAGGCTAGCACCCCATGATCCCCGAACTCGGTCATTTCGCCCTA
>CAYFSA010000170.1:0-5838 GCA_964345605.1 uncultured Ectothiorhodospiraceae bacterium
CCAGCGGCTGCTCTTCAAGCATGTCGAACACGGCCGAATCCACCTGACCGGTCAGCTTGGCGGTGGTGAACTGCTGGGTTTCAAACAGGGATTCGCGCATGCGCTTATCCCGGATCGGGATATGGGTCGCGACGCTGTCCAAGGCGATCTCGATTTGCAATTGACCGTCATCGGCTACCGTACCGCCCAACTCCTTGAACGTATGCACCTCGCCGACATGAGTTTTCTTGAAGGTGACAAAACTCAACGTAGAGTGCTCGTTGTCGAGCCGCCACTCGGCACCCACTGGGGATGTCGCTAACGCAAGCAGTAACAGCACAGCGATTATTGGCATGATCTCGCTCCTGACAAAATTAGTAAGGTATTGCAGCACCGATTATGCGCCACGCACTTCAGGACAGGCGATACAAAAAATGCCCTCAAGGCATGCTCAGGCGGGCAGGCGCGAGAAGCTGTGTTCGCCCCTGCCCGCTTGACGGCCTTTTTCGAAGTTTAGACTTTGATCGGACCGCGATAGATCACCATCGACGTGCCCTGGGATTGGGCATAGTTGTCATAGCCGATCAGGCGCACATGATGGCCCGGATTGGCCTTGTGGCAGGCTTCGGCTTCCTGCAGAATCCGGTCGACATCGGTCTCGCCGAACATCGGCAGCTTCCACATATACCAGTAATGATCGAAGGCGTGCTCCGGCTCGGTATGCTCGAGAGCCGGGTTCCAACCCTGCTGGACGATGTGTTCGACCTGCTTGCGGATCTGCTCCTGGGACAATTCCGGCAGATAGGAAAAGGTCTCGAACTTGCGGCTGCTCGGGTCGGAAAGGCGGGAGCCGTAATCTTGCATCTCGCTCATGGCTATACGTACCTCAATACTTGCTGCGGTCTGTGACGAAATAAACGAAAGTTTGGCCCGGGCCGAGGACAGATGCTCAGCCTGTCCCCCACCCGCTGATCCGGCCCGTTATTTGTGGGCGGTATCCAGCTTGTCCACGGTGTCGAACTCGAACTTGATCTCTTTCCAGGTCTCCATCGCGGCATTGAGCTCCGGACTATGCTTGGCGGCTTCGCGCAGGACATCACCGCCGCGCTTTTCCAGACCCTCGGACCCGTTACGGTTGCGGTCCTCGACACAAGCCTCGACCGCGACCCGGTTGGCGGCGGCACCGGCGGCGTTGCCCCAGGGGTGACCCAGGGTGCCACCGCCAAACTGCAGCACGGCGTCGTCGCCGAAGATGGTGACCAGGGCCGGCATGTGCCAGGCGTGAATGCCGCCGGAAGCCACGGCGAACACGCCCGGCATGGAGCCCCAATCCTGGTCGAAGAAAATGCCGCGGCTGCGGTCTTCCTTGATATAGGATTCGCGCAGCAGGTCGATCCAGCCCAGGGTAGCGCCGCGGTCGCCTTCGAGCTTGCCGACCACGGTGCCGGTATGCAGGTGGTCGCCACCGGACAGCCGCAGCAGCTTGGCGAGCACGCGGAAGTGAATGCCATGCTTGGGATGGCGATCGATGACGGCGTGCATGGCGCGGTGAACATGCAGCAGCAGACCGTTGTCGCGGCACCATTCGGCCAGGCCGGTATTGGCGCACCAGCCGCCGGTGATGTAATCGTGCATGATGATGGGAGCGCCGATTTCCTTGGCGTACTCGGCCCGCTTGAACATTTCGTCGGGCGTCGGCGCGGTGACGTTCAAATAGTGCCCCTTGCGCTCGCCGGTCTCACGCTGCGCCTTGTCGATGGCTTCCATGACGAAATCGAAGCGCTGCCGCCAGCGCATGAAGGGCTGGGAGTTGACGTTCTCGTCATCCTTGGTGAAATCCAGGCCGCCACGCAAGCATTCATACACCGCCCGACCATAGTTCTTCGCCGACAAGCCTAACTTGGGCTTAATGGTACAGCCGAGCAGGGGGCGGCCGTATTTGTTCATGACATCACGCTCGACCTGAATGCCGTGCGGCGGCCCACCGCAGGTCTTGACATAGGCGATGGGAAAGCGCACGTCTTCCAGGCGCAGGGTGCGTACAGCCTTGAAGCCGAAGACGTTGCCGACCAGGGAGGTGAACACGTTGACCACCGAGCCTTCCTCGAACAGGTCGATCGGATAGGCGATGAAGGCATAGAAGGCTTCATCGTCGCCCGGCACGTCCTCGATCTTGTACGCCCGGCCCTTGTAATAGTCCAGATCGGTCAGCAGGTCAGTCCAGACCGTGGTCCAGGTCCCGGTCGAGGATTCGGCCGCGACGGCTGCGGCGGCTTCCTCGCGCTCCACACCCGGCTGCGGCGTGACCTTGAAGCAGGCCAGCAGATCGGTGTCTTTAATCGTGTAATTCGGTTCCCAATAGGTTTCCCGGTAGTCCTTGACACCGGCTTTATAGGTCTTTACCGCCATTGTATGTTTACCTCCCACATCGGATTGAGCGTCAGCATGCCAAGCACTTCTGCACCACCCGACTTGTTGCAGCCGGCATGGAGCGTGCTTTGGCGGGATATTTAATACTTTGAATACACAATCTAGGGCTGCAATCGGCTGGATTGCTAGGCCCGTAGTATAACAAGGTGACCAATCATAACAATGGTTGCAAGGTAATTGATACGATAAGTTATTACAAATCGCTTATATAGACAGACATCTATTCATCAGCCAGGCAGATTTCTGTGCCGCAACGCAGCCATTCGCCCTGGGCGGGGCTGATCATACTGGCGCGGGCTGGCTGCCACCGGCCTTAAGCAAACGGGACCTCCATGGCATCGTCGCCGAGCCGTGCCAGCATCCCGGCATATACCCCGCCGCGCGTTAACAATTCGGTATGGTGGCCATGCTCGACGATTTGCCCATGATCGAGCACGACGATCTGCTCAAACGCCTGCAGGCCAACCAGCCGATGCGTAATCAGCAGCACCGTGCGCGCCTTGGTCAGCCTGCCGATATCGGCCATCAGAGCCCGTTCGGTGGGGGCATCCAGGCCCTCAGTGGGCTCATCGAGGATCAGTACCGGAGCATCCTTGAGCAGCGCCCGGGCGATCGCGACCCGCCGCGCCTGACCGCCGGACAGGCGCACGCCGGATTCGCCGACATAGGTCTCCCAGCCCGCCGGCTGCGCGTTGATGAACTCCAGAATCTGCGCCGCCGCCGCGGCTTGCTCGAGTTCGGCCTGATTCGCTTCGGGGCGAGCCAGCAGCAGATTATTGCGAATGGTGGTATTGAACAAATGGGCATGCTGGGAAACCACTGCGATATACCGGCGCAGGTCCTCACTATGATAGCGGCGCAGGTCATGGCCGCCGAACTGGATATAACCCGCTTGATACTCCCAAAACCGCAGCAGCAGGTTCACCACCGAGGTCTTGCCCGAGCCGGTCGCGCCCACCACCGCCAGCGACCCGCCGGTCGGCAGCTCCAGATCGATACCTGCCAGGGCCCAGGCATTACTGTCGTCATAGCGGAAATAGACCCGCTGGAACTGGATATCATAATGCTGCGGCGGCGGCGACGCCTGGGCCGGCGGGGTCACTTGCGGCTCGGCATCGACGATCTCGAACACCCGCCGGGCCGCGGCAATGGTTTCGCCCAGACGCTGAAAGGCCGTCGGCAGCGGCATAACCGCCTCGAACACGGCCAAGGCAAAAAACGTCAGCATGGCCAATTGCGGGCCGGTAAGCTGGTCGGCGGCCAGGGCCTGGGCGCCGAAAATGATCGCCAGCCACATGGCCAGATGGGTTAAAAAGCCGATGGCACCGCCGGCAACGCCATCGAGGGCGCTCAGCCGTGACTGGCTGGCGACCAAATCAGCATTAAGCTCGGCAATATGCGCCGCCTGGCGCTCGGCCGCGCCATAAACCTGCAGCTCGGCGAGTCCCTGCACGCCATCGATTACCCCGGCCCGCAGTTCGGCACTGGCCTGCACCTGGCGCTCGCCGGGCCGCTGGCCGAGCCGGCGCAGCCACCAGGGCAGCACGCCGCCGGCCAGAAGCAACAGAGCGGTCGTGGTAACCGCCACGGCCAGGCTGAACCAGGCGAGGAAAACGAAGGCGAGCACGGTGATCAGGAGCGCCACCACGGTCGGCACCAAGATACGCTGGTAGAAATTATCCAGGGTATCGATGTCGCTCCGAATACGGCTCAGCAGATCGCCGCTGCGGTATTGCTGCAGCCGGGCCGGGGCCAGGGGCTCGAGATGCTCGTAGAACCAGACCCGCAAACCGGCAAGCAGGCGCAAAGTCGCCTCGTGGGTGAGCAGCCGCTCGCCGTAGCGGCCCACCGTCCGGGCGATGGCGAAGCCGCGGATGGCCCCGGCGGGGGTGAAATAATTCATACTCACCCCGGCCAGGCCGGCTAAGGCCATGGCGGCGATAAACCAGCCCGACAGGGCCATGAGGCCGATGTTGGCGATTAAGGTCAGCAGGCTCAAAAAAGCCCCCAGCGCCATCCAGCCGCGATAGGGGCGGAACAGTCTCAACAAGCGGCGTAATTCGTTCATGCAGCTTCCCCCTGATAGACCCGGGTCATCTCGGCATATTTACCGCCCCGCGCCACGAGGACGTCATGCCGGCCTTGCTCGACAACCTGGCCGCCGCTGAGCACATAGATGCGGTCGGCGCGGCGTACGGTGTTCAGCCGATGGGCGATCACCAACAGGCTCCGGCCTTCGGCCAGCCGCTCGATCCCGGCCTGTACCCGGGCTTCGTTATGCGGGTCCAGGCTGGCGGTCGCCTCGTCGAGCAGAACCAGCGGGGCATCCCGCAAAAAGGCGCGTGCCAACGCCAAGCGCTGGCGCTGGCCGCCGGACAGGCCCTGCCCGCCCTCGCCGACGCGGGTATCATAATGCTGCGGCAGGCGCTCGATGAATTCGTCGGCCTGCGCCCGGGCCGCGGCTTGGCGCACCGCCTCCAGGGAGGCATTGGGATCGCCCAGGCGGATATTGTCGGCGATACTGCCCTGAAAGATCCGCGGCGCCTGCGGTACCCAGGCCAGTTGCCGCCGCCAGGCCTCGGGATCGAGCTGGGTCAAATCTTGGTCATTCACCCGGATCATGCCGCTCTGCGGCTGAATAAAGCCGAGCAGCAAACGCATCACCGTGGTTTTGCCGCCGCCGCTCGGGCCGACCAGGGCCACGGTCTCCTGCGGAGCAATGACGAGCGAGACATCCGTCAGGGCCGGCTCGTTATCGGCGCTATAGGCATAGGTCACGTTTGCCAGGCGAATATCGAGCGCAGCGGGATTGGCGAGGGCTTGCGGCGCGGCGGGACGCGGCATGGGCGCCATGGCCAGGATCGCCTGCATACGCTCACCGGCGGCCACGGCATCCAGGCGCGCATGATACAGCGTGCCCATAGTGCGCAGGGGCTGATAGAACTCCGGGGCCAGCAGGAGGATGAACAGGCCATGCTGAAATTCCAGCTGGCCGTTATACAGCCGGAAACCGATCAGTACGGCCACCATGGCGATGCTCACGGTGGCGACGAACTCCAGTACCAGCGAGGACAGAAACGCCGTGCGCAGCACCGCCATGGTCGCGCGCCGATAGGCCTCGGCACTGCTGGCGACATTGGCGGCCTCGCGGCGGCTGGCATTGAGCACCTTCAGTGTGGTCAGGCCCTGAATCATGTCCAGAAACTGATTGCTCATGCGCGCCAGGATGCGCCATTGCTTGCGATTGGCCTTTTCCGTGCCCTTGCCGATCAAAATCATGAAAAGGGGGATAAGCGGAGCCGTAATGGAAAAGATCAAGGCCGAAATCCAGTCGAAGGGCAGCACCACGGTCAGAATGGCCAGCGGAATGACGGTCATCAGGCTAAGCTGGGGCAGATACCGGGCAAAAAAGGCCTCCAAGGCTTCCAC
>CAYFSA010000171.1:0-5834 GCA_964345605.1 uncultured Ectothiorhodospiraceae bacterium
ATTTACGGGCAAAACCGGCTCGCAGAAAGGCATGAAAGGCGCGCTCGAGGCTCGCATCGGGCCCATTGGTCTGTTGAAGCCGGGCAAGCAGGGACTGGTAATCCGCCAGGACCTGTTTCTCGGCCTGAATATACAGCTCAAGGGCCGAGCAGGTTGCCGGCTCGAGCGACTCGCTGCCCAGGACGGTTAACTGCCCCGGCTCGGCAAGCAGGCGGTGCGGGTCAATTTCGGCCTGGCAATCCAGCCGGGTCAGCAGCGCTGCTATGTGCCGGGCAAGCTGGGCCTCGCTGCGGGGCAAGCGCAGCCAGCGCGCCGCTTGCTCCAGGACCCCTGCCGGCTCGGCGCTGGCCGCATCTGCCGGCCACAGATGCCAGGTCGCAAGCTGCCGCTCCCAGGCGGCCTGAATATAGCCCTGCAAGCCGGCGAGATTCGTGCCAATCAAAAAATGCCGGTCAGCGGCAAGCTCGGTGGCCAACATCTCAGCAAAAACCTGGGAGCGGGGCACCCGGTCAGCGCGATTGTTGATCACCGTGCACAGCCATTCATCTGGGTGCGCCTCGGGATCATGGCTGGCAAAGCCGGTGCGGCGCCAGTTGCTCATGGCGCCGAAGCGTTCGTTAGCCGACATGCCATTGACGAAGGTCAACTGCCGGTCAGCGACCGTGGTGGTGGGAAAAACTTTGAGCACACCGATATCCTCGACCACGCGATCGGCCATTTCCTTGAGCGCCACGTCAGCCGGAATATCGAAATCGGCCGCCAAGGTTTGCACCAGGGCGATATTGTAGGGATGCTCCTCGTAAGGAAAGCGCGCCAGTATATCGGGCGGCAGCAGCCCCGCTTCCCGCCAGCCCAGCGCCTTGACAGCCGTGCCCTTTGCCCGGGCACCGTCCTTGAGGATCGGCAGCATATGCTCCTCGGTCGTCAGTAGCTGCGAGGTCGGCGGGATAAACTGATTCATCACCTGCGGGATATTGATGCCGGCCGGGCCCTGCAGGTCTTCGTGATCCGGGTAGGCATTGGTGATGGTCGCGACATCATCCTGCATCCATTGGTTTTGCAAAATCTTCACATAGGCCGGCGTCAGGCCCATGCACTCCCAGAGAAACACATCGGCCTGCAGGCGCTGCGAGACCTGCAGCAGGTTGGCCTGCTCCCAAATCGTCGCCTTGTCGTAAGGGCGGAACAGCACCATCTCCCGCAAGTCCCCGAAGGCATGGGCATGCAGGAACATGGCCTCACAGCCGGTGGTTTTAGAGACGACATTGAAACCCAGGGCATTGATCAGCGCCGCTTTCAGGCGTTCCGTGCCGGATTTGCCGCGCGTTCCCCAACCGCCGATCACCAGGGCATGCCCGCGCCGGGCGTTATGAATCCGGCGACTGAGGTGGATATGCCTTGCCAAGAAAAACAGGGCCAGCACAGCCAGGAATAAGGCGAGCTGAAGCAGGGAGTTCTGATAGATAGAAAACAGATAATCGGTAAAGTCGCTGAGCATGGGCAGTCAAACCGCTGCGGGGACGGGCTCGAAAAATCGCTGCACGGCCGGATCGACTGACCAGCTCGGTTCCGCCGAGGTATACGCCTGGAAACGAATCCGAAAGCCCAGCCGACGCAGGGCCTGCACATAGGCCGCGGGTGGCATTCGCTGGCCGGGCTGCCAATTCCGCAGGCGGGCATATCGGGCATAACAGCAGGTCAGTACCAGCCGCACCCAAACGCGCCGCACCAGCCAGGCTGGCACCTTGACCTCGGTAACCCCTTCACTGCTGTAGATGCGCATGGGCCGGGTAGGGAACAGCGGATCCAGGGCAGCAATCATTTCATCCAGCAAGGGCAGATAGGGACGGGCGCCGGCTTCCTCATCGATATACAGCGGCTCGCCCGGAACGCGAGTTTCGGCCAGCTCCGCCAGGATGCCCGAGGGAATATGCACCGGCCCCATGAACAACCGCCCCATAACATGATTGAAACCTTGGCGCTTGTCCGAGGCAGGCTTGCGTAGCTCATACCAAAATCGCCACCAGCGAAACCCAAACCGATACCCCCGCCGGATATGCACGGCCCCGAAACGGAACGTGACATCCAGGGGATGATCCGCCTGCACCAGCACGCTCAGCAAGCGCCCGAGGGTCGCCTCATCCAGGCCTCGCCCGAGCCGTTTCGGCAACCGCTTGCCGCGCCCCGCCACAATGGCGGCAAGCGCCTGAGCCAGGGCAGCTGACAGCGCCTGCAAGGCAGGGTCAGCCAGGCACCAGAGCCGTTCATGGGTTTGGGCACTCCAGCGGCGCACCGCCAGGGAGTCGGACTGGCGGTGTAATTGCGCCAACACCGGCAGGAATTGGCGGGACCAAGCAGGGGATGGATCAGTCTGAGCGGCGAGCAGGGCCTGCTGGGTCGTGACCAATGTGGTCAAGGCGATGCGCAGCACCCAGGGATCGGTTTCGCCGGCCAGTACGTGCTGCAACAAGGCCGACAAGGCCGCCCGAGCAGACGGCTGGGTGACGCTTAGCTGACCGGCTGCTTCAATGGCAGCCGCCCGTACCGACGCAATCGCGTCATCCAGCGCCAGTCGGCGAAGGCTGGGCAATGCCACGCTGGCAGGGGCCTGGACAACGGTTGCAGCCAGGGTTTGGCGAACCGCCGGGCTGGGATCAGCCAGGCTCAGCTCGAGGGTCTCGGCCAGCATCGGCGCTGCCACCAGGCGCTCACCCAGCAGGCTCAGGGCGTGCCGGCGCACGAACAAATCGTCGCCTGCCCGGGGCGTGTGCAGGCGCTGGCTCAGGGCCTGGTCCAGCGTGCTGACCGACAGCGCCGCCAGCAGACTCAGCGCCTCGCATTGAATCCAGGTCTGCTGGCTGTCATCCAGGGCCGAGCGATAGATATAGCGCAAGGTACTCGCTTGCACGCTGGTCTCGCGGGCAGTGGCCGGCAAAGCCCACAGCACCGTAGCCAAACAACGGAAGCCGGCAAGCCGCACGCGGGTATCGCCCGGATGAGCGAGCACGGTCAGGATCAATTCTTCGAGGGCGAAACGACGCCAGTGCTGCAGACAGGCTTGCGCGGTTGACTGCGCGGCCAGCACCTGAGCAAAAATCACCCCTAAGCGGTCCAGGTAAGTGGCGATGCCCCACTCGAGCTCGGCCACCTGGCGGCGATAACGGTCGACCAGGGCGTCATAGCCGAACCAGCGGGCAAAGGCCTTGCGATCCCCCCGCAACTGCGCGCGACTCGCCCCCAGCTCGCTCGCCCGGCGTAAAATCAGCTGCTGCCGATCCTGCTCGGCGACGGCATTGGCATAGTAACCGGCAAAGCGTTGTTGCCCGCTGGCGAGGGTTTCAAATCTCTCGAGCTCCTGCTGGATTCGATGCAGCAGAAACTCAGCCAAGGCTGTCGTCAGCTGCTCGCCCGAGGGCGCTTGTCTCTGGCCGGGACGCGCCCGCTGCCATTGCTGAAAGGCTTGGACAGTGGTCTGGAAAAACCTCTGATAGGTGCGTTGCCAATGTGGATTCAACCCACTTTGTAGGCAATTGAGGGCTTCGGTGTTTACTGCTGTGTGGATATTCACAGAATTAGGCAACTCCAGCTAAATGTCATACCACTCATGCAAGCTGTTGAGCCACTGAAAGAGGTTGTAGCGATTGGCCGGATTCATCGGCAACTAATTGACTTGAGAGAGGATTGCCGCCGCCGCAGCGCGGTAAAATCAATCTCCCCCAAACGGAAATCTCTATTGCCGCGGCCATGATCGAAAACCCAGCCAAGACTGACCACCAGACCATACTGGTTATTTCCCAAATTATACCGCAGGTCGACACCGGTGCGCAGGCGGCCCCAGCCGTGCACACGATGATCCAGCATCAACTCGGCATTGACCTCGCGTTGATCGATGGCATTGGGGCGGCGCCAGAAACGATCATCCTCGGCGAAGAAACGGGTCCAGCGATAGCCGGCATCGACTTGCCAGGCGCCAAGCAATTGCTGCCAGGTGGCCTGCAAGGTCAGGTGCTCGGGGGCATGCAGGCGCCATTGTTCGTCCGAGGTCAAGGCAGCGCGCAGACGCCATTGGGTATCCAGCCAGGGACGATGCACCCAGGTATCGGCGAGCACCATGCCCCGTCGATGCAGGTCCTTGAATAAGGTCAGGACATCGCGATCGACCGCTTCGCGGCGATAGTCGAAGCCGGCTTGCTGGCCGAGGTGACGCTGGAAAACACCCAGCGAAGGGCCGTGGTAGGTCTGCGGCCCCAGCACCTGATGCAGGCGAAACGTCCCCCGCAGCGTCGACGACCAGGCCCGGCCCTGCGCCGACTGGGTATAGCCTTCCCAGCCCAGACGCACCGACCAAGGTAAATGCGTGGGGGTATAATCGAGGCGACCGGCGAGGCCTAATGACGGTTCGCCGGCATCGTGATGCCGGAAAAATAGATCGGTGCTGAAATAGGTATCCCAAGGCTCCCGAAAATACCGATAACCGCCCCGGACCTGCCAGTAACGGTCGAAAGTGCCGGTGGCGGCCATGTCTTCCTCCAGCGGGCGATCGCGGACACGGGCTAAATCCAGCAGCAAGGTGGCATCGTCCTGCTGGCGCAAGTCATCGTCAGGGTCATCAAGTACAGGTGCCGGGGCGGGTATGGCCGCCAGGGTCACCGGCACAGGCGGCACTGTTTCCGGTGGCGTGACGGCAAAACGGGCATGGAGCGGGGGTGTGTCCGCCGGCACACGCCGAGCGAGACGATACAAACCCTCGCGCTCTTGGCCGCGCGGGGTCAGCACCAGGGTCTGCCGGCCCGGCGGCAGCACCCGCGTCGTGGTCCATGTCTGACCGTGCGGCCGGCGCTCGTCAATGCGCACTACCTGCGGGCCAAGCAGGCTGACCCGTAAGGGCTCGGCGTGGGTCGCAACGTGGTAATGGCGGTCGAGATTGATGTCGATATGCTCGCTCGGGCGCGGCTGGCGTAAGCGCACCGCGGCTGCCTGATTGGCCACCGGATCGGCGAGCCAAAGACGCACCTGATGCTCGCCGGCGGGGATGGCCAGCTCGAGCCGGGCTGAGGTCCGGGTCCGGGTCAACTGCACCCGCTGCAGCGCGGCCATGTCCAGGCGATAGAGCAGCGTGAGCGGCTCGGCCGGCAAATAGGGTAAGTCGAACAAGGCCAGGTCAAGACGCAGCGTTGTAGCGCGCCCATTAGCGAGCGTCAGCACCAGGGTATCCCGACCCAGCAGCAGGCGGTCGCCGCTGACACCCGCCAGGACCTGACGTATCCGCAAACCGGGGGATTCGGGCTGCCATTGCGCCAGCTCGATACGCCGGATGCCGGCGCTAGCGGTCACGCTACGCAGGCGTTCCCAGCGCAGGCCACGCCGGGCCCGGTTCATCACGGCGGCGATACGGGCATTGTCCGGAAATCGCGCCCTGAGGGTTGTCAGTTGCGCGAATCGCGCAATGCTTTGTTCTGGCTGCTGCTCCATCTGCCAGAGCAACTCGGCCGCCTGCCGCGCGGGGGACTGTGTGCTTGGGGCCACCTCGCTTGCGCCAACCGCGGTAGTGTGGTTTAGCGTGGTATTCTCGGCGTGCTGCAGCCAGGGCAAGCCCGCCGGCAGAGGCGCCTGCTGGCGGAGTTTAGCCAGACTGACCTGAGCGGTCTGCTTGAGCTCGGCATCGACCAGGAACAGGCAGCCTTGCCAGCGACATTCATGCCGGGGCGCGGGAAACGGATCAGTGCGTTGCGGCTCGTTTTGTCTCCCCTCGTTTTTGGGGGGATTGGACTTGCGAGTGGCCGAGATCGAGGACCGCAAGAAAGGCGGCCACCAGATCGTCATCACCGAGCTGC
>CAYFSA010000172.1:0-5743 GCA_964345605.1 uncultured Ectothiorhodospiraceae bacterium
GGCCCGATGGCAGTCATATTGGCAATGTCTTGATCGTAGACACCGAAGATATACTTGATGCCACCGCATCGCTTGGGCTGGTTGGGCTGGTTCCCAAGCTCCAGCTTGGGAACCAGCGAAGATCCAGCTTGGGAGCCAGTGAATGCATACAATGATACCGCATCGGCATCGGATCAAAGGGCAAGCGTTCGTTGTTACTGTATGGCAGCGTTTTCTCTGCGCGGCTTGGACAAGCCGCGGCCTGTTGGTACGCGCCTGAAGCCGGACATGGCATAATTGAACTACTGCTTCAATTAACATTTCTCTATTGGCACCCTTTTGCAACAGCTCAAATCTCTGGTCATTGCCCTTGTTTCCGCTTTGCTGGTCTGGTCCTTGTCGGCGTTTACCGGGCTCGGGGTATTGGGTCGCTGGGCCTATGATGCCCTGGTCGATCTCGGCAGTGGGCTGCATAGGCCGCAGGCCGAAGTGCTGCTGCTGCCAATTGAAGCGACGCAGGCGCAGGGTGCCCCGCTCGATTGGCCGGCGCTGTTCGCTGAGATCCAGGCGCATGCGCCCCGGCAAATCATTCTGCTGGGGCTGTCGACGGCCAGACTGCAGCGGGCGGTGGCGGCAGCCAGTGACTATCCCAACGTGCTGGTGGGCCTAACCCGCGAGCAGTTGCCCGCCAACGGGGCAGGTGCGGCCGCCGTGGCCGCAGAGAATGTCGCCATCGGCGTGGTGAGCTATTGGCCCAAGCCGGATGGCGTGCATCGCTTTGCGCCCTGGCGGTTGGCACAGGCGGGCGAGGCGGGCGCGGTGAGTATTCTGCAGGCGGCCACGGCGCAACAAGCCGCCGCCGGTCAGGCCCTGCCTCGGCGGCAGCGCTTTCTGGTCGATTTTACCGCCGGCACGGCCTGGCTGCCCCGCCTGGCGGTCGAGCGGGTGCTGGCCGGTGAGCTGATCCCGGCCTTGGTCAGCGGCCGCAGTGTCATCATCGGCCCGGCCCAGCCGAGCTGGTTGCCGCGCCTGCAGGTGCCCGCCCATACGCTTGCCCAGGGAGTAAGTGAGCAGGGGCTGAGCGCCCTGGAATTCCATGGTTACGCCCTGGCAAGCCTGCAGCAGCAGCGCTGGATCCAGCGCCTGCCGGCCTGGGCCGTGCTGGTGCTGCTAACCCTGGTCGCCGCGCTCAATCTGGCGGTGTATCAATTACTGGGTATACGCGCGCAAACAGTATTCAGTGCGGGGATGATCGGCGGGTATGTCCTGCTCGGCTGGGGACTGCTGCACGGGCTGCGGCTGTGGTGGCCGCTGACCGATTTCATCCTTCTGCAGCTGCTGACCTTCGCTTGGCTGCTGCGCGAGCGCTGGGTAGCGGAAGAAACGGCGGTGAATCAGGCCGTGTCCAGCGTTTCTGCACGGTTGTTGGAGCGCTATGTGCCGACCCGCTTCTATGCCTCGCCGGAATATTGGTCGCAGCTCGTCAACCTGGTCGACCAGACGCTCGATCTGACCCGTTTTATCTTCCTGGAGCCGGTGGCGAACGATCATCGCGTGCGCGAAGTCCAGGCCATCCGCTGCAGCCTGGCGGATATCGACGAGCGGCGCCGGGATTATGAGCGCACCCCCTACAGCAGCGCCATCGAGGCCGGCGAGGCCATCGAGTTGACTGGGGCACGGCCGTATCTGCGGCCCATGAGCGAGCTAACCGAACGGCAATTCCTTGCGCCGCTGTTATTCGCCGGGCGTGTGCAGGGGTTTTGGGCGTTCGGCATCGATACCGCCAAGGCCGAGCCTCATGAGCACTTTTTCCGCACTCTGCGCGATTTCTCCGCGCAACTGGCCGAACTGTTGTTTCATCGCCAGCAATGGCGGGACCAGCAAGCCCTGCAGCAAAACCCCTGGCGCCGCTATCTGCGCCTGGAGGCCGGGCAGTCGCTGTTCGGCGGGATTCGGCATTATCTGGGCACCCTGGAGCAGCGCCTGACAACCCTGGAGAGCGTGATTCACGGGCTCGATGTCGCCACCATCCATTACGATTTGTTCGGCCGGGTGCAGCAGCTTAACCGGCCGATGACCGAGCTGCTGCAGGCCGCGGCCCTGCCAGTCTATGAGCTTACCGCCCTGGATCTGCTGGTCAAGCTCAGTGCCTATGAGCCGCCCCAAGCGCGGCAGGCTCTGAATCAGGTGATTCTCGAGCGGGCGGGCATCACCCTTGAGGCCCAGGTTGGCCACAGCGAGCGCGATTATGTGCTGGTCCTGCGCCCCCTGCTGGCCGAGGCGGCGCCGACCACGCCCAGCCCTGCCAACGAGGCCGTGCCGTTCGCCTTGCGCGGCTTGTTGTTCCAGCTTATCGACATAACCCAGGTCAAGCATTTATGCGAGATGAAAACCGATGTAATCAAACGCCTGGATCTGCAATTGCGCAATGATCTGGAGGTATTTTCTCTGGCCGATCGCCTGCTCAGCCGCCACGGCATGCCCGCGGCGCAGCGCCAGTCGATTCAGGAAACTCTGCACAAGCGCATCCAGGAGATGATGCAGCGCCTGCAGGAAACCGAACAGTATGTCTTCACGGAAATGGACCTGACGTTCGCGGCGGCTTATCCGGTCGACGGCTTGGCGCCGCTGCAGGCGGCCCTGAGCGAAACTGAAGCCGCCGCCGGGCAGCGGCAACTGGTGATGACCCGACAACAGCCGGACTTCATGAGCCTGGTGCTGGCCCAGCCCACCGAGCTGCAGGCCTTGCTGGCCGCGATTGTGACGCTGTGTATCGAGGATTCGCCCCGGCACAGCCGGGTGCAAATAACCGTCCGGGAGCGGGCTGGCTGGGCCGAGTATGAACTGAACAACGCCGGCTTTGGCTTGCCGAATGAGCAGCTGCAGCATAGCCTGAATGCCCCGGCAGCCGAGCGTGATGCCCGCTTCGATCCGATTGTGCAGGGCCTGCAGCGCGTCACCAGCTGGGGCGGGCAATACACGGCCGAGAGTGCCCTGGGTGAGGGCATGCGGTTCGTCATCTGGCTGCAGGTGTTCGGTGCACATGATTAGCCTGGCTCGGCTCATTGCTGGCCGCGGACGAAAATATTCTTTACAATTTTGATGGAATGTGCCTGGGTACCACTGATAAATCAAAGGAATTAGCACGATATGACGACACCCCCCAAACGGATCCTGCTCGTCGATGACGATCAGGCCCTGGCCGAATTCATGAAGTTCGTATTCCAGTTTGAGGGCTACGAAGTCGAGCTGGCCGCCGATGGCGAACAGGCTCAGCAGGCCGTGCTGGCCGCTCCCTTTGCAGCGATCGTGCTGGATATGATGATGCCGGTACTGGACGGAAAGCGCTTTCTCAAATGGCTGCGACAGGAACGCGCCGACGCCACGCCGGTGATCGTGCTGAGCGCGGTGACCACGGCCCAGGTCCACGAGGAACTGCAAGCGCTCGGGGTCGATGCCATTTTTGTCAAGCCGGTGACGGATTTCGGTTCCCTGCTCAACCGCCTGCGTGCGCTGTTGGCTTGATGGCGTGAGGAATTGCGCTCGTTCGAGCCAACCGGTTATGGACTTCAACGGTTCAGTTGCTCCGGCCCTGGCAACAGGCAATGTCCCCGCGGGTAACCGGCTGGTCGTCCCGCTAGGCAAGGGGCTGCGACCGCCGCCATGGATCTGATGGATCTGTTGCCCCTGTCCCTTTTTCCGCCTGGCAGCTTGGCCAGCTCGATCATCACCACGGTGTGGGTCGGGGCGTGGGTCATCGTCTTTTTCAACCTGCGCTTCGGCTGGGTGCTCTCGGGTCTGGTGGTGCCCGGCTATCTCGTACCCCTGTTGATCCTCAAGCCTTGGGCGGCGCTGACCATCGGCATCGAGGCCGTGGTGACTTATGCCCTGGTATGGGGCTTTTCCGAATACTTCAGCCGCTTCGGCGGCTGGTCGAGCCTGTTCGGCCGCGATCGCTTCTTCGCCCTGGTGCTGGTCAGCGTGATCGTGCGCATCGGTTTCGACGGCTGGCTGTTACCGCATACCGCCACCTGGCTGAACGCGGCCTTTGATCTGCAATTCGATTATCACAGTCACCTGCATAGCTTCGGCCTGGTTATTATCGCCCTGCTCGCCAATCAGTTTTGGAAAACCGGGCTGTGGCGCGGCCTGCTGCCGTTTCTGGTGACCACCGGGCTGACCTATTTGCTGGTGCGTTATGGCCTGATGGAGCTGACCAATTTCGCCATGAGCAATATCTCGTATATGTACGAGGACATTGCCACTTCCATTTTGGCCAGCCCCAAATCCTATATCGTGCTGTTGCTCGCGGCCCTGATCGCCTCGCGCCTGAACCTGCTGTATGGCTGGGATTTCGCCGGCATTCTGATTCCCTCGCTGCTGGCCCTGCAATGGCATTGGCCGGGCAAAATCCTGGCGACCTTCGGCGAGGCCCTGATCATTTTGCTGCTGGCGCATCTCGTTTTGCGCCTGCCCTGGTATCGCCACGTCAGCGTCGAGGGGGCGCGTAAACTGCTGCTGTTCTTCAATATCGGCTTTGTTTACAAACTGGTTCTGGGCTATCTCATCGTCTGGTGGTTCCCTCAGGTCAGGGTGACCGATACCTACGGCTTCGGCTATCTGCTCGGCACCCTCATGGCGCTGAAGATGCACGACAAGGACATTGCCGTGCGCCTGCTGCGTGCGGTCCTGCAAACCTCGCTCACGGCCTTTGCCGCGGCCAGTGTTATCGGGTTTGCCCTGACCCTGCTGCCGACGGCCCGCCTGCTGAACTGGCAGCCCAGCGCTCAGGCGCTCAGTGGCCCCGTGCCGCGGCGCAGTGCTCCCTTGAGCGAGGTGCTGCAAACCGCCAAAGTGACCCTGTATGCGCAACAGACCGCCGCAACCGCCCGCCGCTCGCCGACGCCGGCGGAATTGACCCAATTCAGCGCAGCGCTGCGGCTGTTGCAAAGCTATCGCCAACAGCCGAATCCCGTCTTGCTCCGGCAGGCCAGGGGGCGGTTAAACCAAGTCGGGTATCAGCTGGCCTGGGTCGAATCGCGCTATCTTTATTTGGCCGAACGGCCGCCTGGCCGCGGTTGGGGGGTTTATGTACTGGATATGCAGACAGCCAACCGCTTGGTTATCGAAGCCCCCAAGGCCCTGAACGAGCCGGGCACCCTGGAAGCGGCCCGGCTGTTGTTCGAGCAGTTCACGGCCGCGGCCCTGGCCATCGGCGTACCGCCGCGCGGGCCTGCCACCGCGGCGGATGTCGGCATCCGCGGCCACGATACGCTGTTGCAGCGTTTCCATCAGGTCATGGCTGCCCGGGATGTGCTGCAGGTGCGGCGTTATACCAGCGCCTCCCGGCGGGCCCTATTTGGCAAACGCCGCCAGCGGCCCGAGCTGCAAGCCGCCGATCCCGAGCCCAGTTTGTGGATCAAGGGCGAGCTGCCGCAGGGCCTGCATCTGGCCCGCTTGCGTGCCCTGACCGAGAAGCTGGCCCTGTTTTGGCGTGCCCCGGCTTATGCCAATGTTCAGCGGGCGGCGACCCGGACCGGTTTTGCCGAGTTGATCCTGAGCCGGGCCGCCCTGCGGCATTTGCAGGCCATGGCGGGCGCCGGCCAGGGCGAGGCTGCCGCCAAGGAGGTCGGTCAGCAGCGCATCGACGGCTATTTGATGGAATGGCTGCTCACGGGTAAGCATTTGCTCGCCGACCGCGGCAGTAATGCCTATCAACCGCCGCGCCTGGCCGCATTGCTGTACTTCGACGAAGCGGTGCTCA
>CAYFSA010000173.1:0-5704 GCA_964345605.1 uncultured Ectothiorhodospiraceae bacterium
TAAAACCGCCCCCACGTAGGGCGGGCTTCAGCCCGCCAAGCAGCGGCTAACCAAAATCCCGCCCGGTTGATTGAAATCGCTTCGCCGCCTTGATAGATTCCACCATTCCATTAACCCATGAATGACATCTTCATGAACGCATTGCCACGCCCGCCCGGAGCGGCCCGATGAAACATGTGATCAGCCTGACGCTGGGCCTGTTCGGCCTGTGGCTGCTGCTGTCGGCCCATTTCGAGCCGCTGCTGCTCGGTTTGGGTTTGGTCTCGACCGCGCTGACGGTCTATCTGGCCCTGCGCATGGAAGTGATCGATCACGAGAGCCATCCGCTGCATCTGACCGTTTCCCTGCTGCGCTTCTGGACCTATTTGAGCTGGCAGATCGTGCTGGCCAATCTCGATGTCGCCCTGCGGGTACTGGGTTTCAAACCCATCAGTCCGACGGTCGTGAGCCTGCCGCTGCCGCTCAAGACCGACCTCGGCCGCGTCATCTATGCCAACGCCCTTACCCTGACGCCGGGTACCGCCAGCCTCGAGGTGACCACCGATTACGTCGTCGTCCACGCCCTGACCTGCGAGGGGGCCGATGACTTGCGGGCCGGTCACACGGCGAGCCTGGTGCCGGATATCGAGGTGCATGACGCATGACGATGTATATTGTGGCCGCCATGGCCATCATGACCACCATGGCGCTGGCGGTGGCCCGTGCCGTGCTCGGCCCGACCGTGTTCGACCGCATTCTCGCGATCAACATGTTCGGCACCAAGAGCGTGCTGCTGGTGGCGGTGTTCGCCTTCATTTCCGGGCGCCCCGATGTCCTGGATATTGCCCTGTTGTACTCCCTGCTGAATTTCCTCGGCGTGGTCGCCGCCCTGCGGCTGGTGGAGCAACGCGGCATGTATCGGGAAAACGGCAGCTTAACGCAAGGAGACGGCAAGCATGATCATTGATATTGCCAGCGGTCTGCTGCTGGCTCTGGGCAGTGCCCTCGGCGTGATCGGCGGCCTGGGCATCCATCGCTTCCCGGATTTCTACACCCGGCTGCATGCCCTCGGCATCACCGACACCCTCTGCGCCTTCGCCATCCTCGCCGGGCTCGCCCTGCAGGCCGGGCTGTCGTTCGTCAGCGTCAAGCTATTACTGATTTTCGTGTTTCTAGTCTTTACCAGCCCGACCGCCAGCTATGCCCTCGGCAACGGCGCCCGCCATTACGGCTTGCGGGCCTATGGCGAGCTGGAGGGGCGGCGATGATCGATACCGTCATTGATGTCGTGCTGCTTATCTTCCTGGTCGTCATGGCCTGGACCGTCATCGGTGCGCGCCATTTGCTGGGTATGGTCATGCTGCTCAGTCTGTACAGCTTGTTGTGCGCCGGCCTGTTCCTGGTGCTCGATGCCCCCGATGTCGCCTTCACCGAGGCCGCGGTGGGTTCCGGGATATCCACCGCCCTGATGCTGCTGACCCTGGTGCAGACTCGGGTGCCGTATGAGAAACCCCGGACTAACCGCGCCTGGCTGCCGCTGCTGGTGGCCCTGATCACCGGCGCGGCCCTGATTTACGGCACCCAGGACATCGCCGCCATGGGCGAGGCGCAGGCGCCGGCCCACAGCGTGGTGGCGGACCGCTATATCCACGAATCCAAGCAGGAGACCGGCTTGCCCAACATGGTCACCGCGGTGCTGGCCAGTTATCGCGGCTTCGACACCTTAGGCGAGGTGACCGTGATCTTCACTGCGGGCCTCGGCGTGCTGTTGCTGTTGTGGCGTCGCCGCGAGGCCGGGGAAGACGGAGACGGCGATGAAAGATAAAATCATCCTGCGGATTATCGCCAAGTTCATCGTGCCGCTGGTGATGCTGTTCGGCCTGTATGTGCAGTTCCACGGCGACTACAGCCCCGGCGGCGGCTTTCAGGCCGGGGTCATCTTCGCCGCCGCCCTGATTCTCTACACCCTGGTGTTCGGCACGGACAAAGGCGAGCAGGTCATCCCGCCGGGCGTGCTGCGGCTGCTGATGAGTGTCGGCATGCTGCTGTTTACCGGGGTCGGCGTGGCGGCCCTGCTGCGTGGCGGCGAGTTCCTCAATTACAGCGTTCTGGCCGCGCATGCCAAGGAAGGCCAGCATCTGGGCATCATCTTGATCGAGCTGGGGGTGGGCATCACCGTGGCCGCCGTGATGCTGGTCATCTTTTTCGCCTTTCTCAGAAGGAGTCGGCTGTGACGGACGCGGCGCTCGACTACATCATCGGGCATTTCAATTACTGGATGGTCATCCTGCTCATGATGAGCGGGCTATATGCCGTGATGAGTCGGCATAACCTGATCAAGAAACTGGCCGGGCTCAATATTTTCCAAACCGCGGTGTTCCTATTGTATATCACGATCGGCAACGTCGCCGGCGGTACCGCGCCCATCGCCGCGCCGGGTTTCAGCGAGTATTCCAACCCCCTGCCGCAGGTGCTGATGCTGACCGCCATCGTCGTCGGCGTGGCCACCGCGGCGCTCGGCTTCGCCCTGGTGGTGCGCATCAAGGAGGCCTACGGCACCATCGAGGAAGACGAAATCTGGCACAAGGATAACAGTGCGTGATGGCGGCATTGATCCAGGACAATCTGAGCATTCTGCTGGTGGTGCTGCCCTTGCTGACGGCCCCCGTGACCGCCCTGCTGCCCGCCGGCCGCGGGCCCTGGTGGCTGACGCTGCTGGTGACCTGGGCCTGCTTCGCCCTGGCCGGCTGGCTGCTGGCCGATGTCGCAGCGGGCAGTATTCGCCATTATGAGCTCGGCGGCTGGGCGCCGCCCTGGGGCATCGCCTATCGCATCGACGCCCTGAACGCCCTGGTGGCCCTGATCGTCGCCGGCATCGGCGCCTTCGCCACATTGTTTGCCCAGCGCAGCGTAGCCGCGGAAATCCCGGCCGAGCTCAGCGGCTATTTCTACGCCACGTTCCAACTCTGCCTGCTCGGCCTGCTCGGCATCGCCCTGACCGGGGATCTGTTCAACCTGTTCGTCTTTTTGGAAATCTCGTCGCTGTCCTCCTATGCCCTGATCAGCATGGGCCGCGACCGGCGCGCCCTGGCCGCCGCCTTTCAATACCTGATCATGGGCACGCTCGGCGCGACCTTTTTCCTGATTGGCGTGGGCCTGGCCTATGCCGCAACCGGCACCCTGAACATGGCTGATCTCGCCGCCCGCCTGCCGGCGGCCGAATATCCGCATGTGGTGCATACCGCCTTCGGCTTCATCTTCGTCGGGGTCGGCCTGAAGATGGCCATGTACCCCCTGCATCAATGGCTGCCGGGGGCCTATACCTATGCCCCGTCGTTCGTCTCGCTGTTCCTCGCCGCGACTGCGACCAAGGTGGCCGTCTATGTCCTGATGCGCGCCGTGTTCACGGTGTTTTCCGCCGACTATGCCGCCGGCACCTGGTTCGGTGAACTCATGGTGCTGTTCGGCGCGGTCGGGGTGATCTACGGCTCGCTGCAAGCGATTTATCAGCGGGACATGAAAAGCCTGCTGGCCTATTCCAGTATCGCCCAGATCGGCTACATGGTGCTCGGCATCGGCTTTTTGACCACGTTGGGGGTGACCGCCAGCCTGGTGCATGTCTTCAATCACGCCCTGATGAAAGCGGCCCTGTTCATGGTCGCCGGCATCTTCGTTTATCGCCTGGGCACCACCGCCTGGGCGGGGCTCGCCGGGCAGGCCCGGGCCATGCCCTGGACCTTCGCCGCCCTGGTCATCGCCGGCCTGAGCTTGATCGGCGTGCCGGGCACGGTGGGCTTTGTCAGCAAATGGTATCTGGTGCTCGCCGCCCTGGAGCAGGACGCCTGGCTGGTCGCGGTCATCATCCTGGCAGGCTCGCTGCTGGCCATTATCTATATCTGGAAGATCGTCGAGCTGATGTATTTCCAGCCGCCCGCGGCGACGGATCATCCGGCGACGGCTAATCCGGATTCGGCCCCAGCGGGCGCGGGCAGGGCACTGCCGGTCTCGCTGTGGCTGCCGACCTGGGCGCTGACGCTCGCCTGCGTCGGCTTTGGCCTCAATACCGAGCTGACCGTCGGGGTGGCCGAAACCGCCGCCCATCTGCTGCTCACAGGTGCGCCATGAGTCCGGCCCTGCTGATCCTGCTGAGCATCGGCCTGCCGCTGGTCGCGGCGGTGGTCATCACGACCCTGGACCGCTATCCCGATATCCGTGAGGGGGTGACCCTGACGACGGCGGCCCTGCTGGGCCTGATCGTCTGGCAGCTGCTCGGCCATTGGCAGAGCGGCGCTAGCGGCGCACTGGTGTTGGGCGAGCCGCTGCCGCAGCTGCCGATCGCCTTTACCCTGGAGCCCCTGGGCCTGCTGTTCGCCGTGGTCGCAAGCAGCCTGTGGCTGGTGACCTCCATCTATGCCATCGGCTATATGCGCGGCCATCACGAGACCCATCAGACGCGCTTCTATGCGGCCTTTGCCATCGCTATCGCCAGCGTCATGCTCATGGTCTTTGCCGCCAACCTGTTCACCCTGTTCATCGGCTACGAGCTGCTGACCCTGTCGACCTATCCGCTGGTCACCCATTCCGGCACCGCCGCGGCGAAGCGCAGCGGCCGGGTCTATCTCGGCATCCTAATGGGCACCTCCATCGGCCTGTTCCTGCTGGCCATGCTGATCACCTGGCAAGTCGCCGGCACCCTGGACTTCACCGCCGGCGGCATCCTCGCCGGCAAGCTCGACCCGAGCTGGGCGGTCGGGTTGTATCTCTTGTTCATCCTCGGGGTCGGCAAGGCCGCGGTCATGCCCCTGCACGGCTGGCTGCCCGCCGCCATGGTCGCGCCCACCCCGGTCAGCGCCCTGCTGCATGCGGTCGCGGTGGTCAAGGCCGGGGTCTTCACCGTGCTCAAGATCACCCTCTACATCTTCGGCCCGGATTTTATCCAGGCCAGCGGTGCGAATCAGTGGATCATCTGGCTGCCGGCCATCACCATCCTGGCCGCCTCGCTGATCGCCCTGACCCGCGACAACCTCAAGGAACGCCTGGCCTACTCCACCGTCAGCCAGCTCAGCTACATCGTCCTTGGCGCCATGCTGGCCAATGAGATGGGCCTGCTCGGCGGGGCCCTGCATATCACCATGCACGCCTTCGCCAAGATCACCCTGTTCTTCGCCGCCGGCGCGATCCTGGTGGCGGCCCACAAAACCCAGGTCAGCGAACTCGACGGCCTGGGCCGGGCCATGCCGATCACCTTCACCGCCTTTCTGCTCGCCAGCCTGAGCATCATCGGCCTGCCGCCCTTCGGCGGCCTGTGGAGCAAATGGTATCTGGGCTTAGGCACGGTCGCCGCCGAACAATGGCTGCTGCTCGCCGTACTGCTGCTCAGCTCCCTGCTCAATATTGCTTACTTGCTGATCATCCCGGTGCGGGCCTTTTTCAAAAAACCGCCCGCCGACCAGGCCCCCGGACTGCACGAAGCTCCCTGGACCTGCCTGCTCGGCATGAGCGTACCGGCCCTGATGTGCGTGGTATTGTTCTTCTACCCCGAACCCTTCTACAGCCTGGCCAAGGCCCTGTAGGGCGGGCTTCAGCCCGCCAAGATTCACGTAGGTCGGGCTTAACCAGTGGGGCGGGCTATAACCACGTAGGGCGGGTTTCAACCCGCCAACCGGCGGCTAACCGGACCCCCCGGCCGGTCGGCTAAACCCGCCCCTACCGGTCTGAGCGCTAT
>CAYFSA010000174.1:0-5666 GCA_964345605.1 uncultured Ectothiorhodospiraceae bacterium
GCGGCATTGTCAGCTATCGTGACACCCTCAAAGAACAGTGGGCAGAATCGACATGAACTGCATGTGTTTCAATGCCCATGCCGGTGGCGCAAATGCTTCTGTAGCCTATTTAACTGTTGCTCATACTCATAGCGGTCATACAGCCAATGCGCGACTGTCTCGAGGTCCTCGCGAGTCGTGTCGGGATAGATGACTTGAATCGGCGGCATCAGCCCAAAGCGGCGGATCGCTCCCGGCATGATTTTGGATTGGTCCGGCGAAGGTTTGAGGGAAAACTCGACCACATGCTCGACAAAGGCCGCTTCTGAATTACCTGTGCGCTGGCGCAGGAATGTTGTTAACAAATTCATGGGGGGCGCGATCAAATCACGGCGATCGTGGGCATTGGCCGGCATTTGCTCGACATGACAATTGGCACACGTTTGCTTGAATATCGCTTGCCCCGAGCGGGTTTCTGCCGCACTCGCCGGGCTGGCTAGCAGCCAGCAGATTATGCCAGCCAGCCATAAAGAATGATGTCGCATCGGCTTTACTCTTGTGAAAAGATGGATATTTTGGATCAGCGCTGCACGAGCGTTTCACTCAAGCGCCAAACTTCGGCGTTCATGGCCGGGTCCTTGGCCTGGGCCGGCGGGTCCAGCGGTTTGCGATCCCCGAAATACAGCCCGCTGGTGGTCGCCACCTCAGCGTCGGTCAGCACATACATGACCCGCTGCGCGGCCTTGTCGGCCGACGGCAAAGCCCATCCTAGCAGGAGGGCGACCGCTCGCCAAAACGGCCCCTGGGCACCGTCAGTCCCGCCGAGATTGGAGCGGAACACGCCGGGGAATACGCAGTTCACGGTCACGCCGCTGCCCGCCAGGCGCCGGGCCAATTCGCGGGTAAAATGAATATTGCCGAGCTTGGCCTGGCCATAGGCCGGCAGCATCCGGTACCGGCGGTGTTGCCAGTTCAGATCGTCGAGCACCATGCGGGTGTTGTAGCGCGTACCCACATTGACGATGCGCGCGGGCGGCTCGGCTTGGAGCCGATCGAGCAACAGGTTGGTCAGCAGAAAGGGCGCAAGATGATCAACCGCCAAGGTCCGCTCGATGCCGTCCTCGGTCAGGCCATGGTCACGAAATGCCGTACCGGCGTTGTTGACCAATAGATGCAAGGCATCGGCCCGGCTGTGGATGGCTGCGCTGGCCTGGTGGATGTCACGCTGGCGCGCCAGATCACACACGATCACTTCGAGCTGCGGATTGCCGGTGGCCGCGGCGATCTCTGCCCGCGCCGCTTGGCCGCGCGCCTGATCGCGTACCAACATGAACACACGCGCCCCGGCCGCCGCCAAAGCCCGGCTAATGGCCTTGCCCAGACCGGAATTCGCCCCGGTCACCAGGGCCGTTTTGCCTGCTGGATTCATCGTTCAGTCCGCACGCCGCCGAGCCCGCCATCGACCCCGATCACCTGGCCGGTAACCCAGCTCGCCTGGTCGGACAACAGAAAATAGGCCAGCGCCGCGATGTCCTCGGGGCGGCCGTACCGCTTCAAGGCATGGCGTTGCGCCACGGCTTCTTGTTTTTGCACGGAGTTGAGCAAGCGTTGCGCCAGCGGCGTGTCGGTCAGCGATGGCGCTACGCAATTCACGCGCACAGCCGGCGCCCATTCCGCCGCCAGGGAGCGGGTCAACCCTTCGACCGCACCCTTAGCGGCCGCCACCGAAGTGTGGTAGGGCATCCCCTGGCACACCGCGACGGTACTGAACAGCACGACGCTACTCGCCGCCGCAGCCTGCAGCGGTTTGTTGAACGCTTGTAGCAGCTTCACCGCGCCAATGAGGTTCAATTCGTAGTCCGCGCGAAAATCATCCGGCTTGAGACTGCGAAACGGTCGCAAATTGATATTGCCCGGGCAATAGGCAACCCCATCGAGGGTTTCCGGTAATGCCAGTTGGCCGGCATCATCGGCCAGCACATCGAAGGGAGTCCAGCGCATTTGCTCCCGCCAGGGTGACTCGGGCACATGCCGCGAGAGCACCCACACTTGCTGGCCGGCCTCGGCTAACCGCTCCGCCAAACACAGCCCGATGCCGGACGAGCCACCCACCACCGCATATTGCTTTGCTGCCATGTAGATCTCCTAGAGTGATCCTCAAATTGTCGGTTGGCATCAGGTGCCAAGGTTTTAAGTCGCTGCACCTATAATTTCTCGTCCTCCCGCACCGTGCAGGAACGAACGACTCATGGCTTAGAGCCCGGTAAAACCGATGCATTCCATCGTTCCATCGTTCCATCGGGGGGGTTTTACTTGAACCAAAGATGGGTTAACCTCAGCCATTCGACTCAAGCACCCGTGGGAGAGACTCCGCCCTGTGCGGAGCGCCGAAGGCGCAACCATCGCCCGGAAACGCTCAGGCAAAAGGACCACGGGCTCGCTGCATCGACTCTGGAGAGTGGTCGGCAGATCCGACCCACCGAAGGGGTAGCCCGACAATTTCCGGGCTTAATCTCTCAGGTACCTGGACAGAGGGGCGACCGAACCGGATCACGCGGTCGTTCCAATGTCTTGTGGGAGGAGAGATGGCCCAGCAAACCCCCTTGTACGATCAACACCTCGCCGCCGGCGCCCAGATCGTCGATTTCGCCGGCTGGCAGATGCCGATTCATTATGGCTCGCAGCTCGACGAGCATCGAACCGTCCGCACCCAAGCCGGTGTGTTCGATGTCTCGCACATGGCCATCGTCGACATCCACGGCCCCGCCGCCCATGACTTCCTGCGCCACCTCCTGGCCAACGATATTGCCAAACTGAAAACGCCGGGCAAGGCGCTGTACAGCTGTATGCTCAACCCCGACGGCGGCATCATTGACGACTTGATCGTCTATTTCCTGGCTCCCGATCGTTATCGTGTGGTCCTCAATGCCGCCCGGCGTGACGCCGATCTCGCCTGGGCCGAACAGCAGGCCGCCGCCTTCGACGTCAGCCTCGACGAACGTACCGAGCTATGCATGCTCGCTCTGCAAGGACCGCATGCTTGGGAGCACTTTAGTGCCTGCGTGCCAACCGCAGTGAGTTCAGCCGGCACTGGGCTCAAGCCATTTTTCGCTGTAGAAATCGAGGCTTGGTGCGTGGCCCGCACTGGCTATACCGGCGAGGACGGCTACGAGATCATGCTGCCGGCGCCCGCCGCCAAAACACTCTGGGACAGCCTGATCGCCAACGGCGTCCGCCCGATTGGCCTGGGCGCGCGTGACACGCTGCGTCTGGAAGCCGGCATGTCCCTGTATGGCAATGATATGGATGAATCGACCACGCCTTGGGAATCCGGCCTGGGCTGGACGGTCTCATTACGCGATAGCGAGCGCCGGTTCGTTGGTCGCAGCGCCCTGGAAACACAACAGCAAAACGGGGTCTCACGTCAACTCGTCGGTCTGGTCTTGAGTGGCCGCGGGGTCTTGCGGGCCGGGCAACGGGTGGTGACCGCAACCGGCGCAGAAGGTGTCACCACCAGTGGTACGTTTTCACCGACTTTGCAGATGGGAATCGCCCTCGCCCGCGTCCCGGCGGCAACCACAGACGCCTGTCAGGTCGATATTCGTGGCAAACTACTGCCGGCGCGGGTTGTGACACCGCCGTTCGTGCGCCACGGGACTTCCCAGATCGACAATTAACCCAAGTATCCAACACATCTAAATTCAATGGGGCAAACCATGAGCAATATCCCTTCCGATCTTAAATTCACCCAGGATCATGAGTGGATTCGCGACAACGCTGACGGCACTATCACGGTCGGTGTAACCGACCACGCTCAAGAACTGCTAGGCGACCTGGTCTTCGTCGAGGTTCCCGAAGTCGGCCGTGAGCTGGCGCACAAAGAAGCCTGCGCTGTGGTCGAATCAGTGAAATCGGCCTCCGATGTCTATGCCCCCTGCGCGGGCACCGTGACCGAAGCCAACGAAGCCCTGGCCGACAGTCCGGAAACCGTCAATGGCGATGCCTACGGCGAAGGCTGGCTGTTCAAACTGCGTCCCGCCGATGCCACAGCCCTGGAGGAGTTGCTCGATGCCGCGGCCTATGAGCGCCTCCTGGAAGACGAGGGTTAAAGTCGGCGCAAGTGCCCGCTAGCATCCCTTTCAAGCTGGATTTGCTAGCGGGCCACTCGGGCCCTTGCTGCACCCGCAGCGCACTTAACCGGCGCCCCGCCAGCTGCCCCCGCGCCACCCATCCCAACGATGAAACGATCACGAGAGTACGCGTATGCCCTTCTCCCCGCATACAACCGATGATACTCACGAAATGCTGAGCACCATCGGCATTGAGACTATCGAGCAATTATTCGACGAAATCCCTGCCGACCTGAAAATCGACCAACTCGCCGGCGTGCCGGGCGCCATCAACGAACAGGCGATCACGCGGCTGATGCAGGAACGCGCCGCCGGCGACAGCAACGGCTTGAACTTCATCGGCGCCGGTGCTTACGAGCATCATATTCCGGCGGCCGTCTGGGAAATCGCCACCCGAGGCGAGTTCTACAGCGCCTACACGCCCTACCAGGCTGAAGCTAGCCAAGGCACTTTGCAGCTCGTGTACGAGTATCAAAGCATGATGGCCAGCCTCACCGGTATGGAGGTATCCAACGCCTCGCTGTATGACGGCGCTTCCGCCTTGGCCGAAGCCGTGCTCATGGCCGCGCGCGCTAATCGCAAGTCACGCAGCAAGCGCATCCTCATGCCCACCACGCTGCATCCCACTTATCGCGATACCACCCGCACCATCGTGGCGCACCAAGGCTTCGAGCTCGAGGCCCTGCCCCATGACCCAGGCACCGGCCGCATCGACCCGGATCAGCTCGAGGCCTATAGCGGCGCGGATATTACCGCCCTGGTCATCCCCCAGCCGAATTTCTTCGGCGTCCTGGAAGAAGTCCATCGCCTGACCGATTGGGCAGCCCGCAATCAAACCCTGGTGATCGCCGTGGTCAACCCGGTAACCCTGGCCGTGTTGGCGCCACCGGGCGAATGGGGCGAGACCGGCGCGGATATCGTCTGCGGCGACGGTCAGCCACTCGGCGCACCGCTGTCTTCCGGCGGGCCCTATTACGGTTTGATGTGCTGCAAACAGGCCTATGTCCGGCAAATGCCGGGGCGCATCGTCGGCCGCACCGTCGATGCCGACGGCCGGCCCGGTTTCGTGTTGACCCTGCAAGCCCGCGAGCAGCATATCCGCCGCAGCAAGGCAACCTCGAATATCTGTACCAACCAAGGCCTGGTCGTGACTGCCTCGACCATTCACATGAGCCTGCTCGGCAATGAGGGCTTGGAACGGGTCGCGGCAACCTGTTACACCAATACGCATAACCTCGTCGCACGCCTGGCCCCCTTGGGTGTAAAACCGATCTTCACAGGCGAGTACTTCCACGAGGTGGCGCTGCGCTTGCCCAAACCGGCTGCGCAAGTCCTGCACCGCATGGGCGAGGCCGGGGTGTTTGCCGGCTATGATCTCGGCCAGATCGATACCGGCCTTAGCGATTGCCTGCTGGTCTGCGCCACCGAGACTAAGACCGAGGCGGATCTCAACCGCTATGTCGAGGTCATGCAACAAACATTGCAGGCCTAAATGCCATTCTCCCAAGTTCGAAAGCGGCTGCTCAGCCTTGAGCGGGCCGGTTAAAACCGGCTCTA
>CAYFSA010000175.1:0-5638 GCA_964345605.1 uncultured Ectothiorhodospiraceae bacterium
GTTAATGAAGCCCCCATTATCACCTCCAACGGCGGCGGTGATTCAGCTTCCCTAAATGTGGCCGAGAACAGTACCGAGGTTATTACGACCGTTACGGCTACCGACCCCGATGGCGACACCCTTACCTACGAGCTATTCGGGGGCGAGGACCAAGAAAGATTCACCATCAACACCAATAACGGCGAACTCTTTCTATTATCGCCCTTGGACTTTGAAACCCCCCAGGACAGCAATTCTGATGGCATCTACGAAGTTGTTGTGAAAGCCTACGACGGCATCGATTTAGATTCGCAACTGCTCAATATCGAACTCACAAATGTCAACGAGGCGCCGAGCGCCCAATTAATGGCTTCCCCAAACCCTGTCGCGGAAAATACGACCCTTTTCCTGGATGCCAGTGATTCGAGTGACCCTGAAAACGACAGCTTGACTTACACTTGGCAGCAGACAGTCGGCCCAACACTTGATTTAAGCGACGCCAATGGCGCATCGATAGAGCTCGTCATGCCGGAAGTGGTCGGCGACACCCAGTTCAGTTTTCAAGTCATCGTTGAAGACAGCGGCGGCAATTTAGCCTCTAAAACAATCGATGTCATCGTTGAGGATTTAACGCCAGACACCCCTATTGCAGTGGATGACTTGGCGCAAACCGACGAGGATACACCCATTGATTTGGCCGTACTGAACAACGACTCAACCCCAGAAGACACGAGTATTAGCCACCTCAATGGCATTATTTACCTTGAAACGGGCGGGCAGGCGATTGGTGACACGGGTGGCGTCTTTTACCTCAATGAAGAAGATGGCAGCGGCTTCTTCGATCCGAATAACAGTTTTGCCTTTCTGGAAGACGGAGAAAGCCAGTTAACCCAGATCACATACACCCTGTCCGATGGTGCGAACACCTCTACGGCGGAGGTAACAATAGAAGTTACAGGCATCAGCGGCTTCACGGAAATCATTGTCGATGGCTTTGGCACTGAAAACGATCCTTATTTTTTCCATCATGCCGATACAGGGCCGTTCAAATTTATTGATTCACTGGTAGAGCCTAATCATATAGAGATCGAGGCTTTTGGCATTGACGACCAAATCGACTTGCAGTATCCACTCGATGAAGCCCGCTTACAGGATAATGAAACAGACACCATTATATCGCATGCTCAAGGGCAAAATGTTATTAAATTGATTGGCGTCAGCACCGGCGCAGCCACAATCGAAGCGTTCAACGCTGATCCGAATTACGGTGATATAGTATAAGCGTCATGCTTTAGCCGGGACAGCTATGAGCCAATGTTAAATGCATCAAAACTGCTTGGAATCCGGAGTTATGCCAAAAAACCATTTTTATATTAAAGCAGGCCGCATCCCGAGCTCTCGTTCAGTGGCGGTTGCCTTGTTTTGGAGTATTTGTGTTTGTCTTGTCATCTCCTGTTCAGCCTTCGCTAGCGAGCGTTCATCTACTCTACAAAATTTGGACGTTCAATCCGCCGTTTCGCATGAGAATACATCCGGGTACCCTCATGCCTCACCTGACCGGATCTATATTATCGCAAATACACCGACCTCTGTTCCGGTTCTCGCAAATGACAGCGATCCAGAAAACGACCCGCTCAGTATCACCCGCATTATCGAGCCGCCAGCAAAGGGCAATGCCCAGATCACGGCTGCCCAGCAATTGCTATACACTCCCAACCCGGAATTTGTTGGCCTCGACCATCTCAGCTACGAAATTTCGGATAGCAGCGGCCTTACAGCAAGCACCAGCGCCACAATTGATGTTATCCAGACAACGTCGGTATTCAATACACTGAATACCGATGCGGATAGTTTTCATCGCTGTTGCCAACTTCTTGATCTGCACATGCAGCCCGACAATATCGCTACGGGCAGCCCAGATGTTACGGATTGGTTTTTCCTGGATCTAACTCGCGCAAAGGAAAATGGACTGCAAGCAACGCTGGCCAATTTTGAAACAGATAACGACCAGCTCGTCGTATCAGTCACCGAACCGCCGCGCTTTACAGGCAACCTCGCAGAGCTCGAGGGCGAAACCCTACAGGCCGCAACCACGCCGGACGTCCAAGTCAATCCCATTGCCGGCGAGAGTTTTTTGAATCTGGGACTGGATACCGATGGCAAGCTCATCGCCTTGCGATTTCTCGATATCGATTCCCCCGAGACTATTCCGGTTAGGGTAGACACACAAATCAACCTCTTGGATTTGAGTAGTGCGGCCTCCAGCCAACCACTTGCGGCATTAAATTACCAGATCGTGGTGAACAATATAAGCGAAACACCCGCCAATGCACTCGACATCCGTTTCAGTATGCCGGCAGGCCAATTGGAATTTGTGTCCATCGATTGCGGTGATACGTCGCCGTCCATAACAACCCAGACAGCCAGCGAACTGGTTTTTCAATTACCCAGTGTTCCGGCGGCTACCGTCGAGTCCTGGGGCGTCACTTCATGCACCTTGCAAACCCAAGTCAAATCTGGCGCTTGCGTATCTGGCGAAGCAGTGCAAACACAAGCGACCCTGCAACCTGATATCGCGAATGCACCACAAGCTGCGAGCACCACAAGCCTGGATTGCGCTCCCCTGGAATTGTCGCTTACGCTGGAAGATTTGCTGGCCTTGTTGGAACACCGCAATGAAGCGGTTGGTGACGACACGGTGCAATATGATCGCAATCGCGACGGCTATATCGACATCGCCGATGCGCGCTTGGTTGCCATCGCCTTGTCCGCCCCAGCATCGGCACAAGTCAATCAAGCCCTGGCCGAATATAATCTGAAAATTACGCCCCAAGGTTTACAAAACCTGGGCAATACCGATCATTCAGCCGGCACAACCCGCGCTTCACAAGCTAACCCATCGAGCACCCAAGGGGGAAGCGGGGCCGCTGGCCCAATGCTTTTGCTCATCTTTGGTTTACTGTTGATCTTAGCTCGCCTCAGGCAAAATCCAAAGCGCTATTGCTGTCTATGCTCTCCTGGCAATCACTTGGCAGCCGGCCTGCTCATCCTCCTTGCCACCCCAGCACCCGCGATTGAATTAGTCGTCCAGCCCAGCAGCACTAATGTTGCGCCTGACAGTGAGGTGCGCTTCGATGTCAAGTTGAGCGGCCTGGGCAGTCAAACAGTCGGCGCTTACGATCTCGGTACGTCTCTGAATGGTCCACTCAATTTCCAGACGCTCACATTTAGTGACAGCTTGAACGCGAGCGATTTCGCCAGCGGTCTGCGCGATTTCAGTCTGGATTCGGACAGCAATCGCCTCAATGTATTTGAAGTTTCGCAATTGAGTCCCGAGGCGCTTGCTACCCTGCAAGCCGATACTGACGAACTGACCTTGTTCACCATCGAAACCATTGCGGGGGATGCCGGCGAAGTAGGGATCAGCTTGCACGAAGACGCTCTCGTCCTGGCGGATGGCAACGGTGACCACTTAACCGTCGAAACGACGGCTGGCTCCAGCGTCAGGATCTCCAGCCTGACCTCGGGCCAGCGCGATTTCGCCGATACCATTGCACGTAATTGCCAAGACCCAACAGACCCGGCTGTTATCCAAACCTGCCAAGCCCTGGAAGAACTTGACCCGCTAACTCAAGAACAGGTTATCCAAGAAGCTTATCCGGCACAGATTTCGGCGCATACGAACTCGGGTGTTAATGGCAGCCGCGCCCAGGCAGCCAATTTGTTGACCCGCATGGCCAACATACGCGCCGGCTCCACGGGCATTGATCTGAGCAACCTGACCCCACAGGGGCAACTGCCGCACCTAGCTGACTCAGGCGATGATTTTCACAGCGCTCGTCGACTGGGAGGCGGCGCCAGCGCCGACGCCGACACCGGTCAATTCGAAAAATGGGGGCTATTCCTTAACGGTAGCGTGAACTTTGGCAAGCAAGACCCCACCACTCAGGAAAGCGGGTATGACTATACCAGTCAAGCCATTACCCTGGGCACGGACTATCGCTTCGGCACGAATGTGGTCGCCGGCCTGGCCTTGGGCTTGACCTTCAATGACAATGATTTCGTCAGCAATGCGGGCAGTATGGAAAGCTTCAGCTACGACTTCTCCGGCTATACAACCTGGTATCCCAGCGAATCCTGGTATGTCGATATGCTGGCCGGTTTTGGCCGCACCAACTACGATCTCGAACGCCGTATCCAAGGCGCAGGCGATCTGTCCCCGACCACAGCGACCAGCGACACCCAGGGCAACCAGTGGCAAATCGGTGTAAGCAGTGGTTATACATTCCAGCATAATGCTTTCAGTGCGACGCCTCATGCTCGATTCGGCTATCGTAGAGTCGGCGTCGACGGTTATACGGAACAGGGCGACAATTCGACTTTTCTGATCAAATTGGGCGATCAGCACCTCGAATCACTGCGCACTGCCTTAGGTTTGCAAACCACCTATGCGCTCAGCAGCCGCTTCGGCGTATTTTTGCCAACCTTGGATCTTGAGTGGATTCACGAATATCAGGACGAGAGCCAGGCTATCCAAGTACAATCGCTGCTCGACAACACGGCCACGGGACGTTTTGCCCTGACCACCGACAATCCGGACCGCGATTTCTTCACCGCCGGTTTCGGCATCTCAGCCCAATTCGCCAAATCACGCTCCGCCTTCCTGTTCTACGAGCGCCTGTTCGGCTGGCAGTCGTTTTCCCGCAACATCATCACCGCCGGGGTCCGGCTAGCCTTTTAGCCGACAATCACCTGTAGGGCGGTTTCAACCGCCCTACAACAGCGCGGTTAACTCAGAGGTGGCGGGCTAAAGCCCGCCCTACATCAACGTGTCAACTCCCCAGCTTGCGATCCAACAAACTTAGCAAGCGCCGCCATTGAAACGCCGGACCGGGGTCGGTCTTGCGCCCCGGGGCGATGTCGGCATGGCCGGCGATACGCTCCCGGCTCAAGCCCGGATATGCGGCCATCAGGGCTGCAATGACAGCGGCCAGTCGTTCATATTGATTGGCTTCATAGGGAATCTCGTCACTGCCTTCAAGCTCGATACCGATGGAAAAGTCATTGCAATGGCTGCGCCCGCAATACACCGATGTACCGGCATGCCAGGCGCGTTCATGAAAGGGCACATATTGCACGAGCTGGCCGTCACGGCGTATCAGCAGATGCGCCGATACCCGCAAACCGCGTAATGCCTCCAGCCAGGCAGGCCCGTCGGTGGGCAGATTGCCGGTAAACAAGGCATCGATCCAGGAACCGCCGAATTCGCCGGCAGGCAGACTGATGCCATGGACGACGATCAGTTCAGGTACACAACCCGGCGGCCGGGGATCGTAATAGGGGGAATGTCGAAAGCAAGCCCGGCTCAACAAGCCGTTTCGTGGATCGACTGAAAGCTCGGCAGAATGATTGGCAATAGATGAACAATCACCTCTCATAGCAAGTATGCAATTCTCATATCATCAAACAAATTTGTTGCATAAGGTCTCGGAGCCAAATTTTTCCAGCCCCTGTTCCCCTCGCGAGGGGAACAGGGACGAAGACTTATGACATCATTGATACTAAAGCATACTGTATGGAATCAAATGCCACCACAAGGATTAGACCGCCGCGGTTGAATCAGGCGTCGAGCCAATTCGTCGGCGTCCGTGCCGTTAGC
>CAYFSA010000176.1:0-5585 GCA_964345605.1 uncultured Ectothiorhodospiraceae bacterium
GACACCCGAGAGATCGAGCGTGCCTGCTTCCGGCAACCGGGCCAGCAACCGGCGACCCCGCGACAGCAGCGGGGCGACGGTGTTCAGGGTGACCGGACCGGACAGCCGCAGCACGCTCCCGTCGAGCCTATGCCTGCTGGAGTGCAAAGCCAGTACGCTCGAACGGGATATGCGGGGTGGGCACTGGCAAGTCAAGGAAGCGCGGGAACAGCTCTGGGCCAGCGCAGCCGGTGGTCGCCGGCCTGTTGGCAGTGTGCTTCTGGATGAAGTGCTGTTGCAGCGCCTGGAACGCTTCCACCCCAAGCAAAATTTTTCCCTGCCCCAGGATTTGCTGGCTGCGGCTCCACCCGCTCTACGCACTGAATTGCATGCCTGCCAAAACAAAACGCAGGCGAAGGACACGATCAGAAATTATTACGCGCGCCTGCGGCAGGTGTTCGTTAAGCCATCTTTCGAGGTCAATCCCGACTTTCTCAAGCCCAAAAACCGCAAAGAGATTCCCGCAGTCGTCGGCTTCGTGGTAATTCCCACAACGCCTGCCCAGAACCGGCGCGAGGGGAAAACTCATAACCAGGACGTGCAGGAATTTTATCAGAATTATGTTGTAACGCTTAATGCAACCTTACCGGAGCGCCTGGAAGCCTGGCTGAATTTGCCGCCTGTGCTCGACCCGACATTACAAAGCCAGGTACGACATGCTCTGATGCATACCAGTCACGGTGTAGAAATGCTTGGCCAACGGGAATTCGGCGGTTTCACGACCACTGCCCGCCAGCCCGGCATTGGTCCATGGCAGGTCTATCTTGGTCATGCAGCCTGGAGCGATCGCCAACACCAGCCGCAAACATTGTTGTGCCGTTCCGCGAAAAAAGCCAATCTCAACCAGCGCGATATCTATGGCCAATGGCTGACAACGGCACTGCGTGAGCTCAGCGGCCACATGGCATGGCTGGACGTGCGTGGCTTGCCTGCCGATCAGGCCCGGGATATCCACGATTTAGCCATTATTGTGCAAGGCGAGATACTGTCGCCAGGCAAGCCGGGGAAGGGCAAGGGCTCGCTAACGGATTGTTTAGCCGATCTGAACGCGTTGTTCAAGCTCGGCCGCGATGCCAATGTCGCCACCGTGCTGGGATTATCCACCGACCCGCCGCTGCCGCTGCTGCAGCGATTACCCGGAACAACCCGACGGCGGCCACTCTGGTTGCCGGGCGAGCCACTACGGCATTCTCATGCACAGACCCCGGCTCAAAATCAAGGATGGTGTTACCTGCTGGAGGTACTGGAACAACATTTGCCCGTGGCAGATTACCCCTGGCTGGAGCCTCTCGGCAAGGCCATGCAACAGGCACTGAGCTGCTTGCGCGATCGTCGCAAGGACTCGCCATCACTCGATCCGGTTGCCGATTTACTCGATACTGCTAAACACTGGGCTTATCTAACTGAAGGCTGATTGATATGAGTTTGGATATTTTGTTTGTTGACGATCATTACGAAGATTTACAACAAATCCTTGATACATTGCTGCGCGGTATCGATCCAGACGCCCGCCTGCATTGTGCCCGCGATTTCGACGAAGCCCAGCCTATATGCTCACAAACACCGCTTGCCTTGGTGTTGATTGACCAATATTTTGATAAAGAAGGGCTTAAATTATTGGATGACAGCCTGAATATCGCCAATAAACCTTATCCAAATCTTAAACCCGAACAGGGGTTTCGTATTGCCCGCCGTATCGCTCAGGATCTGGGGCCCTTACGGCCGCCGCTGTGCCTGTTTACCAGTAAAGGCGGCGAGATCGATCTTGCCGACGCCGCATTTCGCGAAGGTATTCTCGACCATTATCAGGCTAAGCCCCCGCTGCAGCCGACAGGGCAGGAGGGGGACGAAACCACCCGAATATTTTGCACCTTTTTGCGGCGCTATCTGAATCCGATTGCCTATCTCGAACTTGACCATGGCCTGATACTCGACCCCACATTCCGCCGGTTTCTCACCCATAAAGTCCATGATTGGCGGCGGGATACGCCGGAAATACTCGACCAGCTCGCCAGCCAGGCACGCGAGCAGGCGGGGGTATTGACAATGCAGAGCTGGGGCCAGATCAAATCTGCGCCGACCCTGCAGGCACTCGAAAGTGCCTGGGCCGATCCCGAGCTTTGGCGGGTCTTGCTGAAGCCGCTCGGTGAGTTCGAGCCGTGGCATCCCTGGGATGATACCTACTGGCCTGCCGACCGGGTCCGATACTTCAAATTAACCGCTGATTCCAATACCAAGGCCAAGCATACCCGGATACTTATGCTGCTCGATCCGACTGCCTTAAAAGAGTTGACCGAGCAACAGCGCGGCAGCATTGAAAAGCAATTCAAGCCCTTTAGAACAGATCGCACGCTCGGCCCGTCCCGTTTGGACCTCCCCGCTAACGCCCCGGGGAGTCGCAGTCCCTGGCTGCTAGGAGCCTGGTTCGATATTCCCCAGGGAACGGACTCAAACTGGATTCCGCTTGCCGTTCACCGCTATCAGACTCTCCAAAAACGCCAGGCGTTACGGCCTGCCCTGCAGGAAGTGATGCGGGCCGTCAGCGGCGATCAACGAGCTGGCAATCGGGAAGCTTATTCCTATTCGGGTTTGCTTACCGAAGGCGTGCTCATTAACCGCACCCCGGGAAGCAACGCCTTCGGACAATGGAAAACCCCGCTTTTCCCGATGGATTTGCTGGGTCTCCATCCCGACCCCCAGGAGCAGCAACGCCTGCCATTCAGCTATTTGCGGAATCTGGAAACCCTTAATGATTGGCTGCATGTCATGGCCTACTGGTTTGCCTGGGGCCGCTTGCCAATCTATAGCAATCTGTCCCGCGATGTGATTAGTAAGGGACTACAGCAGTTGGTCAAGGGTGCGGATTTGAAACTGCACATCAATCTCTGGTGGCGCGAAGAAGGACGCCAATATGATTCGCGGGACGTTATCCAGCGTTATCAGCAACTATTGGATTTTCCAATAGCGACCCGCTGCTTGGGCGAACCGGGCACCCATCAGTTCCAAATCCATCAGCGCATTCATCTTGAGAATTGTCGATTGCGGTTTGAGCTAGACCATACTGCTCTGAATGATCAGGACCCTTGGCAAGGAGCGGTACCCCTGTTTGAGCAAATGGTTTTTCATAAGCCGGTTATGATCAAAAACTGTCTGATCCAGGATTTTGACGGCCAACCAGCAACTTTGCTGATTCGGGATTGTGTATTCCTGGCAGAATTGGATCTCAGCAGCCTGCAGGTACAAGATATACTTTTCGAGCGTTGTGAATTTCAACACCAAGGAGATAATCTGCGGATCGCGAATTGTACAAACGCCGGCAAGCTGGAATTGCGCCACATCAAAAACGCTGGCCAGGTCCGGCTTGCTCAACTGAACGTGCAGGCTATGCGATCCGCCGAAATCAATGGTGATTGGTTGCTTGGGCCTAACCTTGAGGTAACTGGAGAAGCCCGGCTGGAAATGGGTGCAGGCCATTTGACATGTCGGCATAGCCGGATTCACGAACGCTGCTTGCTCACGCTTCAAGATGGCGCTCATGTTCAGATTGAAAACTGCCGGTTTGGTGGGCAAATTCGCTGTGATGTTACGGCTTATGAAAAGCAGGATTCCATTACAATTAAGAAATGCGATTTCACCGGGGAGATGCGCCTGAACGGTAAATCTTTTCTCAGTACACCCATAGCGGTGAGCCTGGAACAGCTTGAATTAGAGGGGAAGCTGCGGCTTAACGGTTATCTCGATGTTTCCATAACCGACAGCCAGATCATGCGAAATCTGGAAGTGTATCGCCAGCTTTCCCGATTGTCCTTGCTAGGTTGCCGGATAGGCGGCGACATCCTGTTATCCAAGACCCGTATCGATCATCAGCTCGAAATCCATCGCTGTCTCATCGAGCAGGTATTTCGGGCAGAAGATGCCGAGCTTGCCGAGGTCAGCATTCAGGGCAGCAATTGCGTGGGCAGCTTTTTGTGTCGGGGCAGCCGATTTCGCGGGGCGCTGGTCATCGCCCAACCCGGCACGGAATCCTCAGCAGGGGCGAACGACGATAATCAGCTAACCGGGGTGATTTTCCGCGAACAGCTTGATTTCAGCGCCTGTGAATTTCAGGCGGCTGTCGATTTTTCCAATACCGTCGTCGAACACGTGGCACGGTTCGAACAAGCCGCTTTTCACGCCAATGCCGACTTTGCGGCATTACAGGCAGCCAATAATTTATTGTTCAACCAGGCTCGCTTTCATGGCCAGGCCCATTTCCATTACATGATCGCCACCGGTGTCGTCGACTTTCAGGGCGCCTATTTTGCAACAGCGCCACAATTCAACCACAGCAGCTTTGACCAGCCAGTACGCTGCAATCATGTTTCCTGGCCGCTGATCACGAAAAAAGGAGCCAAGCAAATGGCTACAGAACGGCCCAGCGGGGAAAAAAAACGTTCACGCCGGGATGTCATAGCGGTATTCGCCGATTGTCTGTTTAATACGCGGCTCGATTTATCGCAGCCATGCGATGCTAAGGGAGATATGCTGCGGCCGGGTCGCCATACCAATGTTTGGGTCGATCTCAAAGGCACCATTGGCGAGAGTGTTGTGCTCGATCCTGCTTGGATGCACACGACCATCAATGCCGAAAAAAAAGCCCTGCGCCACGTTTCCGGTGCTGAGCGAATTAATCGCAAACGGCGTATAACCGGGGTAGCCCGATTGTTTGAAAACAGTCTCCTGCGGGAAATGCGGTTTCAGGAAGCCGATGAATTCTATCGTAAAGCCAATGGGTTGCGCGGTGGTGCCTGGTCCGGGTTCCTGGGACTGCTGTGGGGCCATGGTACTTTGCCATGGCGGGTTGTCATCTGGATGGCCTTGATCACTGCGACCATGATAGGGCTCAATATCGGTGCCGCCCAGCAAATGGATATCTCCGGCGGCGAGCTCAATAAACAGCTAGTGGAGACACTCCTGCAAGTGTTTTTAGCTCAGGTTCCCGATTTCGACAATTTACCACTTTGGTATCTCATCTCTGCAACCTGTCTGGTTATCCCCCAGGTGGTGCTGTTAAATTTATTTTTTGCAGCGCTGGCACGACGGTTATTGCGTTGAAAGGACGAGAGCACAGATGAAATCGGCCAATGTCCCGCCTTGGTGGCAGGCCTGGGCTATATTGGTGGCCTCCTGGGCACAGACGGCTCAAACGCATCACTGTGTAGAAGCGACAGTCTTTGAGCGTTTAGCCAGGCAGGGGCTCGATGTCAGCCGGTTGCGCCACTGGCAGCCGAGCGAGCGTGAAATTGCCCGCCTTATCAATGCCTACAATGCAAGTTTGAAGGTGCTCAAGCAGAAACCGACGGATTGGAACGAATACGAGCGCCGGGTTTTTGCGCAATTGAACGGCGATGGAATCTGGGCGGAGTTACGCGCGCTTGCCAAAGCCTATTATGCCGGCGCCATACGGGAGCACAATCATCCCGAATTGCGGCAGCGCCACCGCCTGGCCGGTTCAGCCTCTAGTTCTAGTCCTTTACAGCCCCGTATGTCCACGATCGTCGATTTTG
>CAYFSA010000177.1:0-5575 GCA_964345605.1 uncultured Ectothiorhodospiraceae bacterium
CCACCGGTGCAACACCGGTGGTGTCAGTCGTCGTCAATAGGCCGATAACGGGCTTCGATAGTCTCATCGTGTCGGTAAAACCCATGCGCTTCGCCATGCCGGGCTTGGACGAACACTGTGCCCCGCTGCATGGCCCAGCGCACCAGCGGCCGCCGTGTCCACGGCAACAGGCAGGTAAAACCGATAGCATCGGTAAACAACCCCGGCGTGAGCAACAATGCACCGCCAACGAGAAGCAAGGCGCCTTCCATTAGTTCGAAGGCGGGCACCTCCCCGCGACGCAAGGTATTCTGCAGACGAAACAGCGTCGCCAAGCCTTCCATCCGCAGCAGCAGCGAACCGATAACGGCGGTGAGCACGACTAAACCGACCGTCCACCAGGCGCCGATCACCTGCCCGACTTGAATCAGGATAAATACTTCGATAATGGGAACGACAATGAATAGCAACAGCAGTATTGGCAAAGGGAACCTCCAATGGCCTCGTTTGTTCCTATTCCAACATGGTGTCGAACCACGACGATCGCAAGGGCCGCGTTGTAGAATAGGTGACTGTTGCGTCATCCCCCTCCGCCAAGTGGGGCAGACTCAGCATTGCCCCTTGCATTCACCCGCAACCAACGCATGAGGTCTGCATGAGTGATCCGATTATCGTGTTAACAACATTTCCCGACGAGGCAAGCGCCCTGCAAACGGCCCAGCATCTTGTGGAGGCGCAGTTAGCGGCCTGTGTCAATGTCTTGCCGCCGATGACCTCCGTCTATACATGGAATGGTGAGGCGCAGACCGACCCGGAACATCTGTTGCTCATGAAAACCCGGCAGGCCTGTTACGCGTCGCTAGAGCAAGCCATTCTCGAGCAGCATCCCTACGATCTGCCGGAAATCGTGGCAACGCCAATCGTGACGGGCCTGGCCGGTTACCTGGATTGGATCGCGGAGGCTACCCGCGATGTCTAAGGCTTGCTGGCCGTGGCTGCTCGCCTTGGGTTTGCTGCTGGCCTTGTCCGGGGGACAGGCCGCGGCCGGCCATTCCAACTCGACACTTGCTGACCCGCCGCTGCAACTAGCAGGCCTTGGCGAATGGGTGCAGGACTGGCGGGGCAGCGATTCCCCCGAATTACTCCCGGTGGCCAAGGCCTTCAAGCTGGCTCATCGGGTCATGCCGAACGGTGATCTAAGCCTCGCTTGGGAGGTGGCCGAAGACTGCTACCTGTACCGGGACAAACTGAAATTCAGCCTATTGGAAGGCGCAGGCTATCGCCTGGGCGAGCCGCAATTGCCCCCCGCGACCATGCAAGACGACGAGGCCATGGGACGCGTGCCGGTCTACCTTCAGGATTTTCAGGTACGCATCCCGGTCGAACGCCTGTCGGCTGAGGCCGCGGCAAGTGCGCAGATCGAAGTGGGTTATCAGGGCTGCGCCGGGGCGGTCGGCGTTTGTTATCCACCGCAGACACGCGTCATTGAATACGCGCCGCCAGCGGCAGCTGATAATAAAAAATCCAGCCAAATCAACACGACCGACTTGCAGCAGGAGACCACCGACGCGGCGCCTGCAAAGACTCCCAGTAAGACCGCAACTCAGGATGCAGCAGCCACTTCCCCCATGAATAGGGCCGGCAGTGAGGCAGCTCTGCCCGACTGGCAACAACGGCTGACGAGCGCCGGGATGCTCGAGATGATCTGGCTCAGCCTCGGCCTCGGCCTGTTGATCGCGTTCACCGCCTGTATGTATCCCTTATTGCCGATTTTGTCGAGCTTGATCATCGGCCAGGGCCGCCGGGTCCCGCCCCTGACTGCATTTGGTTTGTCGCTGACCTATGTACAGGGTATGGCCCTGACCTTCGGGGCGATTGGCGCGGTCATGGCCTGGCTGGGCAGCGCCGTCGGTATTCAAGCCTATTTCCAGAGTCCCTGGCTGCTGATTCCCTTTGCCGGTTTGTTTGTGCTGTTGGCGTTGAGCCTGTTCGGCTTTTTCGATCTGCAAGTCCCGGCGGCGATTCAGTCGCGCTTGACCGCTGCGAGCAATCGCCAGCATGGCGGTACATTGTTGGGAGTCGCCCTGATGGGTGTACTTTCCGCTCTGATCGTCGGCCCCTGTGGCGGCCCCGTGCTGGTGGCGGAATTGGCCTACGCGGCTACCTCGGGCGAGCCGCTCAAGGGCTTTATCGCGCTGTTCGCCTTCGGTAATGGCCTCGGCATTCCCCTGCTGGTAATCGGGGTCACCGGCGGTAGCCTGCTGCCCAAAGCCGGGCCGTGGATGACTGCCGTCAAAGCAGCGGCCGGGGTCGTTTTGCTCGGCGTAGCCATCGTGTTTTTGGAACGCTTGCCGGGGCTGTTCCCACCGCCAGTGACCATGGCGTTCTGGGCAGCATTGCTGCTCGGTGCCGGCGTTTTCCTCGGTGCCTTCGAAGCCGCGCCGCTGGCGCGCAGCTGGGCGCGATTCTGGAAAGCGGCCGGGATCGGCCTGGTCCTTTACGGCACTTTAGTGTTAATCGGCGGCTTGACTGGCAGCACGCAGCCTACCGACCCATTGCGCAACTGGCGTTACCAAGTATCCGCAACTTCAACTGCCCCGTCACGAACTTCGCTGGACTTTACCCGGGTCGAATCCCTCGCTGAGTTGCGTTCAGCTGTTGCCGCAGCGGGACAGGCCGGACAAGTGGCCATGCTGGATGTCTATGCCGATTGGTGCAGCTATTGTAAGACCCTGGAGCGGCAAGTCTTTCCCGATCCCGCCGTGCAGCGTACCCTCAGCCAAATGCGGTTGCTAAAGACCGATGTCACAGCGATGGATCAACGGGATACAGCGTTACTGCGAGCCCTGGACATCAGCCTGCCGCCGACGCTCGTGTTTTACGCCCCGGATGGCAGCGAGTTGCGGGCGGCCCGCATCGTCGGTGAGCTCTCGGCCCGGGAATTTGCCGCGCATGCGCGGCAGGTGCTGCAAACGGCCGGCGCGGCAGGCAGCTCCACCGACACCACTAACACGACACCAAGAGCGAACTGAGCATGCGTTTGCATAAAAACCTCCGCATCGGCCTGATGGCCGGTGTGATCGTGGGGCTGTTGCTGATTGCCGTCACCGGTCTGCAGCAATTCTGGTTCAACAAAAGCCTAGGTCAAGCCATGCTCGGCACCCCCCGGCCAGCATTCACGTTGCCGGATTTGGCCGGCAATGACCGCGCTGTTGCCGCCTGGGATGGCCAAGTTGTGCTCGTCAATTTTTGGGCTACTTGGTGTCCGCCCTGCCGCCACGAAATTCCGCTGCTCAACAAGCTGCAGCGCCGTTATCGCGAGGCCGGTTTGCAGGTGGTCGGTGTGGCCATCGATAAGCGCCAGGCCGTAACTCAGTTCGACCAGGAATTGCCATTGGAATACCCCGTTCTCCACGGCCAGCTGGAGGCCAGTCAAGTGGCCCGCGCCTATGGCAATGAAGCCGGGGTGCTGCCCTATACCGTGATTGTCGATCGCCAGGGCATGATTCGCTATGTCAAAGCCGGCGAGGTCTCGGCCGACCGCTTGACCGAGGCGCTGCGAGCGCTGCTTTGATGCACGGGCTGGCGCAGCCAGCGGCCTGCAATTCCAGTAACCCTATGGACGAACCCCGATTTTACTGGACAGTTGGTTACTGATTCGGCACAATTCGCGCTCGTTACCCCTTCATAGCGTGGGCCTTTAAGCCCGCCGCCGAAGGGTTTTGGCTTATTTGATCGAGCGTGTGCCTATGGCGCGGTTGTTGTTATTGAACGGTCCCAATCTCAATTTGCTCGGGCAGCGCGAGCCCGAGCATTACGGGCAAATCAGCTTGCCCGAGATCGAGGCGGCGCTACAGGCGCGAGCCGAGGCGGCTGGCCATGAGCTGGATGTCTACCAGAGCAATGCCGAATTCGCGCTGGTCGAGCGCATCCATACGGCGGCCGAAGAAGGGGTGGCGTTTATTCTGATCAATCCAGCCGCTTTCACCCACACCAGCATTGCCTTGCGTGATGCCTTGCTGGGCGTGGGCATTCCCTTTATCGAGATTCATCTATCCAATGTCTTTGCCCGCGAAGCATTTCGCCATCATTCGTATTTTTCCGATATTGCGCGGGCGGTGTTGGTCGGTTTGGGGCCGCTTGGCTACCAGCTCGGCCTGGAGGCGGCTATGGCATGGGTAGCTGACGCGACGAGTGAATGACATGGATATACGAAAAATCAAAAAACTTATTGAACTCATCGAATCGACAGACGTCGCTGAGATCGAGATCAAGGAAGGCGAAGAATCCCTGCGGATAAGTCGAATGACGGCAGTATCGTCGGTTTCGGCACCCGTGCCGACAGCAGGGGCGGTGGTTTCTGCGGAGTCCGCCGAGGGCGAAGCAGAACCGGAAACCAGCCAGCTGCCGGCGGGCCACCAAGTCTGCGCCCCCATGGTCGGGACTCTCTATCGGGCGCCCTCCCCGGGTGCCAAACCGTTTGTGGAAGAAGGCCAGCGGGTCGAGGAAGGCGATGTCCTGTGCATCATCGAGGCCATGAAGATGCTCAATCAAATCGAAGCCGATGCCGCCGGCACGGTGCGCGCCATCCTGGGTGAAAATGGCCAGCCGGTCGAATTTGGGCAACCGCTGTTTATCATTGCGTAGTTGCCGGCTCATGCCCCTCAACGCGTAGCGAAAGAAAAACAATATGTTGGAAAAAGTGCTCATCGCCAATCGCGGCGAGATTGCATTACGGGTCTTGCGCGCCTGTCGGGAGCTCGGCATCAAGACCGTGGCGGTGCATTCCGAAGCCGATCGGGATCTCAAACACGTGCGGCTGGCCGACGAAACCGTCTGTATTGGCCCGGCCCAGGCGACCGATAGCTATCTGAGTATTCCCGCCCTCATCAGCGCTGCGGAAGTCACCGATTCGGTCGGGATTCATCCGGGCTACGGGTTCTTATCGGAAAACGCCGATTTCGCCGAGCGAGTCGAGTCCAGCGGTTTCGTCTTCATCGGGCCGCGCGCCGATACCATCCGCATGATGGGGGATAAAATCGCTGCCAAGGAGGCCATGCAGGCGGCCGGCGTGCCTTGCGTGCCGGGCTCGAACGGGCCTGTCAGCGGGGAGGATGACGATTTCAATATACAATTGGCCCGGGATATCGGCTATCCGATTATCGTCAAGGCAGCCGCGGGCGGGGGTGGCCGCGGCATGCGCGTAGTCCGCACCGAAGCAGGCCTGCTCAACGCCGTCTCGCTGACGCGCGCCGAGGCCCAGGCGGCTTTCGGCGACGGCACGCTGTACATGGAGCGCTATCTGGAGCGGCCCCGGCATATCGAATTCCAGGTGCTGGCCGACAGCCAGGGCAACGCCATTCATCTGGGCGAGCGCGATTGCTCGATGCAGCGCCGCCATCAAAAAGTGGTTGAGGAAGCCCCGGCGCCGGGCATTACCGAAAAACAGCGCAACAAGATCGGCTCGCGGGTGGCGGATGCCTGCCGACGAATCAATTATCGCGGCGCGGGCACCTTTGAATTCTTGTTCGAAAGGGGCGAATTCTATTTTATCGAAATGAATACCCGCCTGCAGGTCGAGCATCCGGTGACCGAG
>CAYFSA010000178.1:0-5570 GCA_964345605.1 uncultured Ectothiorhodospiraceae bacterium
GTAGGGCGGGTTTCAACCCGCCAAGCCACGGCTAATAAAAACCTCGGCAGATCGATTAACGTCGACCCTACAAATGAGTTGATAGCAATCCCGATGCCTTCATCGAATCAAATTCGGACATTACATCCCAATCACACCACAGACCCGCGGCAGCTAACCGAGGTATTTAAGGATCGCTTTAGCAGCCCGGAGGATCCCCAGCATGCCTTGCTGGACAAAGCCCTGGATTACGTGATTACCGTAGCAGACCCGGCTGACTGGCGGCCCAGTGGCATGGATGTAGCCATGATTCTGCACGGACTTGGCGCGGATCGGGCAACATTACTGGCGGGCCTGTTGGCGGACCCGCGGCTGCGGGATGAGCTGCACAACAGCACCATCGAGAAGGAATTCGGTACCGAGGTGGCACGCCTGGTCCGCAGCACGCACTGGCTCAACACCTTCAAGGATTGCAACGATGGCGATTTGAGCGCGCCGCAGCAAGCCGAGGGGCTGCGACGTTTGCTGCTGACCATGGTCGAGGATATGCGCGCGGTGCTGATCAAGCTGGCGTTTCGTGTACAACGACTGCGCCTGGCCAAAGACAACGACGAACAGAACCGGCGCTGCATCGCTCGAGAGACCCTGGATCTGTACTCGCCGTTGGCCAACCGCTTAGGAGTAGGCCAGCTCAAATGGGAGCTCGAAGATTTGGCATTTCGCTATCTCGAGCCGGCCATTTACAAGGACCTGGCCCAGCGCCTGGAGCAAACCCGGAGCCAGCGTGAGACCGATATCGAAGCCTTCAAGGCCGAATTGCGCCAAGCCCTGGCCGAGGAAGGCATCGACTGTCAGGTTATGGGCCGTCCCAAGCATCTGTACAGCATCTGGCGCAAGATGCAGCGCAAGAATATGCTGCTCGAAGACCTCTACGATCTGCGGGCTGTGCGGGTAGTGGCAACCCGTATCGCCAATTGTTACGAGGCCCTGGGCGTGGTGCATGCCCGCTGGCGGCATATACCCAGCGAATTCGACGATTATATTGCCCACCCCAAAGCGAATGGCTATCAGTCCCTGCATACGGCGGTGGTCGGCCCGCAGGGACGGGTCTTCGAAGTCCAGATTCGCACTCACGAAATGCATGATTTTTGTGAGTATGGGGCGGCCGCCCATTGGCGTTACAAGGAAGGCGGCGATTATGACGACGCCCTGCAGCGGGCGGTCGGCAGTCTGCGGCGCTTGCTGGAGAGCCCCCAGGATGACCACGACATGCTCGCGAACCTGCAATCGGACCTGTTCGCCGACCGTGTTTTCGTGCTGACGCCGCAAGGCGATGTCAAGGAGCTGCCCAAGGGCGCGACGCCTCTGGATTTCGCCTATGCCGTGCACACCGAGGTCGGCCATCGCTGCCGGGGCGCCAAAGTCAACGGCCGGATCGTGCCGCTGACCTATACCCTGCAATCCGGCGAGCGCGTGGAGATTCTTACCAGCAAACAGGGCGAGCCCAGTCGCAACTGGCTCTACCCGCGTAGCGGCTACCTGGCCACCGGGCGCGCCCGGGCCAAAGTCCAGCAATGGTTCAAAGCCCAGGATCGGGAAAAGCATCTCGCCGATGGTCAGGCCATTTTGGAGCGCGAGATGCACCGCCTGGGCATCCGGCATCTGGACCGCCGCGATCTGGTCAAGCGCCTGCATTATCAGACCGAGGATGAACTACTGCTCGCCCTGGGCCGCGGCAATCTAACCCCGGGCCAGTTGGCGCATGCGCTGCATATTCCGGACTTGGGCAAGCCTGCCGAGCGGCCGCAGCGCGCCCGGGAGCCTAAACGGCCGCCCGCCGACGCCAGTGGTGTGCGGGTCAACGGGGTCGGTAATCTGTTGACCGAATTGGCGCAGTGTTGCCAGCCCAAGCCCGGCGACGAGGTCGTGGGCTTTATCACCCGCGGCAAGGGCGTTTCAGTCCATCGCCGGGATTGCCCTAATATTCTCAATCTCCCCGAAGACAAACGGGTACGGTTGGTGGAGGTGGATTGGGGTGAGCCGGCTGAAATGCACTCGGTTGACATCCAAATCGAAGCCTTCGATCGGCAGGGCTTGCTGCGCGATGTTTGCCAAGTCTTGACGCAATGCGAGATTAACGTCATGAGCGCGAACACCCGAACCGATCCGGAGGATCGGCATGTGCATATGGGTTTATCGGTACAAGTCGCCTCGATCAGTCAGCTCAGCGAAGCCCTGGCTGCCATCGGCCATGTCGATCATGTCTTGGAGGCCCGGCGGGTAACATGACATGACCTGCGCTGGGGTGGACGGCTGCCGCGGCGGCTGGGTCGTAGTGACATCGACTGCAAATGACGTCCTAGATGCGTTCTGGGCGAGCGCATTTGCCGAGATCATCGCGGCCTTGCCCGCCGACACCATCCTGGCGGTGGATATGCCCATTGGCCTGACCGACGCGGGTGCCCGCGATTGTGATCGTGCCGCCCGCCAATTCCTCGGCCGCCCCCGCGCCAGTAGCGTCTTTCCCGCACCGATTCGACCTTGTCTGCAAGCCCCTGACCGGGTCAGTGCCGACACCATTGGCCGTCGTATTGATGGCCGCGGCGTCGGCGCCCAGGCTTATAACCTGTTCACCAAGGTCCGCGAAGTCGACCAAGTGCTGATTGCCGCTAGCGAGCTGACGCAGCGGGTTCACGAAGCCCATCCGGAAGTCTGTTTTCGCGTTATGGCCGGCGGCAATGGCCCTGGCCATAGCAAACGCAGCACGGCCGGGCAAGCCGAACGCCGTGCCTTGCTGGTCGATAGCCTGGCCGGCGGGCCAAGTGTGTTCAAGCGGCTGCGGCAGCGATTGCCGCGCGGACACGTCGGCGACGATGATCTCAGCGATGCGCTGGCAGTGTACTGGACTGCCCAGCGCATCCGGTCGGGGCAAGCTCGCGGTCTGCCCGAGCCCGCCCCGCGCGATCGCTTCGGCCTGCCGATGCAGATCGTGTATTGACAGCGGGTTTTGAACGGTGACGCTCCGACCGTATCGTCAATCACCGGGCCGAACCACGCTCACCACTCCAGCGCGCCTGGGCGTTAACAGCTTACGAGTCATGCCTAGCCTTAACGCTAGGGTTGCGGCTGCCGCCAGCCGCTGCGGTTGACTAGCGCACTGCAGCCAGGCGGCGCAAACGCAGACCCACGATACCCCAGGCGATAACCGCCTCAGCCAGCGGCGGCAGGGTGGCAAGCCAGGGGGCCTGCTGGAGACTGGGCCAGAAAAAGGGCTGCAGGCCATGCGAGTTCGTGCCGAGCACAATCACCGGCAGGAAGAAGTAGAGCAAAAGCAGCGTGATGAAGGCGGCGACATCCGCCCGCTGAGTGCCGGCGGAGATATTAAAGGCCAGCACAATGGCGGTGTCGCGCAGCAGGAAGAACAAGCCTGCCAGCATCAGCGCCTGCCATTCTAGCACGCCATCGGCCAGGCCGAAGGCATCGGTGTCGACTGCCGGGCCGGATAACATGGCCGGATCGAAGCGCAGCGGTTGCCCGAGGGCGAGCAGTATCACTGTCCCCACACTCGCGGCCAGCACCGCCCAACCCCAGCTCGGCAAGCGTGACAGGGCGGCGAATAGTGCCCCGGCTCGCAAGCGCTGGCTGATCCAGCGCAGGTTGACCGTGTCCTTGCTGTCCGAGAACAGCATCAAATAAGCCAGCAATGCCGCCACGCCGGTCGCGATTAGCAGATGCACAGTGCCGCGGCCCAACGGCTGCTGCCAGCCACCGGCGGCAGGCTCGGCCAGCCCGGCTTGCGTTAGGGCAGCGACGACTATATCCACAAAGCCCGCCGCATACCCCATCAAAAACACCATGAAACCGATCCAGACCCAGGGCGCATAGGTGAACTGCAGCTCCTGGCGCATCAACCGATAGTTGCCGATGATGGCCCAGAGCACGAACGCGGCGATCGAGGCGAGCGCAAACGGTGCCGGCGGGATTTGCAGGCCATACCAGGGCAGGGGCGTTTGCGGAATAGTCAGCCAGTTGGCGGGCCAGAGGCTGGCCACCAGGGCTGCCGCTACAATCCCGAAAAGCTGATACAGGAACACACCGAGATTGGCTTGGTGCAGCCGCCGGCGTACAGCCAAAAGACTGGCTAAAAGGGCGACGGCATGGGCGAACACGCCGAGCAGCAGGTAATAACCCAAGGTCAACAGGGTTTCGCCGGGACCGGCCCGACCCAAGCTGTCGGCCAGGATGACGAGCAAACAAAACACCCCGCCATACCAGGCATAGATCGGTGCCCCGAACAGCTTGCCCCAGACCATGGTCCAGGGGGCGATGGCCGACATACGCTGGCCGTCCCAGGTGCGCTCGCGGATTTCGGTAATGACGGCGCGGGCGCTCAACCAAGTGCCCCAGACAATCACCAACAGCCAATAACCGAGTTGGGCGGCGCCCTGCACGGCTTCAGTGCGGGCCTGTTCAGGCAGCAGGGCAAGCGCGACAAAAACGGCACCGAGGGTAACCGGCATAATCACCAGCCGCCCCGCCGACAGATTCAGCCAGAGATTGCGCTGGAATTCGGGATTCATAGGATAACCTCCGCGCCGGTCGAGGTTGCTTTGTGGGCAGCCAGGTCAGCGAAATAGGCCGCCTCCAGGCCCTGCTGCTCGGGCTGCACACTGGCGACCTCCAGCCCTGCTTCGACCAAGGCCCGCAACAAGGCAGCGCGATCGCCGGCATGGTGACCGGGCAGGACCACCCGGGCCTGCGCGGCCGACTGTTCGAGCACATGCACCGGTTGATCCAGGCTGGCCAGCACAGCGCCGAAGCGCGGCTCGGGGCTGGCCAGCTCGAGCCGCACGACTTGTTCCCCCGGCTCCTGGTCGGTAACGCGGCGGGAGCGGATGACCCGGCCCTGCTCCATGATGAGCATGTGGCTGCAATAGTCCTCCAGTTCCGCCAGGATATGGGAGGACACGATTTGGGTTATGCCTAGTTCCTGTAAGGACAACAATAAACGGGACAGACTGCGCCGGGCTTGTGGGTCGAGGCCGGCAGCGGGTTCGTCGAGCAACAGGACGCGGGGTTCGTGCACGATCGCCTGCCCAATAGCCAGGCGCTGACGCAGGCCGCGGGATAATTCGCCGGCCTTACTGGCCATGCGCCCGGCCAGCTCGGTGCGCTGCGCCGCTCGTTCGGCCGCGGCGGCGGCATCCCGGGCGGCGATGCCGTGAGCGCGGGCGGCGAAAAACAGACTTCGGGCCACGGTCAGCTCATCGTAGAGCCCATAGAAATCCGGCAGATAACCGACCTGGGCATGCACGGCGCGCGGCTGCTGCTGGGTATCCAGCCCGGCGATCCGCACCTGCCCGCTGAAAGGTCGCTCCAATGCCGCCAGACAGCGCAGCAAGGTCGTCTTGCCGGCCCCGTTCGGGCCGACCAGCGCGGCAATGGCACCGGGGTCGACCCGAAAACTCACCCGATCCAGGGCTCGGGTGGCGGGGTACTCGAAACTGAGGTCGTCGACGTCGATCATGGCAGCCTGCTTGGGTTGGGCGATCGGATGATTGCTGCCTATCATAACCGACCAGCAGGCGGTT
>CAYFSA010000179.1:0-5529 GCA_964345605.1 uncultured Ectothiorhodospiraceae bacterium
CGAGCGCGCGCTCGGTATCGGCAATGACCAGGACATCCGGCGTCAAGGTCACTGTTTGCCCATCGAGCAGCGTCAGCGTTTCTTGCGCCATGGCCTGACGGACGTGAATGCCGGCATTCAAGCTATCCAGGTCGAAGGCATGCAAAGGTTGACCGAGCTCGAGCATGACATAGTTGGTAACATCCACGACCGGACCGAGACTGCGGATGCCGCTGCGCCGCAGACGCTCGCGCAGCCATAGCGGGGTTTGCGCATGCGCGTCGATGCCTTCTAAAACGCGTCCGATATAACAGGGACACGCCTCGGCACTGTCCAGGGTGACGGGTAAACGGGTCGACACCGTAGCATGGACCGTTTTTAACGGCGGACGGCGTACCGGCCATTCCGTAATAGCACTGACCTCCCGCGCCAGGCCGGCAATGCTCAAGCAATCGCCGCGATTGGGCGTCAGATCGACCTCCAGGATCATGTCGTCTAATCCCAGAACCGGTCCTAACGGCTCGCCTACAGGCGCTTCAGCGGCCAACGTCAGCAGCCCGGCGGCCCCTTCACCCAACCCCAGTTCCTCGGCCGAGCACAACATCCCGGCCGACGCCACGCCCCTTAATTCGGCAGCTTCGATACGCTGGCCGTCGGGCAAAACGGCACCGACCCGCGCGAAAGGCGCGCGCATATCCACGCTAACGTTCGGGGCGCCGCAGACGACCTGCTTGAGCTCGCCAGCGCCGTCATCGACCTGACAGACCCTAAGCTTATCGGCCTGCGGATGCGGCGCAACCGCGGTAACCCGGGCAACGACTACATCACTGAATTCGGGCGCAGCCGGCTCCAGGGCATCGAGCTCGATCCCTGCCATGGTCAAGCGCTGCCCCACTTCGGCAGGCGTCAGATTATGCCTCACCCATTCCCGTAACCACTGGTCACTGAATCGCATCGATTACTTTCTCATCACTGGCAAGCGGATTCATCCGGCGTTTGGTGGGGCCACGCTCAGGCAAATTGACGCAGAAAACGCAAGTCATTGTCGAAGAACAGACGCAGGTCGTTGACCCCGTAGCGCAGCATGGTCAACCGTTCGACCCCCAACCCGAAGGCATAGCCACTAAATTGCTCGGTATCCACCCCCACCTGCTGCAATACCGCCGGATGCACCATGCCGCAGCCCATCACTTCGAGCCAGCCACTGGATTTACAGACCCGACAGCCTTCCCCATCACAAATAACGCATTGAATGTCGACTTCGGCGGACGGCTCGGTAAAGGGGAAATAGGAGGGTCGGAACCGCGTCGGCAGATCCGCTCGCTCGAAAAATGCAGCGAGAAAGCCATCCAATATGCCTTTGAGGTCGGCGAACGTGACCTGACGATCGACCAACAGCCCTTCAACTTGATGGAACATGGGGCTATGGGTTAAGTCCGAATCGCAGCGATATACTCGTCCCGGCGCAATGATCCGTAAAGGCGGTTGTTGGCCCCGCATGACCCGAATCTGCACCGGCGAGGTATGGGTGCGCAACAGCCAACCGTTAGCAAAATAAAAGGTGTCGTGCATGGCCCGCGCAGGGTGGTGCTCGGGGATATTCAGCGCCGTGAAGTTATGGTACTCGTCTTCGACTTCCGGGCCATGGGCCACCTCGAAACTGGCCCGCACGAATAACTGCTCAATGCGCCGTAAGGTTCGGGTCACTGGATGCAATCCACCCTGGCCGAGCTGCCGCCCCGGCAGCGTCACATCGACCGTTTGCGCCTGAAGTTGCGTCTGCAACTCGACTTCTTCCAACTCGGCATGGCGCGCTTGCAGAGCCGCAGTCAATTGCTCCTTGGCGGCGTTGATCGCCTGGCCCGCAGCGCGCCGCTGTTCGGCCGGCAATTGGCCGAGGGATTTGAGCTGCTGGGTCAGCTCACCCTTCTTGCCCAGATAGGCCACCCGCAATTGCTCCAATTGCGCCAGCGAGCCGGCGTCAGCAACGGCGGTCAGCGCCTGCTCCAGCAATTCAGTCGTGTCGGTCACGGCGTGTCAGTCACAATAGACGTTGCTGCCCAGCGCTTGCCGGACAACGCAATGATTCAAGCGGCCAGGGCATCCTGGGCGGTTTTGGCGAAACTGGCAAAAGCCGGTTTATCATGCACGGCGAGATCAGCCAGCATTTTGCGATCAACCTCGACATTCGCCTTATGCAGACCCGCCATCAGCCGGCTGTAGGACAGCCCATGTTGGCGGGCGGCTGCATTGATCCGCGTAATCCATAGCGCCCGGAATTGACGTTTGCGCTGCCGGCGATCGCGATAGGCATATTGCCCGGCCTTGGTGACCGCCTGCACCGCAACGCGATACACATTTTTACGCGCACCATAATAACCTTTGGCTTTTTTCAAAACCTTCTTGTGTCTGGCGTGCGCAGTAACTCCACGTTTGACTCGTGGCATGATTCAAACCCCCGAAAAATCTATTGACTTGATGGCCGGTCGCTGAAACGAGCGAGCGGCATGGGAAGCATGGCAAGCGCAATCACTTATAGGGGACCATTTGCTCAATCGCCGGCACCTCGCAGCTCGGTACTTCTTTGCCGAGGCGCAATTGACGCTTACGCTTGGTCGATTTCTTGGTCAGGATGTGGCTGCGATGGGATTGGCGATGTTTAAAGCCACCCGAGCCAGTCCGTTGGAAGCGCTTGGCCGCTCCCCGTTTGGTCTTCAACTTGGGCATAACAAAACCTCTATGAAATAGAAAAAAACTGCGGCCAGGATATGGCCGCAGTATGTGATTCAACGCGCCGAACAGCGGTTATTTTTTCTTCGGCGCTAACACCATCGACATTTGCCGGCCTTCCATCTTCGGGCGCTGTTCGATCGTCGCGATGTCCTGCAGATCGTTTTCCAGTCGTTCAAGCACATCGCCGCCCCGCTCGCGATGCGCCATCTCCCGGCCGCGAAAGCGGATCGTGATCTTGGCTTTGTCGCCTTCTTCAAGAAACTTGAGCAAATTTTTCAGTTTAACCTGATAGTCCCCTTCCTCAGTACCGGGTCGGAATTTAATCTCCTTGACCTGGATTTGCTTTTGCTTTTTGCGCGCTGCTTGAGCCTTCTTGCTTTGCTCGAATTTGTACTTACCATAATCCATGATCCGGCAAACTGGCGGATCGGAATTACCGCTGACCTCTACCAAATCGAGTTCGGCATTTTCGGCTCGCTGCAGGGCATCATCGATGCTGACCACACCGATGTTGTCGCCATCTGCCCCAATCAGACGGACAGACGTGTTGGTGATTTCGTCGTTGACTCGACACTGAGCCTTTGCACTAATGCTTCAATCCTCCACCGCCGGATAATGTTGCTTGGGCACTTTGCTCACCGCAAGCGGCAACAAAGGCCTCGATGGTCATCGTCCCCAGATCATTACCTTCCCGCGTGCGCACAGCCAGCGTTTCGGTTTCCATTTCGCGATCCCCAACAACCAGTAGGTAAGGGATTTTCTGGAGCGTATGTTCTCGAATCTTATAACCGATCTTCTCGTTTCTCAAGTCAGATTCGACCCGGATGCCAGCTTGCTGCAAGCGTTGGCGAACCATGCGGGCGTAATCGCCGTGGCGATCGGTGATATTGAGCACCATCGCCTGCACCGGTGCCAACCAAACCGGCAAGGCGCCGGCATAATGCTCGATCAGCACACCGATAAAGCGTTCCAATGAGCCGAGCACGGCGCGATGGAGCATCACGGGCGTATGCCGCTCACCGTCCTCAGCAACATACTCGGCATCCAGACGTGCCGGCATGGAAAAATCGACCTGCACAGTGCCCATCTGCCAGGTGCGACCGATACAGTCATGCAGCACGAACTCGATTTTGGGCCCGTAAAACGCCCCTTCGCCCGGTTGTAGCCGCCACTCGATGCCCTGCTCGTTCAGCGCTTGTTCCAGAGCCGCTTCCGCCTTATCCCAAGCCGCATCTGTACCCACTCGCTTGGGCGGCCGAGTCGACAGCGCCACGCTGACATCGGTAAAACCGAAATCCCGATAGACTTGAAACACGAGATCAATACAGCCGGCGACTTCGCTCAACAGCTGATCTTCAGTGCAGAAGATATGGGCATCGTCCTGGATGAAATTGCGCAGCCGCAGCAAACCATGCAAAGTGCCCGAGGCTTCATTACGATGGCAAGAACCGAACTCAGCCATGCGCAACGGCAGGTCACGGTAACTATGCAGATCGCGGTTGTAAATCTGGATATGGGCCGGGCAGTTCATCGGCTTGATGGCGAATTGCCGCGTCTCCGACTCGGTAACGAACATGTCGTCGCGGAATTTCTCCCAGTGTCCCGATTTTTCCCATAAGCTACGATCGATGACTTCCGGTGTATGCACTTCCTGATAGCCATGGGCACGCACCAACCCGCGGATATAGTCTTGCACCAGCAGAAACAGCATCCAGCCGCGATCGTGCCAGAACACCATGCCCGGCGATTCTTCCTGGGTGTGGAACAAATCCAGCTGCTTGCCCAGGCGGCGATGATCCCGGCGCTCGGCCTCTTCCAGACGATGCAGATAAGCCTTGAGCTGTTTCTTGTCCGGCCAGGCTGTGCCATAGATGCGCTGCAGCATCTCGTTGCGCGAATCACCGCGCCAATAGGCGCCCGCCACCTTGGTCAGCTTGAAGGCCTGCAGTTTGCCGGTGCTCGGCACATGCGGCCCGCGGCAGAGGTCGATGAAATCGCCCTGCCGGTACAGCGAGATGGTCTCGCCCGACGGAATCTCCTCGATAATTTGGGCTTTGTACTGCTCACCCATCTCTGCGAAGAATCGGATCGCCTCGTCACGATCCATAACCTGCCGTTCAACGGGCAAATCCTGCTCAGCCAGTTCACGCATCTTGCCTTCAATCACTTCCAGATCGGCCGGGGTAAACGGCCGCTCGAAAGCGAAGTCATAATAAAAACCATCCTCGATCACCGGCCCGATGGTTACCTGCGCGTCAGGAAACACTTCTTTGACTGCCTGTGCAAGCAGATGCGCGGTGGAATGCCGGATCACCTCCACCCCGTCTTCATCTTTGGGCGTAACGATGGCAAGCGAGGTATCATCGGTAATTTGATGACTGGTATCCACTAGCGCATCGCCGAGGCGGCCGGCAACGGCCGATTTGGCCAGTCCGGGACCAATATCTGCGGCGACGTCTTGAACGGTGACAGAATGTGGATACGAGCGTTGACTGCCGTCGGGAAGGATTATCTCCGGCATGCGTTCTCCTAAAAACTATCGTGACCGATACGAGGGGCCACCTTTATCGAGGCACCAGCCTGAATCAATAGCTCCTTGAGGAAATTGGTAGGCGCGATTGGACTCGAACCAACGACCCCCACCATGTCAAGGTGGTGCTCTAACCAACTGAGCTACGCGCCTCAAGAAGGTGCGAATGGTAACAAAGACCTAAACGGATGAAAAGAGGGTGCATGGCATTTTTTCGCCATACCCTAAAAGCGACCGATACTATTTAGTTAACAAAAGCTAACCACTGCTCGCTACAAGCACTACGT
>CAYFSA010000180.1:0-5476 GCA_964345605.1 uncultured Ectothiorhodospiraceae bacterium
AAACCGACCCTACCTGGCGCCGTAGGTCGGGTTAGCGCAGCGTAACCCGCCGACGAGATGCCTAACTTAATGGCAGTGACGCGCTGCGTGGGAATGCAGATAAGGCGCGCTGCGTCCCGGTGTCCTCCATGCATAGGTTCATCAATCTGACCATGTTTTTCAAGATGCTAGTCAATGGGTTGCTGTCGCTACCGCAGGGTTGTTTCAGCGCTGTCGGGAGTTCAGTGGCGAGCTTGACCTACAGATCGGGCTGGGCAAGGACTTGGCGCGGCGCGCCAAGTCTGCGTTCCCACGCAGCGCGTGGGAACGAGAAGCAAGCGGGGCAGTGTTGTAAAATATTCCGACAAACGGCCCGCTTGCTCAGCTCACTCAGTCTTGGCTTGTACCTGCTCCTGAGCGTTTCGGGTCATATCGCCCTCGCCGCCGATTCCGAGCGCGCCGCTCAGCTCTACGAGCAGGGTATCATCGCCTTTCAGGCGGATGAATACGCCAGCGCCCGCATTCACTTGCAGAATGCGCTGCAGGCCGATCCCAACCTGCTGCCGGCGCGTTTGCTGCTCGGCAAGGTCCATCGCACGGTCGGCGATGTTGAAGCGGCCGCCAAGGAGTATCGTCAGGCGCGGGAGTTCGGCGCCGACCCGGTGCAGGTTATTCCGCCGCTAGCCCGGATTATGCTGCAAAAGGGCGAGTACGAGGCCCTGCTTGAGCGCTACCCCATCACTACCCTGCAAGGCCCTGCGCGCGCCGAATTGCTGCAGATTCATGCCGAAGCCTATCAGGCCCTGGAGCAATGGGACCAAGCCAAGCAAGCCCTGGCGCGGGCGGTGGATTGGCGGCCGGACGCGCCCGAGCCCCTGTTGGAATGGGGTCGTATTCTGCTGAGCCAGGGTGAACGGGCGCAGGCCGAGGATTTGTTCGACCGGGCGCTGGGGCTGGACAATCAACTGGCCGATGCCTGGTTTTTTAAGGCCGAGGCGCGGCGCGCGGCCGGGGATGAGGCGCGGGCGCTGGCGATGTATGACCGGGCCATCGAGCTGGACCCCGAGCATGACCGGGCCTTGTTGTCGCGGGCCCTGCTGCGGGCCCAGCAAGGCGAGTACGGGGCGGCGATGGCGGATGTCCAAGCCGTGCGGGCGCGGTTGCCGCAATTGCCGGAAGCGGCCTATCTGGAGGCCATGCTGCTGGTGCGGCGGGGCGATCTGAAAGGCGCGCAGGCAGCGCTGCAGGAGGCGGCCACCACGCTCGACCGGATTCCAGACGACAGCCTGCTCTGGCGGGGCCAGCGGCGCTGGCTGGCGGGTCTGACTGCCTTCGGCCTGGGCCGATTCGAGCAGGCGCGCGACTACCTGAATGCATTTGTCGGCAACAATCCCGAGCATACCGCGGCTCGCAAGGTTCTGGGGGCGACCCTGCTGGAACTCGGCAACGCCCGCGAAGCCATGTATACCCTGAAGCCGGCGGCGGAACAGCGGGCTGAGGATGTCGAATTGTTGCGCTTACTGGCTGTTGCGCAGCGGCAGGCGGGGTTTGCTCAGGATGCCGTTGCCACCTTGGAGCAAGCCCTGCAGGCGGCGCCGGATAATGCCGAACTATGGCTGCAGCAAGGCCTGAGCCTGCAGGCTGCCGAGCGGATAGAGTCGGCGCGCCAACATTTGCAACAAGCGGTCAAACTTGTCCCCGGCCAAGTCGGCCCGCGCCTGGCCTTGGCGCGTCTGGCGTTGGACATGGACGATCCGGAGACAGCTCTCGACCAGGCCGAACAGGTGCTGGCGCAGGATGCAAGGGCGGTGCAGGCGCATTTGTTGGCCGGCCTGGCGCAGCAGCGGCTCGGTCAGCCTGCCGCGGCCCAGTCCCATTTCGAGACAGTGCTGGCCCAGGAGCCGGGCAATGTGACGGCCAACCTGCAACTGGCCGATCTTGAGCTGGCAGCAAATCAATTGACGGCTGCCGATGAGCGCCTGAAAGCCTTGCTGGAACAGCACCCGGACAATGCCGCGATCATGCATCGGCTGGCCCGCATCGCCCTGCGCCAAGATCGCCTGGAAGCGGCAATCGGCTGGCTGGAGCAGGTGGTCGCCCAGGATGTCTATGCCGTGGGACCGAGCCGGCAATTGGCCGCGCTGTACTTGCGCAACACCCAGCCCGGCAAGGTGCTGGAGGTGCTGAGCCGGCCGCTGAGTGCCAATCCAACCCATCAAGGCTTGCTCAGGCTGAAGGCACGCGCCTATACCGCCCAAGGACAGCGCCAGGATGCCGTGCGGACTTATCGGATGCTGTCCAAGCTGGCCGAGGACAGCGCGCCGCGGTTATATGGCATTGCCCGGGCGCAGCGTAGCCTGAACGATAGCGAGGGCGCCCGCATCACCCTGGAACGTGCCGTGGCGGCTACTGCCGAGTTTCTACCGGCGCAGGCGATGCTGGTCAATCTGGATCGAGCCAGCGGGCGCACCGAGGCGGCACTGGCACGGGCTCGGCAGCTGCAGCAGGATTCGGCCAGTGCCGCCTTGGGATATGCCCTGGCAGGCGATGTCTATCGCCAGCTCGGCCAAACCCGGCAGGCCCTGCAGGCCTATGAAGCCGCCTGGCAGCGGTCGCCGGACAGCGGTATTGCCGCGCGTCTCGGCCAAGCAAGGCTGGCAGCGGGGCAGACCGAGGCAGGGTTTGACCTGTTCGAAGAATGGCTGCGGGACCATCCCGACGATGAGCTGGTGCGCCGGGCGGCGGCGACCAGCTATCTCAATGCCGGCCGTTGGCAAGCGGCGATCCGCCATCACGAGCGTCTGGCCGAAATGATCCCGAATGATGCCAATGTGCAGAATAATCTCGGCTGGCTGTATCAGCAGGTTGGCGACCCCCGGGCGCTGGCCACGGCCCGGCGGGCCTACGAGCTGGCGCCGGACAGCACCCCCGTGCTGGATACGCTGGGCTGGATACTGGTCACCGAAGGCCAGCCGGCCAAGGCGCTGCGGTTTCTGCGTGATGCGCACTCACGGGCCTCACAAGATCCCGGCATTCTTTATCACCTGGCCAAGGCCCTGAGCGACCTGGGTCGGACCCAGGAGGCGCGCCAGCATTTGCAGACGGCGCTGGGGCAGGGCGGCGATTTCAGCGAGCGGGCGCAGGCCGAGCGATTGCGGCAACGGTTGCAGGCGATGTAATGCGATGCTGGCGCGTCGGGCAACGCCTGATATGGCTGTGCAAAGTTATTTTCGTGTTATTGCGCGAATGCCCGAAATGGTTGCAAAAGTTTTGCACGAGGCCGCTTAAGCGTTTTGACAATCTAGTTTTCCCCCCGCAGCAGCCGCCACAGCTTGCGCGCCAGATGCTGAGTCAACAGCCAGGGCCGCATGCGCAGCCAGTGGGAACGCAGGTATAGCGGCCAGACAGCCAGGGGAGTGGCATCGCGGGCAAGCTGGTGGCGGGTCAGTACGCGGGTCACCAGGGCATCCATGGCCAGCCGGTTGAGCGTATGGGGCCGACGGCGCCGACTGGTCTGCAAGACCCGGTGCGGGATCGGCGTTGCCAGCAGGCGGTGACAATAGCGCAGGGCATAGTACAGGGGACGCTCCAGGTCGAGGCGCTCAGCACGGGGCACGAGGCTGTCCCAAAAGCCCGGCTGGGCGCCGAAATGGCCGAGCAGATCGTGCAGATCGAACAAATCCCGCAGCCCCCCCTTGATCTCGCCGTCATAGAACAAATGCGTGGCGCTGTGCAGGACCATGTCGGCCGGGCTCAGCATACGATAGCCCGTGCCGGGAATGGGCACCGCCTGCTGGAACAGCAGCTCGGCGGGCGGATTCAGGCGGCTGGTCAGCGGCAGCAGGGTGTGATGCAGGTCGACCTCGACCTCGCGCTCCCGATGGCGCATGGGCGGCAGCTCATGCATCCATTCTCGGTAATAGCGCTGATCGTAGGCGTGGCGTTTCTGCGACACCCAGCCATTGGCCTGCAGGATGGCCTCGACCTCCAGCAGCTGCGCCTTGGGTAGCATCAGATCGACATCGGCGAACGAACGCCCGGGGGCCGGCGGCAGCCCGGCGAGCAGATAGGCGCAGCCTTTCAACAGTACCGGCTGGTAAGCGGCATCCTGCAGGGCCCACAGGATACGGTCGAGCTCCCAGGTGATCAGGGTATGACGATGCTGCAGGGCGGTTTGGTCGGCATCCAGGACTTCGCGGGCGGTGGCCGGGATGGCGGCGCGCAGGTCCAGCCGCTCGACCTCGGCGGCAACCCGGCCGAGCAGGCGCAGCCGTTTGGCCAGGCGCAGTAGGGCATCCCATTCGCCGGGGCGCACGCTCGCCAGCCGTTCGGGGTATAACAGACTCTGGATAAGTAAGCGGCCGGGATCGGTTCGCAATGCCCCGCTTGGGTCAGTCCGCTTGTTGGTCCACCAGATCATTCAGCGCCGCGACCGCCTCGTGCAGATTGGAGTACTGCAGACTATAACACGCACACTCACGGACCAGCTGATCCACGGTGCGAAAGGCGGCTGCGCCGAGGACTTCATAATTAAAGGCATTGGTGGCCAGCAGCAGAAAGGCCCGGGATTGGGCCATGGGCGTGAGCTTGAGGGTGGCCTTAGCATGCCAGCGCGGGAAGATCAGCCAGCGGGCCGGGGCAGTCTTGTCGGAATTTTGAACACTCGCGTCATCCGGCTGCAGATGGGCGACATCGCCTTTGCGGGTCTTGTAGAACACCGGCCCGAGTCGGGCGTGGGCAGCGAATCGGCGGATCACCTCGATGGAGGCGTTTTTTAACGGCATCAGACGCGGGAAGGGCACCACGGTCGCCGTGCCCGGCCGGAGCAGGCCGAATTCGTCCGAGAACAACCGCCAGCCGCTCAGCATCAGGCCGGCGCAGAGAGTCGTCTTGCCATGCGTCGGCCAGGCCGGGAACAAGGCGACCTGGCCATGGCGCTCCAGCGCCCCGCAATGCAGCATCAGGTAATGATTGGCCTGATTGGCCACGCACCAGTTGATGCCCCACTCGAACATGGGAAAGGCCTGCACGGCGGGCAGCGGCGTGAAGGGCGGGCTCAGGTCGTCGAAAAATTGTACTTTGGGCTTGAGCCAGCGGCGGGGGCCGTTGGGTAACTGCAGCCCGGCATGGAAATGGGCAATGGCGTCGTCGGGCGCCAGGGCATGCTGATAGAGCGAGCGCAGCTGTTGATAAATGGCCGGCGGGCCGTCGATGCGGGCCTGCACCACGAAGGGGTCGAGCTGGATCTTCAGACCTGGCCCGGCTAGGCGCTGGCGGAGTTCGGTCGGCGGCAGATCAGCAACTAGCATGCGTGCTCGCTGGCTGGAACGCGCTGAATCAGCCCGAGCTCATCCAGCCGCTGGAAATGCCGCTCGAAATTGGCCCGCTGCTCGGCATCCAGCTCGACCTCCAGCTCGGTCTTCAGACGCTCGCAAAACCCCTCGAAACTGCTCGGGGCTTCGCTAAGCATGTCCAGGATCAGGGCGCTGGTGTCGTT